>CAYQXR010000003.1:0-93022 GCA_964421625.1 uncultured Gemmatimonadaceae bacterium | reverse complement strand
GCACCGGCTTCTGCGGTTGGCAACGACAGACCGAAGGCCGCTCAGTCCAGCATGTCATGGAGGAGGCCGTGAGTCGGCTCGCGGGCGGTCCCCGTCGGGTCGTCGGCGCGGGCCGGACCGATGCCGGTGTCCACGCGCTGGCCCTGCCGGCCTCCGTCACCATGCCCACCCGCTGGACCACGGCCACCCTGCTCCGGGCCCTGAACGCCGTCCTGCCATCCGATGTAGCTGTCCGCCGCGTCCAGCAGGTCGTGCCGGGCACCGATGCCCGCCGATCCGCCCTGTCCCGCCGCTACCGCTACGACCTGATCGAAGACGCCTCGGGCAGATCGCCCTTTGTCGCCCGTACCACGTGGCCCCTGGGCTACCCGCTGGACCTGGCGGCCCTCACCGAGGCCACGGAGGCCCTGGCGGGCAGGCACGACTTCCGGGCCTTTGCGGTGGTCGGTGAGCCGAAACCGCACTACGATTGTGCCATCCGGGAGGCGCGCTGGGAACGGCTGGATGCCTCCCGGCTCCGCTTCCACATCATGGCGGACCGGTTCCTTCACCGGATGGTGCGTCTGCTGGTCGGGACCCTGGTCGAAATCGGCCGGGGGCGCCGTCCGGTGAGCGACATGACCCGCCTGCTGGCGCGGACCGATAACGCCGAGACCGGTCCGCCGGCCCCGGCGTCAGGATTGGCTTTCGTCGCGGCCGAGTACCCCGCGGCGTGTTTTCTGGAGGAATGCGCGGCATGGTAACGCCCCGCCGACACATCACCACGCTGGTCCGTGCGCTGGTCATCGGCCTGCTGACCGCCTGCGGCCGCGACGCCCAGGCCATCGGGCAGAGCCCGCCGACCCGCGCCCCGGAGGTCTCCGACTCGCTGACGGCGCTGCGGACCACCGCCATCGTCCGGGCGACCGACCGGGTCGCCTCAGCCGTCGTCTCGCTGCGGGTGACGCTGCCCCGCGCGCTCCGCGACCCCGACTGCTTTTTCTTCTTCTGCGGCCCGCAGCAGGAGACGCCGCAGAGCTTCGGCACCGGCTTCGTGGTCCGAGCTGACGGCATCATTCTGACCAATCAGCACGTGGTGGCCGACGCCCGGCAGATCACCGTCACACTGGCCGACGGCACCGACGTCGAGGGCGTCCTCCTCGGTGAGGACCCGCTGACAGACATTGCCGTCATCCGGATCAACCGGACCGACCTGCCGGTCGTGACCATCGGCCGCTCCAGCGACCTGATGATCGGCGAGTGGGCCATTGCCGTCGGCAATCCCTACTCCTTCCTCCTCGGCAACTCCGAACCCACCGTCACGGCAGGTGTGATCAGCGCCACACGGCGGAACATCGTGCCGTCCCGGGAACGCAGCGGCCTCTACCTCGACATGATCCAGACCGACGCCGCGATCAACCCGGGCAACTCGGGCGGGCCGCTGACCAATGCCCTGGGTGAGGTGATCGGCGTCAACTCCTCGATCTTCTCCAGCTCAGGCGGCTCGGTGGGCATCGGCTTCGCCATTCCGATCGAGCGGGCCATGCGGGTGGCGCAGGAGATCATCCGCAACGGTGCGGTCCAGCGGGCCTGGACGGGACTGGACGTGGTGGGTCCGGGCTCGCCCCAGGCGGCCAGGCAGAACAGCGGCGTGCCGGTGACCATGGTGCTCCCCGACGGACCTGCCGCTGAGGCGGGCCTGAAAGTGGGCGACGTGATGCTCCAGGCCAACGGACGCACGCTGCGCAACTATCTCGATTGGGAATCGGTCAAGCTCGACCTGCACGTCGGCGATACCGTCTCGCTGGTCACCCAGTCGGCCGGCGAGCGCCGGACCCGGACCCTGAAGCTTGGCCCGCCGCCAACGGCGCTGGCCGCCAAGGTGCGCGCGCTGCAAGGGCTCGAAGTGGTAACCGTCACACCCGCCATCCGCACCGAGCACAGCATCCGCTCGGCGCAGGGCGCGCTGATTTTCCGGATCTCACCGGAACTGGCGGCCCAGACCGGCTTCCAGGCCGGCGATGTGATCGTCGGCATCGAGCAGGTGCGGGTTACCCGCGCCGAAGATGTCCAGACTCTTTTCAACCAGGCCCAGTCCCGTGGCGTCGCCCAGATTGCGGTGGAACGCGACGGCCAGGTCTACTTCGTCCAAGTGCCGCTCCGATGACTCATGCCCGTTGGCAGTCCCCTCTGACCGGTCGGTATGCCTCGGCCCCCATGCAGCAACTCTGGAGTGAAGCCTGGCGGATCGGTCGCTGGCGACGGGTCTGGCTGGCCCTGGCCGAATCCGAAGCCGAGCTGGGTCTCCCCATCCCCGAAGAGGCGCTGGCGGTCATGCGCGAGCATCTCGACGATGCCGATCTGGATCGCGCCGCAGCATTCGAGAAGCGGTTCCGGCACGACGTCATGGCACATGTTCACACCTTCGGCGAACAGGCACCAGCGGCCCGCCCGTTTCTGCATCTCGGGGCCACCAGCGCCTTCGTCACCGACAACGCCGATGTGCTGATCCTGCGCGATGCACTCCAGTTGGTGCTGGGTCGTCTGCTCAGCGTACTGACTCGGCTGCGCACCTTTGCCGTGGCGCATCGGTCCCTGCCCTGTCTGGCCTACACCCATTTCCAGCCCGCCCAGCTCACCACCGTGGGCAAGCGGGCCACCCTGTGGGCGCAGGACTTTGCCCTCGACGTCGAAGCCCTGACGCACCTGCTCGACACCCTGCGCCTGCGCGGCTGCAAGGGGACCACCGGCACGCAGGCCTCGTTTCTGGAACTCTTCGGTGGCGATCACGCGCGGGTCCGGCAGCTCGAACAGCGGATCTGCGAGCGACTGGGGCTGCCGCGCGCCTTTGCCGTAACGGGCCAGACCTACTCGCGCAAAGCCGACGCGCGGGTGCTCGATGTGCTCAGCGGCATTGCCCAGTCGGCCGCCAAGATGGCGGTGGACCTCCGCCTGTTGCAGCACGAGGGCGAACTGCTGGAGCCGTTCGAGGCCGATCAGATCGGTTCCAGCGCCATGGCCTACAAGCGCAACCCCATGCGGGCCGAGCGGATCAACGCACTGGCGCGACACGTGATTTCGCTCCAGGCGAACACCGCGCACACGGCCGCCGCCCAGTGGCTGGAGCGGACCCTCGACGACTCCGCCAACCGCCGCCTGACGTTGCCCGAAGCCTTCCTCACCATCGACGCCATCCTCCTGCTGGTCGAGAACATTGCCGGGGGCATGGAGGTGCGCCCGCCCGTCATCGCCCGGCACGTGTCCGAGCAGATGCCCTTCATGGCCACGGAGCGGTGGCTGATGCTGGGAGTGCAGGCCGGTGGCGACCGCCAGACGCTGCACGAGGTGGTCCGCCAGCATTCGCTGGCCGTGGCCGACGCGGTCGCGGCCGGGGCCACGAACGACCTGATGGAGCGGTTGGCCGGTGACCCGGCGTTTGCGGCGGTCGATCGCGCCACGCTGGCCGCCGAACTTGATCCGATCCGCTATGTCGGGCGGTCGCCCGAGCAGGTGACGGAGTTCGTCGAGGAGTATCTCAACCCGATCCTCACGGACGCCGCCCCCCGCGCCGCCGTGGCCGAGGCGGGGGAACTGCGGGTATGACCGCCCCCGCGATGGCTGCGCTGCTCCCCCTGCCGCTGGTGCGTCGGGGCAAGGTCCGCGAGGTCTACCAGGTCGACGAGGAGCGCCTGCTGATCGTGACCAGTGACCGCATCTCCGCCTTCGATGTGGTCCTCGACCAGCCCATTCCCCGCAAGGGTCAGGTGCTCACGCAGCTCTCGGCGTACTGGTTCCGTCGCCTGGAGGCGGTCATTCCCTCGCACTTCCTGACCGCGGACACCGACGAGATTCTCCGGGACGTTCCCTCGCTGGCGCCGCATCGCGCGGCACTGGCCGGTCGGGCCATGCTGGTCCGCCGGACCGATCCGATCCCGTTCGAGTGTGTCATCCGCGGCTATCTGACTGGCTCGGCCTGGAAGGAGTACGCCGCCACGGGCCGGTTGGCCGGCGAGCCACTGCCCACCGGACTGCGTGAAGCCGAACGTCTCGACACCCCGCTGTTCTCGCCCGCCACCAAGGCCGAGCTGGGGCAGCACGACGAGAACATTCCCTTCAGCCGCATGCGGGACGAACTGGGCGCTGTGCTGGCCGACCGTCTGCGCGATGCCTCGCTGGCCATCTACACCGCAGGGCGCGATGCAGCGGCTGAGCAGGGTCTGCTGGTGGCCGACACCAAGTTCGAGTTCGGCCTGACCCGCAGTGGCGAGCCGCTGCTGATCGACGAGGTCCTGACGCCGGACTCTTCCCGCTTCTGGCCGGCGGATCTCTGGTCCCCTGGTCACACGCCGCCCTCGTTCGACAAGCAGCCGCTGCGCGACTGGCTCGCCGCTGAGCAGCGCGCGGGTCGCTGGAACGGTGACGCCCCCGGCCCGACACTGCCGGGCGACATCGTCGCCGAGACCAGTGCCCGCTACCAGGAAGCCTTTCGGCGCCTGACCGGCTTCCCACTCCCGGAGTGTACCTGATGCGCATCGCCCCCGAGGGCCGCCCGTTCATCGCCATCGCGGTGGTCATCCTGGTGGGGCTGCTCGCGCTCCAATGGTGGCCCGCGTCCGTCGTCTGGGCCCTGATCACCATCTGGGTCATCGCCTTCTTCCGCGATCCGGTGCGGCCGGGACCGCGCGGCGATCATCTCGTCATCGCCCCGGCGGATGGCCTGGTGATCTCGATCATCCCGATCCACGAGCCCGATGTGATCGGCGGCCAGGCGGTGCGGGTGTCGATCTTCATGAATGTCTTCAACGTACACGTCAACCGCTATCCGGTGGACGGACCGGTCACCTTCCGCCGCTATCGGCCGGGGGCCTTCCTGAACGCCGCCGCCGACAAGGCGGCCCTCGAGAACGAACAGAGCGACATCGGCCAGCAGTCGCCGCACGGGCCGGTGCTGTCGCGTCAGATTGCCGGCCTCATCGCGCGGCGGATCGTCACCGACCACCAGACCGGTCATGACGCCCGGCAGGGCGAGCGGCTGGGACTGATCCGCTTCGGTTCGCGGGTCGATGTGTTCCTGCCGGCCAGTGCGGCCGTCAAGGTCCGCGAGGGCGACCGCACCCAGGCCGGTGTCACGGTGTTGGCCGAATGGACCTGACGCCGGAGGAACCGCCGATCCGGCGCACCGGCATGAGCCGGGTCGTCGTGGTCATTCCGAGCGCCTTCACGCTCGGCAATCTCTTCTTCGGCCTCTGGGCCGTCGTCTCGGCCTATCAGCACAACTTCATCTGGGCCGGCTGGTTCATCGTCTTCGCGGGCATTCTCGACATGCTCGATGGCCGGGTCGCGCGCCTGTCGAATACCGGTACCCGGTTCGGCGCGGAACTCGATTCGCTGGTGGATGTGATTTCCTTCGGGGTCGCACCGGCCCTGATCATGTACTTCCAGGAGTTCCACCTCGGCGGACGCTTCGCCTGGGTGATCTGCTACTTCTACGTCGTGGCCGTGGCCGTGCGCCTGGCGCGCTACAACGTCATCGCCCATCAGGGCGGCACCACGAGCTGGTTCACCGGTCTGCCGTCGCCCTCCGCCGGCATGACGCTGGCCGTCTACTACGCCTTCTCGCAGACGGCGTGGTACCAGCAGCACTGGATGCCGATGCTCAACGCGCAGCACGTTGTGCCGATCCTGATGATCGTACTGTCGGTGCTGATGGTCAGCAATGTCCGCTACCCCAAGTTCCCGTCCGGCGGTTTCCGCACGGCACGGCAACTGGCAGGCACCGCCCTGTGGATCATCCTGCTGGTCGGCGGCCTGATGGTCCCGGAACACTTTCTCTTTCCGCTGGGACTGACGTACATGGCGTACGGCATCCTGCGCGCCTTCATTCAGGGCATCACCGAACGCGGCGACGGGTCCGACAGCGATGCGCCGCCTGACGCCCACATGCACCACCACACCCGGCGTCCTGGACGCCCATCGGAGCATTCCACATGACCTTTCGTGTCCACGTGCGGGTCATTCCCCGCGCCGGTCTCCTCGATCCCCAGGGCCAGGCCGTCGAGCACGCCCTCGGCGTACTCGGCTTCGCCCAGGTCGGCGAGGTCCGAGTCGGCAAGGCCATTGATCTGACCGTGACCGCCGCGTCAGCGGACGAGGCCCGGGCCGTCACCCGGGACATGTGTGAACGCCTGCTGGCGAACCCGGTGATGGAAGACTTCGTCATCACGGTCGACGCCTGATGGCCCGCATCGCTGTCATCCGGTTCCCCGGCAGCAACTGCGAGACGGAATCGCTGCAGGCTGTCAGCCGGGCGGGCGGGACGCCGCTGCTGCTCGACTACCGCGAGACCCACCTCCATGGCGCCGACGGGGTCATCCTCCCCGGCGGGTTCTCCTACGGGGACTATCTCCGCTCCGGCGCGATTGCCCGTTTCGCTCCGGTGATGGCCGCCGTCGCTACGCACGCCGCAGCAGGCGGTGCCGTGGTCGGCATCTGCAACGGCTTTCAGGTCCTCTGCGAAGCCGGCCTGCTGCCCGGTGCCCTGCGGCGCAATGCCGATCTGACCTTCGCCTCCCGGCCGGTGGATGTCCGCATCGAGCGGACCACCACCTGCTGCACCAGCGACTATCAGGCCGGTGAAGTGATCCGCATTCCGATTTCCCACGGCGAAGGCCGCTACGCCGCCGATGACACCACGCTCGACCGACTGGAAGCCGAGGGCCAGGTGGTGCTCCGCTATGTGGCGGTCGCGGGCAGCGACGCCCCCGCCAACCCGAACGGGTCGGCGCGCGACATCGCCGGGATCTGCAACGCCGCGGGCAACGTGGTCGGCTTCATGCCCCACCCGGAGCGCCTGGCCGACCTGCGCCTCGGGTCGGACGCGGGCCATCGGTTCTTCACCTCGCTGATCGGGCATCTGCGCCTGGGAGCCGCAGCATGACGCGCGCCGAGTCCTTCCCCGGGGAACGCCCGGTCACCGACGACGTGGTCCGCGAGCACAAGATCAACGCCACCGAGTACGCGGCGATCCTCGAGCTGCTCGGGCGCACCCCCACACTCACCGAACTCGGCATCTTCTCGGCCCTGTGGTCGGAGCACTGCTCTTACAAGCACACCAAGCCGGTGCTGCGCCGCTTCCCCACCACCGGCCCACAGGTGATTCAGGGCCCGGGCGAGAACGCCGGCGTGCTGCGCCTCCCGGAGGGGTGGGCCGTCGCCTTCAAGATCGAATCCCACAATCACCCCAGCGCAGTCGAGCCCGACCAGGGCGCGGCCACCGGGGTCGGCGGGATCCTGCGCGATGTATTCACCATGGGCGCACGGCCGGTCGCCGTGCTGAACTCGCTGCGCTTCGGTCCGCTGGACGACGCCCGCAACCGCTACCTCTTCGCCGGTGTGGTGAAGGGAGTCGGCGACTATGGCAACTGCGTCGGCATTCCCACCTTGGGCGGCGAGGTCTGCTTTGCACCCGGGTACAGCGGCAACCCGCTGGTCAACGCGATGGCCGTCGGCATCCTCCGTGAAGCCGATCTGATCACCGCCAAAGCCGAGGGTGTCGGCAACCTGCTGTTGGCGGTCGGTGCCCGAACGGGACGCGACGGCATTCACGGCGCCTCGTTCGCCTCGGAGGACCTGACCGCCGAGAGCGAGAAGCGTCGCCCGCAGGTGCAGGTGGGTGACCCGTTCACCGAGAAGCTCCTCCTGGAGGCCTCGCTCGAACTGATCCACGGCGGCTACATCGTGGCCATCCAGGACATGGGCGCGGCGGGTCTCACCTCCTCCTCGGCCGAGATGGCCGCGCGCGGCGGTGTTGGGGTCGAACTGGACACCTCCCTGGTCCCGACCCGTGAAGCGGGGATGACCCCCTACGAGATCATGCTGTCCGAATCGCAGGAACGGATGCTGGTCGTCGCGGAGCCGCATCGGCTGGCGGAGATTCAGGCCGTGTGCCAGCGCTGGGAACTGGACGCGGTGCCGGTGGGTCGCATCACCGACGACGGCCTCTACCGCATCATCCACGATGGTCGCGTCGTCGCCGAGATTCCCGGCCAGGAACTGGTGGATGGCTGCCCGATGTACTCGCCGCCCGCCCAGGAGTCTGCAACCGCTCAGGCCCGCCGTGCGGCCCAGCCCGCCACCACCTGGGACGATCTCACCACCGGACTGGAGAAGCTGCTCGATGCCCCGACGGTGGCGAGCAAGCGCTGGGTCTTCTCACAGTTCGACACCACGGTGCGCGCCAACAGCGCCATCCTCCCCGGCGGCGACGCCGGCGTCCTGCAGGTTGCCGACACTTCCTTCGGTCTGGCCATGACGGTCGACTGCAACGCCCGCCATGTGGCGCTCGACCCGTACGAGGGAGGCAAGGCTGCCGTCGCCGAAGCGGCGCGCAACATCGCCTGCACCGGCGCGCGGCCGCTGGGCGTCACCGACTGCCTGAACTTCGGCAACCCGGAACGGCCGGAGGTGTTCTTCCAGTTCGTCGAGGCCTGTCGCGGTCTCAGCGATGCCTGCGTGGCCTTCGGTACCCCGGTGACGGGCGGCAATGTCTCGCTCTACAATCAGAATCCACACGGTGCCATCGATCCCACACCCACCGTGGGCATGATCGGCCTGCTCGACGACATCACCTGCGCGGTCCCCTCGCACTTCCAGGCGGAGGGCGATGTCATCCTCCTGCTGGGGACGACGGCTGGGCACCTGGGCGGCAGCGCCTGGTGGGCAGAGGTGCTCGACACCGTGGCTGGTGCTCCGCCCCCGATTGATCTGACCGCCGAACGGAATCTGCAGGACGTCCTGGTCGCCGCGGCCTCTCAGCGCCTGATGCGCTCGGCGCACGATCTCTCCGACGGCGGTCTCGCCGTCGCGCTGGCCGAGGCGGCCATCGGTGGACCGTGGGCGACCCAGACCTTCGGCGCGGAGGTCTCGCTGAACCAGCACGCCGAGAGTGTGTCCGATGAAGGCTGGCTGTTCGGTGAGGATGCTGCCCGGGCGCTCGTCTCCTGCAAGCCGGAACATGTCGCGGCACTCCAGCGTCTGGCCGGGCAGCACGATGTGGCCTGCCACTACCTTGGCCTGGTCGGGGTGCCGGAGGGCAGCATCACCATCCGCCGTGACGGGCGGCAGTGGCAGTGGGGTTCCCGCCGTCTGCGGGAGATCCATCTTTCGGCCATCCCGCGACGGATGGCCATGGCTCAGGAGGCCTGATCGATGTGTGGCGTGATCGGTGTATCCGGAATCCCTGATGCTGCGCACCTGGCATCGCTGGGGCTCTATGCCCTGCAACATCGGGGGCAGGAGAGCGCGGGGATCGTGGCCGTCTCCCGCGACGGCGAAGCGAATCTGCGACGGGGCATGGGCCTGGTCTCCGACACGCTGCGACCCGCCGACGTCGACGCCCTGCCCGGCGACACCGCCATCGGGCACACCCGCTACTCGACCGCCGGACATTCGACGCTGCAGAACGCCCAGCCCTTCCTGGTCAACTACCACGCGGGGCCGCTCAGCATCGCGCACAACGGCAACCTGGTGAACGCCACCGCCCTGCGCGAGGAACTGGTGCGCGACGGGGCGATCTTCAACAGTACCAGCGACACCGAAGTCCTGATCCACCTGATCGCCCGCTCCACCGCGGCCACGGTGGAAGGCCAACTCCGCGATGCACTTCAGCGGGTTGACGGCGCCTACTCCATCCTGATCGGCGTCGGGCGCACCATCTACGCCGCCGTCGATGCCCGCGGGTTCCGCCCCCTGGTGGTCGGCCGACTCGGCAACGGCCTGGTGGTCGCCTCCGAGACCTGCGCGCTGGACCTCATGGAAGCCACCCGGCTGCGGGAGTTGCAGCCGGGCGAGTTCGTCCGGATCGAAGACGGCGTCCTCACCGATCTGGCACCGCTGCCGCCGCGCCGGATCTCCCGCTGCATCTTCGAGCTGGTCTACTTCGCCCGCCCCGACTCGACCATCTTCGGCGCATCGGTCGACGGGGTCCGTCGGGAGCTGGGACGCCAGTTGGCCCGGTACCATGCAGTGCCCGATGCCGACGTGGTCTTCTCGGTACCCGACTCCGCCAATGTCATGGCGCTGGGCTACTCCGAAATCTCCGGCGTCAAGCTGGAACACGCGCTGATCCGCAATCACTACGTGGGGCGGACCTTCATCTCGCCAACGCAGGCGGCGCGGGTAGCCAAGGTCAAGATCAAGTTCAATCCGGTGCCTGAAGTGATCCGCGGCAAGCGGGTGGTGGTGATCGACGACTCCCTGGTCCGCGGCACCACCAGCAAGGGCCTGGTCCAGATGATCCGGGCCGCCGGGGCCCGCGAGGTACACCTGCGACTGGGCTCGCCGCCGGTGACCGGCCCCTGCCACTACGGCATCGACACCCCCAGCCGCGAAGAGCTGATCGCGACCACACACTCGCTCCCGGAGATCCGCGACTATCTGGGCGTCGACACCATCGAGTACCTGACCCTGGACGAGATGATCGCCGCCGCGGGCACGGTCACGCCGTGGTGCCACGCCTGCTTCTCCGGCGACTACCCCACCCCGTCCCAGCTCACCTTCACCGCCATCCCGGAGCGTGTCGGATGACCCAGCCACTCGTTGGTGTTGTGATGGGCAGCGATTCGGACTGGGCCACCATGCAGCATGCAGTCGCCCGGCTGGAGGCCTTCGGTGTCCCCTGCGAGCAGCGCGTGGTCTCGGCCCACCGTACGCCGGACCTGCTGTTCGAGTACGCGGCAACCGCCGAGGCACGCGGACTCCGCTGCATCATTGCCGGTGCGGGCGGAGCGGCCCATCTGCCCGGCATGCTCGCCGCCAAGACCACCGTGCCGGTGCTCGGTGTCCCGGTGTCGAGCCGGCAACTGAACGGCCTCGACTCGCTGCTATCCATCGTCCAGATGCCGGCCGGGATCCCGGTGGCGACCTTCGCCATCGGCGACGCCGGGGCGCACAACGCGGCCCTGTTCGCGGTCGCCATGCTGGCCCGCACCGATGCCGCCCTGGCGGAGCGGCTGCGCACCTTCCGCGAGGAGCAGGACGCGCGGGTCCGCGCCCTCACCCTGCCCCCCGCGTGATCCTGCCGGGTGCTACCCTCGGGCTCCTGGGCGGCGGACAGCTCGGGCGCATGTTCACATCGGCTGCCCAGCAGCTCGGCTACCGCGTCACGGTGGTCGACCCCGACCCGGACGCCCCCGCGGGCCAGGTGGCTCAGACCCACCTGGTGCGCCGATGGGACGACCCGGACGTCGTGGACCTGCTGGCCCAGTCCTGCGCTGCGGTGACCACTGAATTCGAGAACGTTCCCGCCGAGGTGCTGACCAGACTGGCGGAGAGAATTCCCGTCCGGCCCAGCGGTGCTGCTGTCGCCCTCACCCAGGACCGTCTGGTCGAGAAGAATTTGCTTCGATCCATCGAGGCCCCGACGGCCTGGTGGGTCGCGATTGAACCGGGCACCGACCTCGATGCTGCCTGGGCGGCCATTGGTGGTCAGGCCGGGATCCTCAAGACGGCCCGCTTCGGCTACGATGGCAAAGGACAGATCGTCGTCGACTCGCGGGACCAGCTCGACTGGGCACGCGACCAGCTCGGTGTCGTGGCCATTCTCGAGCAGCGGGTCGCCCTGGCCAGTGAGATGTCCGTCATGGTCGCCCGTGGTGCCGACGGCGAGGTCCGTACCTGGCCGATCGCGGAGAATGTGCACGTCGGGGGCATTCTGCACACCTCTGTCATCCCCGCGCCGGTCCCGGCTGAGACAGCCATGAGCGCGGCCGCCCTGGCGGAACGGATCGTCACGGCCCTCGACTATATCGGGGTGATGGGCGTGGAGCTGTTCATGACGACGGACGGGGCGCTGCTGGTCAACGAACTCGCGCCACGGCCCCACAACAGCGGGCATTGGACGCTCGATGCCTCGACCACGTCGCAGTTCGAGCAGCAGGTGCGGACCCTCACCGGCCTCCCGCTGGGCCGCACGGACTGCCTCGCGCCGACGGCCATGATCAACCTGCTGGGTGACCTCTGGCCCGCGGGCGGCTGCCCGCCCTGGGACCGGGCCCTTGCAATTCCGGGCCTGCACCTGCATCTCTACGGGAAGCGCGACGCGCGTCCGGGACGCAAGATGGGCCATCTTACCCTCTCCGCCGACACGACGACCGCCGCGCGCACTGGCGTGCTCGACGCCTGGGCGCTGTTGCAGCGCTGACATCGACCACCATTGCTGGAGCGTATCACATGTCCCTGACCCTGCTCACCCTGCTTCTCGCCGCCCCCGGTGCCGACCCGGTCTGCACGCCGCAGCGCCCCGCCGAAACCGTGGCGACCCGGGTCTCCAAGTACGACTCGGTCACGACCAAGGTCGGCACGGCCACCGTCAAGGTCTGCTACTCGCGCCCGCTGGTGAACAAGCGCGCCATCTTCGGGTCGGAACTGGTCCCCTGGGGCAAGCTCTGGCGGACGGGAGCCAACGAGCCCACCATCATCCACACCACCGGGCCGATCGTCCTCGCGGGTGTGCCGCTCGCCGCCGGATCGTACTCCTTCTACACGGTGCCGAAGGAGAAGAGTCCGTGGGAGGTCGTCCTCAACCGGTCGATCACCCAGTGGGGCATCGAGTCCGCCTACGACGCCGTCAAGGCACAGGAAATCAGCCCACGCGGTTCGGCCACCACCTCGGCAATGCCGCAGCCGGTCGAGGCGTTCACCATCTCCTTCATGACCGGGATGATGCACCTGGCCTGGGACAAGACCATGGTGAACCTGTCGCTCACGGCCGGGAAGTAGTCGGCCCCAGGCCCCAGACGCCGAGCATCCAGGCGTAGTCCGCCGCAATCTCGCGCAGTCGGTCGTAGCGACCCGACGCGCCGCCATGCCCCGCTCCCATGTTGGTCAGCAACAGGAGCGGGGCATCGTTTGTCCGGAGGGCCCGCAGTCGAGCCACGTACTTGGCCGGCTCCCAGTACATCACCTGGGAGTCGTGCAGCGAAGTCCGCACCAGCATGGGTGGATACGCGGCGGCCCGCAGGTTGGTGTACGGGCAGTAGGCCCGCATCCAGCCGAACTCCTCCGCCAGGCCCGGGTTCCCCCATTCCTCATACTCGCCGACCGTCAGCGGCAGCGTCGCATCGGACATGGTGTTCAGCACGTCCACGAAGGGGACCTGACTCACCACACCGGCAAAGAGATCGGGCCGGAGGTTGGTCACGGCACCCATCAGCAGCCCGCCAGCGCTGCCCCCCTCGATCACCAGTCGGTCGCGCGCGCATACGCCGCGATCGATCAGCGCCTCGGCGCAGGCGATGAAATCCGTGAAGGTGTTCATCTTGTGCGCCATCCGGCCGGCATCGTGCCAGGGAGTTCCCAGATCGCCGCCGCCGCGGATATGCGCGATCGCGATGGTCACACCGCGCTCCAGCAGCGAGAGCCGGTTGGATGAGAAACTCACCGGATACGGGTAGCCGTAGGCCCCGTAGCCCTGCAGGAGACAGGGGCCGGTTCCATTGGTCGCGAGGTCCCGGCGCCGCACCAGGGAAACCGGCACCTGGACACCGTCCGCAGCAGCGACCAGCCACCGCTCGCTGACGAAGGCAGTGGGATCGTAGCCTCCGACCACTTCCTGCTGCTTGAGCAGCGTCCAGCGCCGCTCGGCGACGTGGTAGTCGTAGACGGAGGAGGGCGTCACCAGGGACTGATAGCCGACCCGCAGCGCCGACGCTTCCCACTCCGGGTTGGCGTGCAACCACGCCTCGTAGACCGGTTCCGGAAACTGCATCCGGTGCACCTGTGTGCCATCCATTGGATGCACTGCGAGGTGAGTGATCCCCGCCTCGCGCTCGCTGCAGACCAGCAGATCGGCGAAGCAGTCGACGGCTTCCAGCATGACATCGACACGATGGGCCACCAGTTCGTCGGGGACGGCCTCGGGTTGGGCCACCGGCACCCGGGCCAGACGGAAGTTCCGCCCGGTGTCGTTGATGCGGAGATACCACCAGTCGCCGTGATGCTCGACATCGTACTCGATGTCCTGGCTGCGGGGCCGCAGGATGGCGGGGGTCCCGTGAGGAGCATCGGCGGGGAGCGCACGGGCTTCGGAGGTGGTATGGCTGCCACTCTGGATCACGATCCAGGCCCGGCTCCTGGTGCGACCGACCACCAGCGAGAAGGCTTCGTCCGGCTCGTGATAGACCAGGGTTGGGTCGCCTCCGTCACGATCGCCGCGCCACAGTTCGCTGGCGCGCTTGGTGGTGGGATCCTCCTCACACCAGAGCAGCGTCCGGTGGTCGGCAGCCCAGCTCACCGAGGTCACCCGGGGGCGGGTGAACGGCAGGTCGGTGCCGGTCTCAAGGTCGCGGACCGCCAGGGTGTACTGCCGGTAGCCGGTGCTGTCCGTGCTGTAGGCCAGGTACCGGCCGTCATCGGACACAGTGAACGCACCGAGGGCCATGAACTGGTGCCCGTCGGCGAGGCGGTTCAGATCGAGCAGGATCACTTCCGGGCCGTCCTCACCCCGACGGCGGCAGTGGATCGGGTACTGCTGCCCTTCGACCGTCCGGGAGTAGTACCACCAGTCGCCGCGCCGCACCGGTACGGACAGGTCGGTCTCCCGGATCCGTCCAACCATTTCGTGGTAGAGCTGGTCGGTCATGGCCTGCTGCGGGGCCATCGCGGCCTCGGCCCAGGTGTTCTCCGCCACCAGGTACTCCTGGACAGCCGGAGACTCCCGCTCCCGCAGCCAGGCGTAGGGGTCGGTGAAGGACTCGCCGTGCCGGACGATGGTCACGGGGTGGGTGGCGGCGCGCGGCGGCTGGAGCGGAGCAGTCATGGGGTCCGAGGCTGGGGTGAGGGGCTGAAAGCCCACAGAGCAGCGGCTCGAATCTCGAACCGCTGCTCTGCTGGGTCATGGAGGCGCAGGGAATCGAACCCTGGTCCGAATCGGTATCCGGAACCGCGTCTACGTGCGTATGCCCTGCTTCCTGCTTGGCGTGGCGCCGGTGCAAGGCCGACCGATGCCGCGTTGACCTCCCGAAGATCTCATGGCGGCGGGGGGAGGACCCGACGACACCAGCCCAGATTTACGATCCGACGTCGGCGCCCCGGGCGGGCTTCGAGCGACGGAGGTGCAGCAAGCGAGCGTTAGCTCAGCTTACGCAGCCATTGCCAGTTCAGTGTTGGCAGTTGCTATGTCCCGAGTGGTTTTACCAGGACCCCGGACCTGGGCACGCAGCGACTCGTTCATCCAACCCGTCGAAGCCAGTCGCCCCCGTAGCGGGAAATATAGCGGGATGGCGGGCGGGGGTGTAGGGCCGACCGCGAGGGCCTTGACCAACGACCTGGCCACCAACGTAGGGGCGACCGGCTGGTCGCCCCTACCCCTATCGGGAGGCGTGCCCCACCAACGCCGCCGCCGCCCGGCCGCGGTGGGACACCTGTCCCTTGGCGTCCAGTGTACAGGTTGCAAACGAGCAGCCCAGCTCGGTGCTGTGGAAGAGCGGATCGTAGCCGAAGCCGCCCGCACCCTCGGGGGCGTCGAGAATCCGCCCTTCCGTCACACCGTCCACCGTCCAGGCCTCACCCTCCGGGCCCACGACCGCGAGAACACAGCGGAATCGCGCGCCGCGCTCGGACGCGGGCAGGCCACGCAGACGATCCAGGAGATGGCGGTTGTTCGCCTCGGCAACCTCCCGGTCGGAGCCATCGACTCCGGCGAACCGCTTCGAGCGGACGCCCGGTGCGCCACCCAGTGCGTCGACTTCCAGGCCACTGTCGTCGGCGATGGTCCGCATCCCGGATCGGCCCCAGAAATACCGCGCCTTGGCCAGTGCGTTCTCGGCGAAGGTCTCGCCACCTTCGATGTGGTCTTCCTCCGCCAGCACCGGCAGTCCGATGTCGTCCGGCGTCACCAGCGGCACTGCCAACGGAGCGAGCAGGCGCCGCAGTTCCCGCACCTTGCCCGGATTCCTGGTGGCCAGCAGCAGGGTCACCCGGCGAGGACCTGTCGCTGCGCCGCGAACAGTTGTCCCAGGCCTGCCTGCGCCAGATCGAGCAGATGGTCGAGATCGCCCCGCGAGAAGGTCCCGTGCTCCCCGGTGCCCTGCACTTCCACGAACGCATCCGGTTCCAGCATGACCACATTGGCATCGACCTCGGCGTCGCGGTCTTCGACGTAGGCCAGATCCAGACAGTGCGCGCCCGCCACTGTCCCCACCGACACGGCCGCCACCAGGCGCCCGAACGCCGACGGCTGTTCGGTGCGCGCAGCCAGCCAGGTGCAGGCGTCGTGCAGCGCGACACAGGCGCCCGTGATGCTGGCGCAGCGGGTTCCGCCATCCGCAGTCAGCACATCGCAATCGACCTTGATGGTGTATTCACCGAAAGCGAAGGTTGCCATCGAGGCGCGCAGCGAGCGGCCGATCAGGCGCTGGATCTCCTGCGTGCGGCCCCCCGCCCCCTGACGCTCGCGGTTGTTCCGTTCCGTCGTCGCCCGCGGCAGCATGGCGTACTCGGCTGTGACCCACCCCATGCCACTCCCCTTCCGGAAGCGGGGCACACCCTCCTCCACGGAGGCGGTGCAATGCACCAGGGTGCCGCCCATCCGGACGAGACAGGAGCCTTCGGCGTAGGGATTGACCCCGCGTTCAAGGGCGAGGGGACGCAACTGATCGACGGCACGACCATCAGGACGAGGCACGGAGACGCTCCAGCAAACGTGTAGTAGAATGATCGGGGACCAGCGGAACGATGACGACCTGGCCGCCATGGGCCTGGACCACATCGGCACCGACGACCTGGGCGACGGTATAGTCGCCGCCCTTGACGAGCACATCCGGCTTCAGCGCCTCAATCAGACGCTGCGGTGTCGGCTCGGTGAACAGCACCACCCGGTCGACGCAGCGCAGGGCACCGACCAGTCGGGCCCGTGCGATGGCGGGCACCACCGGACGATCGTCCCCCTTGCCGAGGGTTCGGACCGAGGCATCATCGTTGATGGCGACCAGCAGCGACCCGCCCAGTGCCCGGGCAGTCTCCAGCAGCGAGACATGGCCCGGATGCAGGAGGTCGAACACGCCATTGGTGCACACCACCGGCCCCGGAGCCGTCCGCCGCCACGCGACGGCCGCGGCAAGGTCGGGCAGCAGGCGCTCGCCCGGGCCGATTGTCAGAGCGCCGCCTCGACCCTGGGACGGAACCGGAGGATGACGGGTCGGCGCAACGGCACCGGAATGACCTCCTCGTACGCCGAGGAGATCACGACGCGATCGGGCAGGCGCTGAATGGAGATCTGGCGCGCCTCCAGCGGCAGCATCAGGGAATCGGCCCGCACCTGCACCCGCCGGCGGATTTCCGCGTCGGATAGCACCGTCCCGTAGGACGCGGCGGTCGCCATCTCGTCCTTGTACTGGTAGTACCGGAACCAGGGCCGTCCGAAGAGGTTCCCGAAGTAGGCGGCGATCGCCAGCAGCAGGATCCAGAGCAGACATCCCATGCGACTTGATCCGCGCCGACTGGTTGGCAGTCCTACCATTGCGACCTCGCCTTCTGCACGATCTGGGTGATCAACTTGTCCAGTGCCTTCTGCCGCCCTTCGGCTTCCCGGCCTGGACCATATTCGCCATCGACCGTGAAGGTCTGTTTTTGCAGGATGGGCTTTTCCGTCACCCGGTTCAGGATCTCGATCTCCACCATCATCTGGACCCGTCGCTGACTCACCTGAACCTGTTGGCCGCCGCCGGACTGCCCTGGCGTGCCGGAATAGGCGACGGGCAGATCCGGTTCGTAGCGGCGCACGATGCCCTTGACGATGGCATCGGCCTGCCCTTCGGCCGCGCTGCGCAAACCCAGGCGCTTCTGCACCGCTTCGCGGACGGCCAGGTTGATCTCCTGTCCAATCGCGGGTTCGGCGGTGAGATTGTCGAATGGATCCACCGCCGCCGTCCGGATCTCGCGCGGCAACCCTCCCCCTTTGAACGAGTAGAGGGAGCACCCCGCCAGCAGGAGCACGAGACTAGAGCGAATCGCTCGGAAGGCGCCAGACATCGGGATCGAATTCCGCCGGGACGGTAACCGTCGTGAAAGTGAGTTCCAGCTTGACCTGCTCTCCGGGGATCATCATGACCGACCGGACCAGTCGGCCGGACGGGTCGAAGGTCGTGACAACCTGCCCAACCACCGTACCACCCCGGCGGACCTGCAACGCCAACTGACGCGGGCCGTGCTCCCGGACCTGGTACTGGACGGTATCCCCTCCAGCAAGATACTCCCATGCCAGGACCCCGCCGACCTCGGCACTCCGGATCACCGTCCCCGGCGCTGGCGGCCGTACCACCCCTACCATCGCCCAGAGCAGAGGATAGTTGGGCACCAGGCCCTCAACCCGCTCCCGCGGCTCGGCCCACTGGGCGGAATCGCCAATGACGAAGGCCGCCCCACCGCCCATCCCGAGCGCCGCAGCGAAATCAAACCGCAGGGAGTCCGGGGTGGCAATCTGGAGGCCACCACGTCCCTGGGCCGTGGCATCGTTCTTCCGCCCATCGGTGAAGGTCCAGCGGAAGCGGATCAGTTGCCGACCCGGTTGCAGCGGCGTGATCCGGGCGCTCCACTCGGCCACCACTTCGGTCGAGGCGGTAGCGGTCAGTGCGGGTGGCCTGGGGAAGCGGACCCCGCCCATCGCACACGCCGACAGCAGTATCGCGGCCAGCGGCAGCAGGATCCGTGGTACGCGGGTCAGGAGTCGGCTACCTCTCGGATGGTCAGGATCAGATCCCCCTCGGCGATCCGACTGAAGGCCGTTTCCAGCGTGCGACCGATGATACCGAAGTTGGACACGCGTCCGAAGACGGTGTAGCGCCCGTCGAGATGCGGTTGCGGCGAGAGATTGATGAACCATTGCGACGCACCTGTCTCCGTGAACGAGCCCTCCGTTGCCATGCCCAGCATGCTCTGCTCGAAACGACGCCGGTTGATCTCCTCACGGATCGGGCGATCCGACCCGCCCACTCCGGTCCCGGTGGGGTCGCCGGTCTGGACGACGAAGTTGGGCACCACCCGATGCCAGGAGGTGCGGTCAAAATACCCGCGCTTGACCAGTTGCAGGAAATTGGCAACGGTCAGCGGGGCCTCGGTGGCGAACAGCTCGATCCGGATCGTCTGTCGCGCTTCCGTGGTCAACTCGACCTGGTAGGTGGTGTCGGTATTCAGGACGAAATGGCGGACGATGTCCCGGTAGTCGTTGAGCGACCGCCCCGTTTCGACCGGGGCAGCCGCCCCCCACCGCTGTCCCAGCACCGTCGGCCACTTTTCCTGGGCACGACGCCGCAGGACCGACTCGGTGGGACGGGCCAGCACGGTGGACCGTGACGGCTCGGACAGCGCCGCGAGCAGAGCGGGTTCCCGAGTGGCCAGCGCAGCCAGGGCGTCGATGACCACCAGGCGATCCTCCAGCGAGCTGGCTGCGGTCCCCTGTTGCCAGACGGCGAGCAGCCCGTCGAGATCACTCAACATGGCGTGATCCCCCAGCACGAGCACCGCCTCCCGACGCACCAGGGGACTGGCGTGACGCAGGTGGTCGCGGGCCGCCTGCACCGGCTCCGCTGCGTCAGGATGCGAGGCGATCCACCCGGCCAGCGCCGCCCGGATCACTTCGGCCCGGGGATCCAGCAGGGCCTGCTGGAAGATGACCTTGTCACTCCCGGGGAGACCGCCGTACCCCTCCAACGCGGTCACCTTCTCGCGCGGATCATTGGCCCGGTCATTTGCCGCCGCCCCACGCAACCACGGACCTGCCCGCCGGGCAAACAGCGAGGCGTCCACGTCGCGCAGGGCCAGCAGCGCCGTCCGGCGCAGGGCCCAGCCCGCGTTCTTGCGACCCAGGGCATTGTCCAGTGCCTTGGCCGCCGCCGACCCGCCAATCTGTCCCAGGGTCAGCGCAGCCTGGACCTGGACATTCGGGGTCTGATCATTGAGCAAGGGCTCGATGCGGCTGACCATGGCGGGAAGCTGCCAGGTCCCCAGGGACTTCAGCGCGTTGATCCGGCTGGCCGCGCGGGTTTCGGTCAGCCCCCGCTGCAGTTCCGCCACCACATTGGCCTCCGGCAACCCCGCCGCCTCGGCGTATGCCTTCGTGAGGGTGGCCAACGCGATTTCAGCAATCGGCACCGACCGGTCACGGACAGCACTGAGCATGATGGTCCCAGCATCCGGGGCCCGGAGACGGCTCAGCGAGTAAATCGCGGCAAAGCGGATCCCCAGCTCCGACTGCGAGGCCATGGCCATCAATTCAGGAATCGGGGCCAGATCACCCAGACGCCACGCCTCGGTCAGCGCCCGCTCGCGGAAGGCCCGCAGGCGAACCGGCGGCAACCCCGCCCGCCCGCTGATGCCGTCGGCCAGGAAGCTTGCGGCAGCCTCACCGCCGATCCGGGCCAGTGCATTGGCAGCCTCGGTGATGGCATCGGTGCCCAAGGTATCCTGGAGGCGCAACCGGGTGATGATGGCCGGGACTGCGGCGGGATCCCCCAACAGGCCCATCCCGAAGAACGTCTGGGCGACCACGGTGGGATCGAGGTCGTTGAGCAGCGGAATCAGCAGTTCCAGGCCCCGGGGATCCCGGATCCGCGCCAGACTGGTGACTGCGGTCCGGCGGATCTGGGCATCCTGATGTTGCAGCGCGGTCGCAAACAGCAGCGAATCGTACCGCCGCTGATCTTCCGCCATGAGCAGTGGCGCGAGGGCTTCAACCTTAGCGGGGTCGATCACCACCCGGCCATCGGGATCCTGGCCTGCCAGGCGAGCCGGAGCCCCGGTCAGGGCGATGAGGACAGCAATCAGGAAGAACGGCATGGGACACGTACCAGGTCGGGGGTGGGGTGGAGTCGTCCGGCCAGGGACGGGGGCAGTCGAATCGGGCGGAATGCCGCGTCCAGCACGATGAGGGACGTCCAGGCGGAGGCCAGCAGCACGCCGTCGGCGGCACGCTCGATGGCATACCCGAAGGACACCCGGCGGGAGGCCTGTTCCCGAACCCAGACCCGGACCCGGACTTCGTCGTCGTACCGGGCCGGCAACCGGTATCGGATGGCCGCTTCACCGACGACCAGCCGGTACCCCTCCTCCTCGATCACCCGGTACGAGGCCCCTCGGGCTCGAAGATACTCGGTCCGGGCGATGTCCAGCCAGACCAGGTACCGGGCATGATACACCACCCCCATCTGGTCCGTCTCGGAGTAATCGACCCGGTGGACGATCTCGGTCACCTCGGGGACTGTTGCCATGCTGGGGCCCCTCCTCCACATTTCGGTTTGTGACCGGACCCCGGATGCTGGTGATCGCTGACGCCCACTTCGCTTCGCCCTCGCCCGAGGGCCTGGCCGATGAAGAGGCGTTCTGCGAGCTGCTCGCGATGGAGCCGCTTCCCGGCGACACGCTGCTGCTGGTCGGGGACATCTACGACTTCTGGTTCTCCTATCGCCACGTCATCCCGGCCCGCAACTTCCGGGCGACCGCCGCCATCGCGAACCTGGCCCAGCAGAGCGTCCGGGTCCTGATGGTCGGCGGCAACCACGACCGGTGGGGTACCGCGTTCTGGAATGCCCAACCGGGAATCACCTTCGCGAGCGATGCGCAGTCCTTCACCTACGGTCACCAGTCGGTGTTCGCCATCCACGGCGATGGGATCCATGAGACCAGCGGCCGCGACCGGCTCCTGAACCGTCTGATCCGCTCCCGCGCGGCCATCGGCCTGTACAGCATGATCCCACCAGCCCTGGGACAACCACTCGGTCAGGCCCTCGGCCATGACGGCCGTCACCGCACCACGCCGACCGAGGAAATCGCCGCTGCGGCGGTTCGCCAGGAGGAGTGGGCCCGCAACCAGATGGCGACAATGCCTGAGATGGACCTGCTGGTGATGGGGCACACCCACCACCCCGCCTGCGTGTCCATGGGGCCAGACCGCTGGTACCTCAACCCGGGCGCCTGGTACCGCGAGCGCCGATACGCCATCGTCGACCGCGACGGCCCCCGCCTCGAACAATTCAGCTGACCACCGGGGCGCTGCCGGCCAGGTCGACCACCTCGACCTGCCTTGGCGCGCTGCCGAGAAACTGTGCCGCCACCTGCCGGAAACGGTCCGCCTCGTCGGTCACCACCCAGCGACTCGACCCGGTCCCGGCGCGCGCGGTGCGCAGGCCGCCTGACTCAAGGACGTCCACCAGGGCCCGGGCCGTCTCACGGGCGCTGTCGATGAGGCCGACCCCGTCGCCCATCACCTGCGCCAGCAGCGGTGCCAGCATGGGGTAGTGGGTGCAGCCGAGCACCAGGGTGTCGACCCCCGCCTGCTGCACCGGTGCCAGATATTCCTCCGCAATCATCCGCGTTGCCGGGTGCTCGAACCAGCCTTCCTCGACCAGCGGCACAAACAGCGGGCAGGGCTGGTCGACCACCTGCAAGTCACCCTGCTCGTGCAGGAGGGCCCGTCGGTAGGCACCCGAGGCGATTGTTCCCGCCGTCCCGATGACACCGACCGCGCCGCGTCGCGTCGCGGCAACCGCCGCGCGGGCTCCCGGCTCGATCACCCCGATGACCGGGGTGCTGCCCGCCCGACTCTGCAATCCGCTGATGGCGTGCGCGGTCACCGTATTGCAGGCCACCACCACGGCCTTCACCGACTGCCCCAACAGCCAGTCGAGAATCTCGTCGGCGTAGCGCCGGACGGTGGCCGGGGACTTGGGTCCGTAGGGGACGCGTGCCGTGTCCCCGAAGTAGAGTATGGCTTCGGCGGGGAGCTGCCGGTGAATCTCGGCGGCAACGGTCAGCCCGCCGACCCCGGAATCGAAGACGGCAATCGGGCGATCGTCGCTCATCGCCGTCGACCGATCGGCAGGGTGACCCCGATCCCCGTCCGCCCGTTGCCGAGTGCGCGCGCCTGGAGGTCGCCGGGGAAGTCGTAGAGGGACGCCGAGACGTAGGCTTCCATCCCGGACACGAGGTGGTTCACCGCCATCAGGAAGAACCAGTCCTGCCGTTCGTTGCGCTTGTCCTGCACGCGGCCCGACCCGGTACGCTCCAGGTGCCGGAGTTCCTGGTGTGCCTTGAGTCCCATCGTCAGCGCGACGCCCTCAGTGGCGATGAAGAGGGCCCCGGTCAGCTTCCGGTCGAGCTGGGCCTGTCCCCAGCCGGGGACCGCCAGGGAGCGGAAGAAGTAGTGCATGGGCCCCGGGCGCGCAGGGGTCAACGGGACTGCCCCCTGCCCCGCCAGCGCGGAGGCGGGGACACCAACGAGGCTGAGCCCCAGGGCAACGACACGCAGGACGGAACGCATCAGTGGAAGATGACGCCCCCGGGGTTGATTCCCAAGCGTCAGGACCGCAGCGCGGCGACCAGATCGATCTCGACCCGGACCCCGCGTGGCAGGCCCGCGACCGCCACGGTGGACCGCGCCGGATGATGCGTCCCGAAGACCTCGGCGTACACGGTGTTCATGGCGGCGAAATCGCCCATGTCCTGCAGGAACACCGTCGTCTTGATCACATCGCCGAAGCCGAGCCCGGCGGCGGCCAGCACGGCGGTGAGGTTGCGGAACACCTGCGCCGTCTGCTCGGTGATCCCGCCGGCCACCACGTCCATCGTGACCGGATCGAGCGGGATCTGCCCGGCGGTATACAGCAGGCCGGCGTGAGCCATCGCCTGGGAGTAGGGACCGATGGCCTGGGGGGCCTCGGTGGTGCTGATCGGGTGCATGGTCGTCTCCGGAATCAGGATGAGCGGGCCCAGAACACCTGCTGGGCATTGTGGGTCGTCGCGGCGGCCAGGACTTCGAGCGACATGCCACGGGCGGCGGCAAGGTGGCGGGCCGTCGCCACCAGGAACGCGGGCTCGTTGCGGCGCCCGCGGTGAGGTACCGGCGCAAGATAGGGGGCATCCGTCTCGAGCAGGAGTCGGTCGGTCGGCACCTCCCGCAGCAGGTCGGTCTGCTGCCAGGACCGGAAGGTGATCATGCCGCTGAACGAGAAGTACCAGCCGGCCGCGAGACCGGCAGCCGCCAGGCCCGGCCCACTGGAAAAGGAATGCAGCACCACCGGCACGCGGATGCCCCGGAGGATGGCGGCCACATCGTCATCGGCCTCGCGGGCATGGATCACCAGGGGCAGACCGCAGGCCTCCGCCAGGGCCGCCTGCTCGGCGAACACCTGGCGCTGCACCGGTCGCGGCGCATGATCGTAGTGATAGTCGAGCCCCATCTCGCCGGCCGCCCCGATCAGGGGATCCGCCCACACCGCCCGCAGCCGTTCCACCAGGGCCGCATCCCATCGCTCGGCATCGTGCGGGTGACAGCCGGTTGCCAGCCGTGCCGTCGGCAGCGAGCGGACCCAGGCCAGGGTGTCGTCCAGCCGGGAGAGGTCGCTTTCGATCAGGACGGTTCCCGTCACCCCGGCGTCCTGTGCCCGCGACAGCACAGCGACCCGATCTTCGATGAAGACCGGGTCGCTGAGATGGCAGTGGGTATCGATCAGCACCTGCTGACTCAGGCGACTCCGGGCCGCTTGGCGACCGCGGGACGCCGCGCACCGGTCGTCTGTCCCACGGTCTGCATCGGCCACCGCTCACGGATGAACAGCAGGAGGGCCGGGGCGATGTACATGGACGAGAAGAGACCGGTCCCGACGCCCCAGAACATGACCAGGGCGAACGGGCGGATCACCTCGCCGCCGAAGATCACCAGCGTCAGCATCGTCGCCAGCGAGGTGCCGTGCGTGATGACCGTGCGTGGCAGCGTCTCGTTGATCGACAGGTTGAGAATCTGCGTCAGGGTGCCCGGCACCTTGTTGCGTTCGTTTTCCCGGACGCGGTCGAAGATGACGATGGTCTCGTTCATCGAGAGACCGAGCACCGAGAGCACGGCGCCGACGATCACCAGCGAGACTTCGAAGTTCATCGCGCCGATGAAGAGCACCGTCCCGATCACGTCGTGGGCGGTCGCGGCGATGGCGGCGACGCCGAAGCGCCACTCGAACCGGTAGGCCAGATAGCCGAGCACCAGCACGAAGGCGATCAGGATGGCGCGGATGGCATCGTTGCGGAGTTCGCCCCCGACCTTGGGGCCCACCGCGGCGGCCTGCACGATCGTGTAGTTGTCCGCCCCGCCCAGCGCATCCGCCAACGCCGTGCGGACGGCTGCGGTGGTGACTTCGGTGTTGTCCGCGTCACTGCCTTCCTTGGCGGAGCGGGCGCGGATCTCGTACTCGCCCTCGGCGCCGAAGGACTTGATCTCGGGTTGCGAGATCCCCTGCGCCTCGATGGCCTCGCGGACCCGGGCGACATCGACCGGGACGCTGCTCTGGAAGTGCACGGTGGTCCCGCCGGTAAACTCGATGCTCAGGTTCACCCCGCGGATGATCGTGATGACCAGAGCCAGTCCGAAGATGATGGCGGTCGCGATATAGGCGATCCGTCGGCGACCGACGAAATCGAAGGAGGTATCGGTGAAGAGCTTGCGCATGGCTCAGATACTCAGCGGCGTGGCAGGGTCACGCTTCGACAGCCACAGGAGGAAGAAGGTGCGGGTCACGAAAATGGCCGTGACCATCGAGGCCAGGGTACCGATGATCAGGGTGATCGCGAAGCCGCGCACCGGACCGGTCCCGAGCTGGAAGAGGATGAACGATGTCAGGATGGTGCAGACGTTGGAGTCCACGATCGCGTTCATGGCGCGGTAGAAGCCTTCGTTGACGGCCAGCGAGGTACTCTTGCCCAGGGCCAGTTCCTCGCGGATGCGCTCGAAGATCAGCACGTTGGCATCGACCGCGATGCCGATGGAGAGCACGATACCGGCCAGGCCCGGCAGGGTCAGCGTCGCCTCCAGCCCGGCCAGGGCGGCCAGGGTGAAGAGGATGTAGAGTCCCAGGCCGATGACGGCGAGCACGCCGCTGAGGCGGTAGTAGCCGATCATGATCAGAATGACGAGGAAGGCCCCGGTCACACCGGCGATGATGCCGTTATGGATCGAGTCTTCGCCCAGCGTCGCACCGACGGTCCGCTCATCGACGATCTTGATCGGCGTCCGGAGGGCACCCGCCTTGAGGGTATTCGCCAGGTCCTGCGCTTCGACCATGGTCCGGCCACCCAGTTCGATCTGCCCGCGGCGGTCGATCCGGCCTTGAATGACCGGCGGCGGCCCCTGCACCCGTCCGTCCAGCACGATGGCCAGATAGTCGCCGAGATGCGCGCCGGTGACCTCGCCGAAGCGCCGCCCCCCTTGCCGGTTGAGTTCAAAGGTGACCAAGGGCGAGTTGGTGGTGCCCGAGACTTCGGCACCGGCATTCACCAGCTCGGCGCCCGTCGCAATCACCTGCGCCTCCAGCGCGTAGAGCGCCCGGTACTCCGGCTGCCGCTCGTCCGGGTTCACGCTCCAGCGGAGGATGACGCCCCGCGGCACCAGGCGCTGGACCTCGGGGAGGTTCAGCAGCGAGTCGACGAAGGGATAGGCCGCTTCAGGCACCAGATACTGGCCCGGGAACCCGGTCTCCACCAGGCGGGTGGAGAGGATCGGTCCACCCAGCGGCATCTCGGGCGCGGAATCGCCCCGACCCAACAGGTCGGACACGCCGCCCTGATCGCCGCCGGCGGCACCACCCGACGGGTCACGGATGCCCAGGGCCGCCACCGCGCGATCCATGGCGGGCAGCACGGTGGTCAGCGCGCCCGTCTTGTCGGTCAGGTGGAAGCCGAGGTTGGCCACCCGGTTGACGATCCGGCGGGCGCGTTCGTGGTCGGTGACCCCGGCCAGCTCGACCACGATCCGGTCGTTGCCGACCTTCTGGATCAGCGGCTCGGCGACACCGAATTCGTCGATGCGCTTGCGCATGACCACCAGCGTCGCGTCCAGATCCGCGGCCGGATCGGACGAGGCCTTCTGCGACTCGTCCAGCATCAGCACGAGGTGCATGCCCCCGGCGAGGTCGAGGCCGTACTTGATCGGTTTCCGCTCGATCACGCGTTCGCGCATGATCCCGTTCTCGTCCCGTTCGCGGATCGTCTGCGACCGGGGGATGAGCGAGATGATCGAGCCGACGATCAGCAGGGCGATGATGATCAGGCGATTTCGAATGTTAGCGGGCATGGTCACTCAGCCCCTCGCGGGGCGCCTCAGGGTCCGGACGCACGGCTGCCAGAGCGGCCCGTGCGTGATGGCGATCCTCGTCCAGCTGTCGCCGGAGTGCCGTCTCCCCATCGAAACGGCGGATGTCGCGCAGGTGTGCGACCCACGTCACGCGCACCTGGCGGTCGTACAGGTCCCCCTCGAAATCGAAGAGGTGGACTTCCAGCAGTCGACGACCATCGTCGAAGGTGGGGCGATGCCCCTGGTTCAGCATGCCGCCGAAGCGGCCAAACGGTGTCTCAACCACGGCGGCGTACACGCCATCGGGCGGCAGCAGCTTGCGCGGTGGCAGCGGCAGGTTGAGCGTCGGCGTACCGAGCCGGGGGCCACCCCGCCCCGCTCCCCGGGAGACCTGCCCCAGGCAGGCGTAGGGCCGACCCAGCCCCCGCGCCGCACCAGCCAGATCCCCACCAGCCACCGCCCGCCGGATCACCGAACTCGAGATGGCCTGCCCCCCGTCACCCACGACGGGCGGGACCACCGTGACCGGAAACCCGTGGCGTGCCCCCAGCGTCTGGAGCATCTCGACGCCGCCCTGACGGCCGCGGCCGAAGCCATGGTCGTGTCCGATCACCAGATCGACCATGCCGCAGCGTCGCAACAGCACCTGCTCCACGAACTCCTCCGGAGCCATGATCGCCATGGCCCGGTCAAAGCGCAACGTGACCACCCGGTCCAGCGTCGTCGCTGCCAGCACCTCCAGCCGCTCATCCCCCGTGGTCAGCCGCGGCGGCGCCGCCGCCGGATTGACCACATCGAGCGGATGCGGCTCGAAGGTGACCAGGATCTGCGGCCGTCCCGCTGCCACCGCCCGGTCGGCCAGCTCCGCCAGCACCGCACGGTGCCCACGATGGACGCCATCGAAGGTTCCCACCGTGACCGTACTTGCCACACCCATCAGACTTCGACTCCGGCGCCCAGTACCACCACCGGCTGCCAGCGCCCGTCGCGGGCCTCGGCCACGGCCACCAGGGCGCCCTCTTCGTCGACCAGGGCCACTTCGTCCCCCAGCGACTCGGCGGCGGCCACACTGCCGCCATGACTGACCCGCTGCAAGCCCTCCGGGTCCAAGGTCCAGCTCGGCAGATGCCGCAGGACCTCGGCTGGAGGGCGGATATCGGCCAGGGTCGCAGCCCGTGGATCGACGGCCTCGTCGACCCCGAACCGGCCGATCGCCGTGCGGCGCAGTTCGGCGCAGTGGGCTGGCAGATCCAGCCGACGCCCCAGGTCGCGCGCCACACTCCGCAGGTAGGTGCCCCGGCTGACCAGCGCATCCAGGGTGACCCGGGGGGGCGCGTAGTCGAGCAGGTCCAGCGCATGGATGGTGACCGCCACTGGCGCCAGCGGTACCGCGCGTCCCGACCGCGCCAGCCGATAGCTGCGGGTCCCCGCCACATGCTTCGCCGAGTAGACCGGCGGCTCCTGCCAGTGCGTGCCGACCATCTCGGTGACCGCGGCCGCGACCACACCCGGCTCCGGCCAGGGTCCGGCGGGGGCGGTGGCGATGACCGTTCCGGTGCCGTCGTCCGTGTCGGTACTCACACCGAGCTGGACCTCGGCCCGATAGCGCTTGGCCTCCCGTTCCACGAAGCGGGCCAGCCTGGTGGCCGGACCGAGCAGGACCAGGAGCAGCCCGGAGGCAAAGGGGTCCAGCGTGCCGGCATGCCCGACCCGGCGGATGCCCAGCGTCCGGCGGACCACCGCGACGACGTCGTGGGAGGTCCAGCCGATGGGCTTGTCAATGAGCAGCACACCCGAGGTCAGGGGAGATCCTCACTCGGGCTCGGGCGCAGCGTGGCCAGAATCCGTTCGATCTCCTGGGCATGCTCGAGCCCACGATCGGCGCGGATGTGCAGCGTCGGCGCAATGCGGGTGGTCAGTTCCTGCGCCACCAGCCGCCGCAGGTACCCGGCCGCCCCCTGCAATCCGGCCACAGCGGCGGCCTTTTCGTCGGCATCACCGTGCGGCACCACGTAGATCGTCGCCTGGGACAGGTCCCGGCTCACCTCGACATGGCTGACCGTGACCAGACCGATCCGCGGATCGCGCAGCTCACCGTGGACCAGCGCCTTGGCGATGGTCTCACGAATGGCTTCGGCCACCTGCTCCGACCGATGGGACGAACCGCGTCCGGCCATGACCTCAGTCCGCCGCCGCCGAGGCGGCCAGCGTCCGCTTGATCTCTTCGGTCTTGTACGCCTCGATGCGGTCGCCGACCTTGAGATCGTTGAAGTTCTCGACCCCGATCCCGCACTCGAGGCCCTCGCGGACTTCCTTGGCGTCGTCCTTGAACCGCTTCAGCGATGACAGCATGCCGGTGTACACCGTCACCCCGTCGCGCATCACCCGGACATTGGCCGTCCGCGTGATGATCCCCTGCGTCACGCGGGAGCCGGCGATGGTGCCGACGCGGGTGACCTTGAAGAGTTCCAGGACCTCGGCCTCGCCCAGCACCGTCTCGCGCTGTTCCGGCTTCAGCAGCCCTTCGAGCGCGTTGCGGACGTCTTCGACCGCTTCATAGATGATCCGGTAGGTGCGCACATCGACGCCCTCACGCTCCGCCGCGGCGCGCGCGTTGGCATCGGGCCGCACGTGGAAGCCGAGGATGATGGCACCCGAGGCCTTGGCGAGCAGCACGTCGCTCTCGCTGATCTGGCCCACGCCGCGGTGCACCACGTCGACGCGGACCTCGCCCGTGCCGAGCTGCGCCAGCGAGTCGGCCAGCGCTTCGGCGGGACCGCCCTGGTCGGCCTTGATGATGATCCGGAGCTGCGACACCGCCCCTTCCTTGAGGGCCCGGGAGATGTCTTCCAGGGTGCCGCCGCGCGCCGTCCGCCGGTTCTGCGCCTCACGCTCAAGTCGCTGGCGCTTCTGGGCAATGTCGCGGGCTTCGACCGCGTCGCTCATGCCGATGAAGGTGTCGCCCGCGGAGGGAACGCCTTCGAAACCGAGCACCTGGACGGGAATCGACGGACCGGCACTGCGCACCGCCTTGCCGCGTTCGTCGTACATGGCCCGGACGCGGCCGGAGAACTTGCCGCAGATGAAGTTTTCGCCGACGCGCAGCGTGCCCTTCTGGACCAGGATGGTGGCCAGCGGTCCCTTGCCGGCATCGAGCGTGGCCTCGACCACGGTGCCCTGGGCCCGGATGTCGGCGGGGGCCTTCAGTTCGAGCATTTCGGCCTGGAGCAGAATCTGCTCCAGCAGGCCCGGCACGCCGGTGCCCTTCTTGGCCGAGATCATGGAATGCAGCACGGTGCCGCCGAACTCTTCGAGCACGACGCTGTGTTGCAGCAGGTCCTGCTTGACCTTGTCCGGATTGGCGGCGGGCAGATCGATCTTGTTGATGGCCACGATCATCGGCACCCCGGCATTGCGGGCATGCGAGATGGCTTCGATGGTCTGCGGCATGACCTGGTCGTCGGCCGCCACCACCAGCACCACGATATCGGTGACCTGTGCGCCGCGGGCGCGCATGGCGGTGAAGGCCTGGTGGCCCGGCGTGTCGAGGAAGGTGATGGCCCGGCCATCGATGTCGATGTGATAGGCACCGATATGCTGGGTGATACCGCCCGCCTCGCCGGCGACCACGTTGGCCTTCCGGATATAGTCGAGCAGCGAGGTCTTGCCGTGGTCGACATGACCCATGATGGTCACCACGGGTGGGCGGGACGCCGGGGTACCGGTTTCCTCCTCCAGCTCGTCCTCGACATCGGCCAGATATTCCACCTCACGCACGGCCTCGAAGCCGAACTCGGAGGCGATCAGCTCGATCTGGTCGAAGTCCAGTCGCTGGTTCACCGTCACCATCAGACCGAGTTCCTTGAACGCGAAGGCCACGATCTGATTGGCCGGCACCTTCATGGCCTCGGCGAGTTCGGCAACCGAGATGAACTCGTTCACCCGGATCCGGGTCTTCTCGCGTTCCCGCTCCTCAGCCGCGCGCGACGCGATGATCTCCCGGTAGGAGGGCTCGTCGGACCGCGACCGCTTGCGGGGTCCCGGACCCTTCATGCCATGGAGGGTCTTGAGGATGTTGGCCTGCACGGCATCATGGTCGACGAAGGTCTTGCGACCCTTCTTCCCCTTCTTGCGACCGCCACCCGGGGCCGCATCGGGCCCGAAGGTGCGCGGCGCTGGCGGGCCGCCGGTACCACCGCTGGCAGGCCCCCGGCCCGGGGCCGGAGTGCTGGAGGAGTAGGCTGGCCGCGGCCGACCGCCAGGGCCGCCGGGACGAGCACCCGGACCACGCGCCGGCCCCCCACTGGGCGCAGGACGCTGCACCCGCGGCGGAATGAACGGCTTGGCCGGAGCACCCGCTGTCGCGGCACCCGCCGCTGGCGGCGCTGACGGTGCTGGCGGCGGACCGACCCGCGGGGCCGACGGGCGCGACGGCACCGGCGACTGGGCCACTGGGGCCGTCGACACCGGCGGAACCGAGGGACGCGACGCAATCGGCGGCCGGACCGGACTGGTCGGGCGGGATGGCGCCGCAGCCGGCGTTGCCGGCGTTTCGGGCGGGGCCGACGGAGTCGGACGGGAGACCGGCTCCGCCGGGGCCGCCGCAGCCGCAGGCTCGGAGTCGCTGTCGGCGGAGTCGTCGGTATCGGTATCGGAGTCGGCGTCGTCCGACTCGGGGAGTGGCGGCAGATCCTTGAAGAGCTGACGGGCCCGCTCCTCCAGCGACAGTGTCGGGGCGGCATCCCGGACCGGGTCACGGGCCAGCGGCTCCTCGAACACCAACTTGGCCGCTTCGCGCTCCGCCTCCTCCGCCGCGCGGGCTTCGACCTCGGCGACCTCTGCCGCGGTCCGGCGACGACGCGTCGGCTTGACCTCGGCGACGACCTCAGGCGTCGGCTCGGCCGCCTTGCGCCGACCCTTCTTGGGCGCGGCAGGTTCCGCCGACTTGCGCTTGTCCCGCTCCCAGCGGACGCGCACGGCGGCCACCTGGTCGGGTTCCAACGCCGACATATGGCTGCGCACAAAGATGTTCATCTCGCGCAGCGTCCCCATCAACTGCTCGACGGGAACCCCGAACTCGGCGGCGAGGTCATGCACACGACTTTTGGCCACTCACTCCTCCATCTGATCCGTCGCACCCTGCCCGGCGAGCAATCCCGCCGCCAGGGCCCGATCCTGCACTCCGACCGCCATGACCGGAGGGCGACCGAGCCGCTCCCCCAGTTGTGCTGCTGCCGGTCCCGTCAGCACCGGCACACCCGCCGCCCGCGCCAACCGGATGACCTTGTCGGTCACCCGCGGGGTGGCGTCGCTGGCCACCACGACCACCCGGCACTCGCCCCGCTGCAACACGGCCCGCGTCGCATCCACCCCCACCACGACGCTGCCGCCCCGTCGTCCCAGCCCCAGCAACCCAAGGAGCCTGGCGGTGGGATCGGCGGGACTCACTCCTCCGACTCGTCCTCTTCCGTCAACTCGGCGAGGAAGCGGGTCAGCTCCTCCGCGGCGGTGGCGGTCATCCCGGGAATCCGGGCGATTTCGTCGGTTTCCAGGTCCAGCACATCGTTCAGCGTGGTGAACTCGGCCTGCTCCAGCACCGCGACCAGTTCCGGCGACAGCCCTTCGAGCTGCGCCAGCGGCACCCGGGTCGCGCCCTCTTCCTCGGCACTCGGCAGTGCGAAGAAGGGACCTTCGCCCGCCCGTTCCAGCCACTCACGCGACGAATAGAGATCGATCTTCCAGCCGGTCAGTTCCGAGGCCAGACGCACGTTCTGTCCGTTGCGTCCGATCGCCAGCGAGAGCTGATCTTCGTCGACAATGGCCTGGATGGTCTTGGTGGCCGGGTCCGAGAAGACCTTGGCGGCCCGGGCCGGGGCCAGCGCCAGCCGGGCGAACCGCTCGGGATCCGGCGACCATGGCACGATGTCGATCCGCTCGCCATTCAGCTCATTGACCACGGCCTGCACCCGCGAACCCTTCAGGCCCACGCAGGCGCCCACCGGATCGATGGCATCGTCGCGCGAGATCACCGCCACCTTGGTGCGCGAACCGACCTCACGCGCAATGGCGCGGATCTCGACCACCTGCTGCAGGATCTCGGGGACTTCCAGCCGGAACAGCGCCTTCACGAACAGCGGATCAGCGCGGGACAGAATCAACCGCGGCCCCTTGGGCGTCTCCTCGATCCGCTTGAGCACCGCACGGATGGTCTCGCCCTGGTGGAAGCGCTCGCGATGATTCTGTTCGCGATAGGGGACAATCGCCTCGGCCTCGCGGAAGCGCGCCAGCATCACGACGAACTTGCCCCGCTCCACCTGCTGGATCTCGCCCGACAACAGCTCGCCCACCTTGCTGGTGAACTCGTCGCGGATCCGGTTCCGCTCGCCCTCACGCACCCGCTGGATGATCTTCTGCTTGGCGGCCTGCACGGCCAGTCGGCCGAAGGCTTCCAGCGGCACCTCTTCTTCCAGCATGTCGCCGACCTGGAAGTCGGGGTCCTCGAACTGCGCCTCTTCGACGCTGATCTGCGCGCTGGGATCTTCGACCGTGCCGACCACCTCACGCAGCCGGATCACCGACATGGTCCCGGTGTTGGGATCAATCTGCGTCTCGAAGCGGACGTTCGCTCCGTACTTCTTGATCAGCGCGGCATGGATCCCGTCACGCAGCAGATCCAGCAGTTCACTGTCGTCGAGCTGCTTGGCGTTCGCCAGCTCTCGGAAAGCCATCAACATTGCAGCGGATGTCGCCATCGTAACCGCCCCTCATCCGGGTCCCGGGAAACAAAAATGTCGGGGGACACCCGACACATCGCCGACAGCAGGATTGCCACTCGCCCCCAGCACCGCAGTATACCGCAGCAGACCAATCCAGTCAACGCCGGGACCGTCGCGACAGGGGACCTCACGCAAGAGGGTGTGTACCATTCTGCAACGCAATCGGACTTCTCCCGTCGCTCCGGGCTCAGCCGACCAGCCCGACCCAGGCCACCATCCGGCCGTCCTGGCCACCCGAGGCTCGGTGCGAGTGGAACCGGGTCCGGTCAGCCGAGTCGTGGGGGGAGAGGGACACCTCCCCGACTCCGAGTTCCCCCGCCTGGCGCAGCAAGACCGAGCGCAGATCGAGTGGCCAGGGCCCGGGGCCTGGGGCTGGCAGACCGACCCCGTCCATGACCTCCCGACCCACCTGGTAGGAATGCCCCGCAATCCCCACCCCGGCATGCATCACCAGGTCCGCGGGGGGAATCCCCCGCGCCTGCAACAGCTCCACCGCCCGGGCCAGGATGCCGCCCGCCGTGCCGCGCCACCCGGCGTGCAGCAGCCCGACGACCCCGTGTCGGGGCGCCACCAGGTAGACCGGCACGCAGTCCGCAACCGTGACCAGCAGCAGCAGACCGCGCTGCGAGGTCAGGTGCCCGTCCGCCCCCTCCTGGAGGATCCACCCTGCCCCGTGCTGCTCCTGCCAGCGTACCACCGTGCCATGAACCTGGTGGGAGAGAACCATGCTTCCGAACTGGCCGAAGGCATCGCGGAACCGGCGCCAGGCCCCCATGGCCTCGGCCACTGGTCGCTGGCCCCAGAGTCCCAGGTCGAAGGCGGTACCATCGGGATCCGCTCTCCCCGTGATCCCGGCGGTGACCCCGAACCGCGACGCCCAATCCGGGATGTCCCACGCCGGGATGTCGCCGGGCCGCGCCGTTTCGGCGACCTCAGTCGTCGACACGCTCGATGTCGGCTCCCAGGGCGCGCAGCCGCTCGTGGATCCGCTCGTAGCCCCGTTCCACCTGGCCGATGTTGTGAATGGTGCTGGTGCCTTCGGCTGCCAGCGCAGCAACCACCATGGCCATCCCGGCGCGGATGTCGGGCGATTCGACCGTGCCGCCGTGCAGGCGGGCCCGACCGCTGACCACGGCGCGATGCGGATCACAGAGCACGATCCGGGCGCCCATGCCGATCAGCTTGTCGACGAAGAACAGCCGCGACTCGAACATCTTCTCGTGAATCAGGATCATGCCTTCACACTGGGTGGCCGTCACCAGGGCGATCGACATGGTGTCGGCCGGAAACGCCGGCCAGGGCCCGTCTTCGAGTTTGGGCACGTGCCCGCCCAGGTCCGGCCGGATGCGGCGTTCCTGGTCCGCGGCAATGGTGAGCCGATCCCCATGCACCCGCGCCGAGATGCCGAGGCGTTCGAAACCGAACAGGGTGCTGCGGAGGTCCTCCGCGCGGACCGATTCGATGGTGAGTGCGGAGTTGGTGGCGGCTGCCAGGCCGAGGAACGAGGCGATCTCGATGTGATCGGCGCCGATGGCATAGGTGGCCCCACCCAACGGGCGCCCGCCCTCGATCACGTAGGTGTTGGAGCCGATGCCCTCGATCGATGCGCCCATCGCCACCAGCACGCGGGCGGTGTCCTGCACATGCGGCTCGGAGGCGGCATTGCGCAGCACCGTGCGGCCGCGCGCCATGACTGCGGCCATCAGCGCGTTCTCCGTCCCCGTGACGCTGGGTTCGTCCAGGAAGATGTCCGCCCCGACCAGGCCGGCGCTGGTGATGGTGAAATGATCGCCCACGCGCACCTCCGCGCCGAGGCGTTCCAGGGCCAGGAAATGCGTGTCGACCCGCCGCCGCCCAATGACATCGCCGCCCGGCGGCGGCAGCACCACCGAGCCGAAGCGGGCCAGCAGCGGGCCGGCCAGCAGGATCGAGGCGCGAATCCTGGCACAGAGCCTGGGGTCGAGCAGCTTGTTCCGGACGCTGCGGGTATCGATCTCGACCTGGTTGTCGCCGGTCCAGGTAACGGATGCACCGAGGTCGACCAGAATCTCCAGCAGCGTCTCGACGTCGCGGATCCGGGGGATGTTCTGCAGCACCACGGGCCCGTCGGCCAGCAAGGTGGCGGCGATGACGGGCAGGGCGGCGTTCTTGTTGCCGGCGGGACGGACGACACCAGCCAGCGGGCGTCCACCTGTAATGACGAAGCGAGGGGCCATGAGGGAAAGGTCGTGCGCTCCGGCACCCGCCGCAAGCACCCCCCACCCCCACCCGGGGCGCGCGGTGGACCCGATTACCTTGAATCAGACCCCGCGGCCCACCAGTGGAGGTGCCATGCCCGGATGGATTGGACCCGCCATCGCGATCTCGTTGATGATCATCGCGGCGGCTTATCTGGCGATCGTTTTCGTCATCCTCGGAATCGTGAAAGGAATCGCCCAGCAGGCCAGCACCGTCAGTCGGGAGATTGGCCAACTCCGTGAGGAGCTGGGTCCGACGCTTCAGTACCTCGGGCGGCTCGGGCGTGAAGGCGCCGAAGTCGCCGAACTGGCCAAGTCCGAGATCGCCGAGATCCTGCAGACCACCCGGACGGTGCGGCAGGATCTCGAACGCGGCCTGCAACGCACCCGCCGACGGCTGGCCGACTTCGAGGCGGTGGTCGAGGTGGTGCAGGACGAGGTCGAGGAAACGGCGCTCGACCTGGGGGCTGCCCTGCGGACTGCCCGGACCGGACCGGGGATCGTCGGACAGGTCCGGCGCTTTCTGGTCCCGCCGCGGGCCCGCCGCCGGTGAGATTGGTCTGCGCCCTGCTGCTGGCAGTCCTGATGATCGGGCTGCCGGAGGCGGCCTACGCTTGGACCCCCGGCACGCACGTGGTCCTGGGCGAGCAGGTGCTGGCCTCCCTGCACCTGCTTCCCTCCGCCGTAGCGGATCTGCTGCGGGCCTACCCGTATGATTTTCTGTACGGCAGCATTGCGGCCGACACGACCATGGCCAAGAAGTTCGCGCCCATCGACCGGCACTGTCACGCCTGGCACGTGGGTCTCGAAGTCCGCGACCTGGCGGACACCGATGCGCTGCGGGCCTTCGGCTACGGCTACCTGGCCCACCTGGCCGCCGACGTGGTCGCCCACAACCACTACATCCCACGCCAGCTCGTGGTCACCAGCAGCACCCGGGGCATGGGGCACACCTACTGGGAGAGCCGGGTCGAGACGGTGCTGGGCGAAGCCGTGCCGCGCGCTGCACGGGAGTTGATCAACCTGGATCACCGCGCCGCCGATGCGCACCTGGAGCGCATCCTCTCGCCCACGCTGTTCTCGGTCCGCACCAACCGGCGGCTGTTCCGTGGCATGGTCCGCGTGAGCGACTCCCGCCCGTGGCAGCTCGGCATGGCAGTCGCCACCGATCAAAGCCGCTGGGACCTGACCGAAGAACTGATCCAACGGCATCTGCACGATGCCCTGCACCGGATCCTGCTCGCGCTGCACGAGACCGACACGCCCCTCCACCAGCTCGACCCCAACGGCGAAATGGCCATCATGCGCAGCAAGACGGTTCGCCGCGAGGCCTTGCAGGGTCCGGCACGACGCGACCGCGACGAACTGGCCCGCATTGCCGACGAGCAGTTCGGTCTGGACCGCCCCGCTGTGGCGGCCCACCAGCTTCCCGCCGGGCCCGCCACAGCCATCTGAGCCTTGCCTTGCGGGTCAGCCGCCCCGCAAGGCCTGCTGCAGCAGCGTCGGGACGGCCTTGGGATCGGCCTTGCCGCCGCTCCGCTTCATGACCTGCCCCACAAAGAAGCCCAACAGCTTGGCTTCACCGCCTCGGAAGCGCGCCACCTCATCCGGATGCGCCGCCAGCACCTCGGCCACCCAGCCACCCAGGGCATCCTCGTCGCGCACCTGCACGACACCGAGCCGTTCGGCCACCGCCAGCGGTTCCTCGGTGGAGCCCGCCAATTCGCCGTACACCCGCTTGGCGGCCTGCAGCGAGAGCACGCCCTTGCCCACCAGATCGATCAGGGCAACCAGTCGCGCGGCCTCGACACGGAACTCTCCCTGGGCATTCCAGTCGGAGAGCACCTCACCGAGCACCCAGTTGGCTGCGGTCTTCGCATCGGCCCCGGCGTCCAGCAGTGATTCGAAATAGCCCGCGACGGCCGGTTCCTGGGTCAGGGTCCGGGCATCGTATTCCGACAGCCCCAGCGCCTCGCCGTAGCGGGCCCGCCGAGCCGCGGGTGACTCGGGCAGCGTGGCGCACTGGTCGGCAATCCACTGCTCCGTCAGCACCAGCGGTGGCAGGTCCGGATCGGGGAAGTAGCGGTAGTCGTGGGACTCCTCTTTGGACCGCAGCGGCTTGACCTCACCCGTCGCCGCGTTGAACGTGAGGGTCACCTGGGTGACCCGCCCGCCGCCCTCCACCAGCGCAATCTGACGCTCGCGTTCGGCCAGCAGCGCGCGTTCGACATTGGCGAAGGAGTTCATGTTCTTCACCTCCGTCTTGGTGCCGAAGGGATCGCCCGGACGGCGGATCGAGAGATTCGCATCGACCCGCAGCGTACCGAGTTCCATCGAGCAGTCGCTGACCCCGGCATAGATCAACACCTGGCGCAGCACCGTCAGATAGGCGCGCGCCTCCGCCGGCGACCGGAGATCGGGCTCACTCACGATTTCGGCGAGCGGGGTTCCCGCCCGGTTCAGGTCGATGGCGGTGCGGCCGGGAAGCCGGTCGTGCAGCGACTTGCCGGCGTCCTCCTCCAGGTGCAGACGGGTGATCCCGATGGGGATGCGTCCACGGTCCGGCGACTCGATCTCGAGCATCCCACCGGTCGCCAGCGGGCGGTCGAACTGGGAGATCTGATAGCCCTTGGGAAGATCGGGATAGAAATAATTCTTGCGCGCAAACACGCTGCGCGGATGCACGGTACAGCCCAGCGCCAGCGCCGCCACCGTGCCGAGACGCACCGCTTCGGCATTCGGCACCGGCAGCGCGCCGGGGAGACCGAGGCAGACGGGGCAGACATGCCGGTTGGGTTCTGCACCGTACCGCACGGCGCAGCCACAGAACATTTTCGTGCGGGTGGCGAGTTGCACGTGGACTTCGAGTCCGATCACGACGGCCCAGGTCATCAGCGCACCTCCGCGGTGGCATCCAGCGCCGATTCCAGGACAGCGGCAGCGGCGAGCATCCGCCCCTCTTCGAACGGACCGGCGATCAACTGCCCGCCCAGCGGCAGTCCGGCATCGCGCCCAAGCGGCAGTGACATGGCCGGGTGCCCGCTGAGGGACGAGGGACAGACGAACACATCCGCGAGGTACATGGCCACCGGATCCTCGAGCTTCTCTCCGGCCACGAAGGCCGGCGTGGGCGTCGTGGGCGTGAAGAGCAGATCGACCCCGCTGGCGAACACGCGGGCGAAGTCGTCGGCCACCAGCCGACGCACCGCCTGCGCCCGAGCGTAGTAGCGATCGGCATAGCCTGCCGAGAGCACGAAGGTTCCGATCAGGATACGGCGACGCACCTCGGCGCCGAACCCTTCGCCCCGGGTGGCCTGGTAGAGGGCCCGCAGATCACCAGCGGGACCGACCCGCCGGGCGCCGTAGCGGACGCCGTCAAAGCGGGCGAGGTTGGCCGCAGCCTCGGCCGGATTCACGATGTAGTACGCCGCGACCGCGTAGGCCGTGTGCGGCAGCGAGACCTCGCGGATCTCCGCGCCCAACGCGCGCATCCGGTCGACCGCACGGTCACAGGCGGCCCGCACGCCGGGATGGAGATCGTCCGGGAAGTATTCGCGCGGCAGACCGACCACCAGACCCCGCAGGTCGGCTCTGCCCTCCGGCACCGTGAACGGGGCGACGGGATGCGTGGTCGCGTCGAGCGGATCCGAACCCGACATGGCTGCAAGCACTGCCGCGCCGTGCCCGACGGTGTCGCTGCAGATCGAGATGCAGTCCAGCGACGAGCCGAAGGCCACCAGGCCGTGACGCGACACCCGTCCGTAGGAGGGCTTGATGCCGACGATGCCGCAGAAGGCCGCTGGCTGCCGGACCGACCCGCCGGTCTCGGAGCCCAGCGCCACCGGCACCACACCGGCCGCGACCAGTGCGGCCGACCCGCCGCTGGACCCGCCCGGCACCCGGGTGGGATCGAGCGGATGCAGCACCCGACCGTAGGCCGAATGCTCGGTGGAGGAGCCCATGGCGAATTCATCCATGTTGGCCTTGGGGCCGATCAGTCCACCGGCGGCCCGCAACCGGGTGACAACCGTTGCCTCGAAGGGCGACCGGTACCCGGCCAGAATGCGTGAGGCGCAGGTGGTCCGGGTATCGGTGGTAACGATGTTGTCCTTGATGCCGATGGACAGGCCAGTCAGTGGCCCGGCCGGTTGCGCATCGAGCCGGGCGGCTTCGGCGTCCAGCGCGGCCTGCGACCAGTCGGTGACGGCATTCAATCCGGCCGCCTCCGACGCCGCGATGCGCGCCCCGAGCGTGTGGGCCTGTTGCTGAGCGCTCATCCTTCCGCCAATCCGCCGAGCTTCGGCACCACGAAGAATCCGTCGACGAACTCGGGGGCCAGGTCCGCCGGGGGGATCGTCAACGACACCGGCGCTTCCTCGTCGGGGCGCAGCGGCGTCTGCGCCGGACCGACCTCGACCGGTGCCGCATCGGCCGGGAGATCCAGCGCGTCGAGCTGGGCCACGAAGGCCACGATCCGCTCCAGTTGATCGGCCAGCCGGGGCAGTTCGTCCTCCGGTACGGCCAGTTCAGCCAGGGCGGCCACCCGCCGGGCGTCCGTCACATTGATGGTCATGCGCTCTCCCACTCCCGCTCCAGGCCGGCAACGGCCACGAGCAACTGTTTGGTTCCCGCCTCCGGATCATCGAAGGCGACCGACACCTTGAGGTCCTTCCCTGCCCCGGACAGCCCGAGGATCGCCCCGCTGCCGAAGCGCCGATGCCGCACCCGCTCACCCTTCACATAGCGCGGCGCATCCTGATCGAGATCAGCCGGCGACGGCTCCGGAGCGCGCTGCACGGCGGCCACCCGCGGCGCGGTGCTGGCTGGCGTGGCACTCCCAGTCCCGCCCCATCCGCTGCGTCGGCTGCTGCTCGATCCGCCGCCGCGCCACGACGATGCGGTCTCGCGGTAGCTGCTTCCGGCAAACGAGGTCCGGCGCTCCTCGACCAGTTCGGGCGGCAACTCGCGCAGGAAGCGTGAGGCTCCGGCCGGCATGATCTGCCCACCGCGACGACGGGCACGAGCCCAGGTCAGGTAGAGGGTATCCCGCGCGCGGGTGATGCCGACATAGCACAGGCGCCGCTCCTCGTCGAGCCCTTCGGGACTCTCCAGCGAGCGTCCGGAGGGGAAGAGACCGTCCTCCACCCCGGCGATCACCACGGTCGGCCACTCCAGTCCCTTGGCGGTATGCAGCGTCATCAGCGTCACGCCACCCTCAGGGCCCACACTGGTGTCCACGGCCGAGAGCAGTGCGGCCTCGGCCAGGTATCGCTGCAGCGGCGTGCCGGGTTCGTCGTCCTCAATGACCTCGGACCAGTCGGCGGCACCGCCAATCAACTGGTTCACCTGTTCCCAGCGTTCGAGCCCCTCGGGGCCTTCCGCGGCGAGCAGGGCCTCGTAGTCGAGCACCCGCACCAGTTCGCGCATCACCGTTACCGGCGCCGAGGTCCCGACCCGTTCCTGCAGCGTGGCGAGCAGCGTAGCGAACTCGATCAGCGCGGTCCGCACATTGGGGCGCAGTTCGGCGATGCTGCCGGCGCGCGCGGCCGTGGCCAGCAGGCCCCCGCCCCACACGCGCGCCTGGGCGGACAGCGTGGCCAGGGCGCCGTCGCCCACCCCGCGCCGGGGCACCATGATGGCGCGCAAGAAGGCCTCGTCGTCGAGCGGATTGGCCAGCAGACGGAGGTAGGCGAGCAGGTCCTTCACCTCGCGGCGATCGTAGAACGAGATGGACCCGACCAGACGGTAGGGCACTCCCGCCCGGCGGAAGGCATCCTCCAGCGACCGGGCCTGGAAATTGGTCCGGTAGAGCACCGCCATGCTGTCCCAGGCATCGCCGTCACGGCCACGGCGGCCCAGTTCCCGGGCGATCCATTCGGCCTCGTCCCGTTCATCGGCGGCGGCCAGCACAGTGATCTGATCACCGCCCGGACGCACCGCCCGCAGTTCCTTGCCGAAGCGGGACCGGTTGTGCGCGATCACCGCGTTGGCCGCCGCCAGGATCGGTCGAGTGGAGCGGTAGTTCTCTTCCAGCTTGATCAGATCCGCAGCCCCGAAGTCCTGCTGCAGCGCGCGCATGTTGCGCACATCTGCGCCGCGCCAGCCGTAGATCGACTGATCGTCATCGCCCACGGCGAACACGTTGCGATGCTGCCCGGCGAGCGCGCGGATCAGTTCGTACTGGGCCCGGTTGGTGTCCTGAAACTCGTCGACCAGCAGGTAGTCGAACCGCGTCTGCCAGCGGGCCAGCACCGCGGGGTGCTGGCGGAACAGCGTCAGCGGATGCAGCAGCAGATCGTCGAAGTCCATGGCGTCGGCAGCGAGCAAGGCCTGTTGCAGCGCCACGTACACGTCGGCCGCCACCCGGATCGCGGCATCGTGCGGGGCGCTCTGCTCCAGGGCGCTGGCCGTCTGCATGGCGTTCTTGGCGTCCGAAATCAGTTGCTGGATCAGCTTGGGTGGGAACAGCTTGACCGGGTGATTGCGCTCGGTCATCAGGCGACGGATCAGGGACAGACGGTCGTCCTGATCGTAGATGGTGAACTGACGCGAGAACCCCAGCGCCTCGGCCTCACGCCGCAACAGCCGGGCGGACAGCGAGTGGAAGGTGCCGACCCACAACCCGCCGGGTGGCCGGTCGAGCAGGTGACCGACCCGCTCGCGCATTTCGCCGGCGGCCTTGTTGGTGAAGGTCACGGCAAAGATCCGCTCGGGACGGACCCCGTGCCGATCGATCAGGTGGGCGATCCGGGTGGTGAGCACCCGGGTCTTGCCCGACCCGGCGCCGGCCAGCACCAGCACCGGCCCATCGTGGTGCAGTGCGGCCTCGCGCTGGGCGGGATTCAGCCGGTCGATCTGGTCCTGGGAACGGCTCATGACGGGGCCCGCGGGGGGGCGAGTGGCAGACGGATCAGAAAGGCAGTCCCCTGGTCGACTGGTTCGAGCGAGATGGTCCCGCCGTGGGCATCTTCGATGGCCCGACGCGCCAACGCAAGCCCAATCCCCCAGCCCCCGCGTTTGGTGCTCATGCCCGGCTCGAAGATGTGCCGCCGCAACTCCCGCGGGATTCCCGGGCCGTCATCGATCACATAGCACCGGGCATCGCCCCCGTCCGAGTCGGCCACCAGGCGGATGTGGCCGCCGCGCCCCTGGAGCGCATCGACCGCGTTCTTGATCAGCGCCTCCAGCGTCCATTCCAGCAGCACCTGGTCGCCTTCGACCATGGGGCCGACACCGCCGGCCTCCACCGTCAGGGTGATGGCATTGGCGCGATGCGGCAGCCGGGTCTGGAAGTATCCGGCCACCCGCTCCAGCAGCGCCCCCAACCCGATCTGATCGCGACGGGCCGGGTTGCCGATGCGTTCGAACCGGTGCGCCACGCGCTGCAGCCGATCCGCGTCGGCATCGAGCTGCTCGGCGATCTGCCCGGGCGGGATCCGTCCCCCGCGCAGATGCTCGATCCAGCCCTGGAGTGAAGTCAGCGGCGTGCCCATCTGGTGTGCCGCTTCCCGCGCCATCGCCACCCAGAGGCGGTCACGCTGCGCCGTGGTGGCACTCCGGTATGCGACCCAGCCGACCAGGGCCATCAGCAGAATGGTGGTGGCCTGGAGCAGTCCCAGACGGAACAGCAGGGCATGGACAGGCACGGGACCGAAATGGACCGCGCCAAGCCCGGGGGTGACATGCGGCGGGTTGTCCGCATCGAGCCCGGCCAGGTAGGCCAGCAGTGCCGGGTCGCGCGGGTCCTCCGGCGACTCTGGAAAGGGCGTGTTGACCGTCTGGATCACCGCACCGGTCTCGTCGGTGAGGACCAGTGGGATGCCCCGCCCGGTGGCCTGAATGCCGAGTTCGACCAAGGCGGCGACCGCCCCGTCGGGCCCCGGCGTGTTGAGGCCGTGATACACCTCGAAGTAGACGCGGGAGAGGTCTTTCGCTTCGCGGTTGAGATGCCGTGCCACCATCACCGTCGTGATGGCGGTCACGATGGCCAGCAGCGTCACCAGCGAGACGGCGAGGGCGGGGGCATAGCGCCCCCACTGCCGTCTACGCGTGCGGGACGAGGCGATCGGTCCCGACATACGGGACCAGCGCGGCCGGCAGCATCACGCTGCCGTCAGCCTGCTGGCCGTTCTCGAGCAGGGCGATGATGGTGCGGGGAAAGGCAACCCCGGAGGCGTTCAGCGTGTGCACGAACTCCGGCTTGGCACCGCGGGTGGGCCGGTACCGGATACCCGCCCGGCGGGCCTGGAAATCCGTGAAGGTGCTGGCACTGGAGGCTTCGAGCCAGGTGTCCACCCCGGGGGCCCAGACTTCGAGATCCAGGGTACACGCCGCCGAGAAGCCGGTATCGCCCGCCGCGAGCGCGAGCACCCGGTAGGGAATCTCCAGCGTCTGCAGCACCCGCTCGGCGTGTGCCGTGATCAGGGCATGTTCGGCCTCGCTGTCCTCCGGCCGGACCAGCCGGACCACCTCGACTTTGTCGAACTGATGCACCCGGATCAGGCCACGCGTGTCCTTGCCATGCGCCCCAGCCTCGCGCCGGAAACAGGGCGTGTACGCCACCAGCCCGATCGGCAGATCCTCGGCTTCGAGGATGGTGTCCGCATAGAGGTTGGTGAGCGGCACCTCGGCGGTCGGGATCAGGAAGAGATCGTCGGCACCGGCATGGTAGAGATCGTCCTCGAACTTGGGCAACTGCCCCGTGCCGGTCAGGGTGGCGCGGTTGACCAGCAGCGGCGGCTGCACTTCGAGGTAGCCATGGTCCCGGGTGTGCAGGTCGAGCATGAAGTTCGCGAGACCGCGCACCAGGCGCGCCCCCATCCCGGTAAAGACCGGGAATCCGGATCCTGACAGGCGGGCGCCGCGCGGCAGATCGAACAGGCCGAGGGCGGGCCCGAGATCCCAGTGCGGCACCGGGGCGAAGTCGAACGCCCTGGGCGCACCCCAGGTGCGCACCACCGTGTTCGCTTCGGGACCGCCATCGGGCACCCGATCCAGCACCAGGTTGGGCAGACCAAGCAGAACCGCCTCCATGGCCGCCTCGCGCTCGCGCAGGTCCTGCTCCAACGCGCGCACCTGTTCGCCCGAGGCTTTCAGTTCGGCCAGCAACTCCTCGGCGGGCTCCCGCTGCTGTTTGCGCCGCGCGACCTCGGCGGTCCGGGCATTGCGATCGGCCTGCATGGCTTCGACCTGCTGCACCAGGGTGCGGCGTTCCCGTTCGATGGTCAGCGCCTGATCGAGCTGGGCCAGGACGGCCGAGTCACCGCGTCGCGCCAAGGCGGCACGGGCCCCGTCCGGGTCGGTCCGAATCCGTCGGATGTCAAGCATGGGTCAGTCGGCCGGGTAGCCAGGCTGCAGGTTGCGATACCCGCAACTGATGTTCACCAGCGCCTGCAACCGCACCGTGTGGGCGGTGGCGTCGAAGCCCAGCACCTTGAACTTGCCGTACTGCGGTACGCTCAGGTAGCAGGCCACCCGGGAGCGCACCACGAAGACATCCCCCACCTGCAGCGCGACGGTGTCACGGATCCCGTAGCCGCGGGAGGGTGCGGACATGATCGACTCGAAGGTGTCGGTGGTGCGGAGGATGCCGGGATTGGAGCCACCCATGATTTCCATCCCGATCGCGGCCAGGGGCATCACGACCTTGCGGCCATCCGGCAGTTCGTCGTAGATGAAGTCGAAGCTGGAGGACCGGTCCGTGTTGACGGTCATGCCGTCGGGGACCGAGTAGCCGGAGGGGCGGTCGAGCGACGACGTGGTCAGCGCCCCCAACGTCACCTCATCCTCAACATTCCGCAACGGCGATTCGCCCAGACCTTCATCGGTGCAAGCGGCGGCCGTGACGGCCAGCAGGGACAGCAGCAGTGCGGACAAGGAATATCGCATCCGGGAAGGTTAGAGCCGTGGCGCGGTCCCGGCAACCCACCACCATTGCTTGACTTCGGGGCCGCCGCGGGCCTAGCTTGGCCTGACTCTTCCACCTACCCCAGGGGGCCCCGCAGATGCAGCCGCTCCGCTTTCTCCTCAGCGCGCTCATCGACCGCCCCGAAGTGGCTGGTGCCGCGGTCGTCAGCGAAGAAGGTCTGGTCATTGAGGCCTCCCTGCCCGCCGCAGTCGACCGGGATGCCATCGCCGCCCTGGCGGCCACGGCCCTGCGGCATTTGACGGTGCTGAGTGAATCCCTGGCCCAGGGCGCGCTGCATCAGCTCCTGCTGGAAAATGCCGATGGCGTCACCGCCGTCGTCCGCCTGCCCTCTCACGCCCTGCTGATCGTCCTGGCGGCACCCGACGCCGATCTGGGGCAACTTTTCTACGAACTGCGTCGGCATCTTCCGGCGCTGACACCCCTGGTCTGAGCCATGTCCACCCCCTGGGCTGTGATCCTTGCCGGCGGGTCAGGAACCCGTTTCTGGCCCCTCTCCTCCCCCAGCCGCCCCAAGCAACTGCTGCCCTTGGGCGGCAGCCGTTCCAGTGCCGAAGACACCGTCGACCGGCTGGCCGGCTTCATTCCCCGTGAGCAGATCCTGGTGGTGGCCGGGCGCGGCCTGGCGGAGCGCCTGATGGAACGGCTGCCGCTGCCCCCGGAGAACTTCCTGATTGAGCCGCGGGCAGCCTCCACCGCCCCGGCGCTGGTCTGGGCCACTCACGAGGCGGCCCGCCGGGATCCCGACGCGGCGGTGCTCTCGATGCACGCGGACTGGATGGTCCGGGACCCGGCGGCCTTCGTGGCCGCTGCCGCCTCGGCCATCGATGCCGCACGGACCCATCGCCGCCTGATCACGGTGGGGATCGTCCCCTCCCGGCCGGAGACCGGCTTCGGCTACATCGTGCCTGGTGGACGCCTCGATGGGGCGGCCCGCGTGGTCGATCAGTTCGTCGAAAAGCCCAATGCCGCGCGGGCCCTCGACCTGATGGCCGAAGGCGCCCTGTGGAACAGCGGCCTGTTCGCCTGGTGTGCCGAGGACCTGCGCCGCGAAGTGATGGCGCAGACGCCCGAGATCGCGGCGGCACTTCCGGCGCTTGATGCCGGTGACGCCGAGGCCTTCTTTGCCGGCGTCACCGATATCTCGATCGACATCGGCGTGTTCGAGCGCTCCAGCGCCGTGGCGGTTGTCTCCGGTGACTTCTCCTGGGACGACATCGGCACCTGGGAGGCCATTGCCCGGGTGCGCCCGCGCGACCGCCGGGGCAACGTGACCCAGGGTGCAGTGACCCTGATCGACTGCAGCGACTGCATCGTCTGGAACGACGGCCCGCCGATGGTGCTGAGCGGCGTCCGCGACCTGGTGGTGGTGCAGGCCAATGAACGGACGCTGGTGCTCGACCGGGCCCGCGCGCCCGACCTCAAACAGACTCTTGATGCGCTCCCGGCTGCCGTCCGGGAGCTGGATTGAATTCATGTCCTCGATCTATTTTCTCGAAACCTCGGCCCAAGGCCCGGCCTGGGCGCCGTTCGCCGACGCCACCCCGGTGCATACCCTGCGCGCTGGCGCCTGGCGCCTGAGCGAACGCTGGGCCCGTGCCCTTGGCGGCACGCCGACGGCCGTGATCGGCACTGCAGCACCACCCGCGCCGGTCCCCGATGCCCTGCCCACAGTGCCGCCCGAATTGGTGGTCGGCCCGGCCTGGGTGGTCGACGCCACCTTCGCACCCAAGGTCCCGATGCGGGCCGTTGGCGGGGCACAGCGCCTGGTACACAACCGGCAGCCGGTGGCCTGGCGGCTCGATGCCGGTGAGACCTGGCGTGGCCCCTTCACCAGCGGCGATGGCCTGGTGATCGACGGCAAGGCACTGCAGGCCACCACCGACCTGCTGACGGTGCTGGAACAGTGGCTGTTCGCCGACACCATCCTCGGCCTGGAGGGTGGCAGCGATCCGATCCCTGACGGTGTGATCGTGCTGGGCAACCGCGACGCCATCGCCATCCGCGGCGCGATCCTGGAACCCGGCGTGGTGCTCGATGTGCGCAAGGGCGCCATCATTCTTGAACGGGGCGTCGAGGTCCGCAGCGGCACCCGGATCGAAGGCCCCTCCTGGGTGCACGAGGACAGTCTGCTGCTGGGTGGGCAGCTCCGGCAGGTGAGCATCGGACCGCAATGCCGCGTGCATGGTGAGGTCGCCAACGCTGTCTTCATGGGCTACAGCAACAAGTCGCACGACGGCTTCGTGGGACATTCGGTCATCGGGTCGTGGGTCAATCTGGGGGCCGGCACCATCACCTCGAACCTCAAGAACACCTACGGACAGGTCCACCTGGAGGTCGGTCGGGAACGGATCGAGACCGGACGGAACAACGTCGGCGCGCTGATCGGTGACCACGTCAAGACGGCCATCGGCACGCTGCTCTCGACCGGCACCGTTCTCGGGGCGGGCGCACAGCTCTTCCTGGACGCGCGCGCCCCCAAGTATCTGCCGCCCTTCGCCTGGGGCGACGCCGCCACCATGGCCCGGGAAGACGCCTTCATCATCGCCGCACAGCGGATCCTGCCGCGCCGCGCCGTGACGGTTGATCCGGACCTCGAAGCCGGGCTGCGCGCACTGCACCGTCGCCTGACGGCCCGCTGACCCTGGTGACGTCGGGGCTGGCACTCACCGTCCTCGGGTCGGGGTCCCGGGGCAATGCCCTGGTCCTGGAATGGGGTGAGGACTGCCTGCTGATCGATGCCGGCTTTTCCCGTCTGGAACTGGAGCGCCGACTCGGGCAGGTCGGTATTGCCGCCACCAGGATCCGGGGGATTGCCCTGACCCATGAGCACGGCGACCACACCACCGGCGCGCTGACCCTGGCCAAACGCTACCGGATCCCGATTCACAGCTCGCTCGGCACCTGGCGGGGGCTCTGCGGCCAGAGTGATCCCTGCGAGTTCGTTCCGCTCACCGTCACCGCCCCGGTCCAGCTCGGCCCCTTCAGCCTGACCGCCTGCCCGATCCCGCACGACGCCACGGAGCCATTGGCCATCGCCGCCACCGCCCCGGATGGCACATCGGTGGCCATCGCCCAGGACATCGGCTGCACCACCCAGGCGCTGCGGTGGTTCCTGCGCGAGCGACACGCCCTGGTCCTGGAAGCCAATCACGATGAGACCATGCTGCGGACGTCCAGCTATCCGCTGTCGGTCCAGGACCGGATCGCCGGCCCGGGTGGGCACCTGTCCAACCGCGAGGCCGCCCGACTGCTGGCGGAGGTCCATCACGACGAGCTGCGGCTAGTGGTGCTGGCACACCTGAGTCAGCGATGCAATACGCCGGACCGGGCCCGGGACGACATCAGTGCGGCGTTGCAATCGTGCCGGTATGCGGGTGAACTGCTGGTGGCGGGGCAGGATGCGCCGCTGGAGCGCCGGGTGGTGCGTCGCACGCAGCAGCCGCAGCTCGACCTGGCGTCGCTGCCCCGCTGAGCCTCAGCGGGGCGGATCGACCGGGGCGGGCGGTACGCGCTTGCCTTCGGGCAGAGGCGTGGCAGGACCAGCCTTGCGGAGCACCACGGCCTGCTTGAGGCCACCTCCGGAGAGGGTCAGCGTGGTCGCGGTGGCCTTGAGGGTGTAGATCTCCCACTCGCCGCCCAGGGCGATCCAGATCCGGTCCTTCACGATCCGCCAGCGGGCAATCTCCTTGCCCCAGGAGGCCGACGAGTCGGCCCGGATCACCACCTCACGGGGGCCTTCCTTCGCATCGGCGGCGGCATCGACCTTCCAGGTGCCGGTGATGTCGGTCCCCTTGGCCTGACCAATCAGGACGGCCGGCCAGAACAGCATGGGGAGCAGCAGACGACGCAGCATGAATATCCTCCGGACAGTGACCACTCTGAAGACGCCTGCGGAATCTACAGCCACACACCACCCCGTGCAGCACAGCGGCCCGCCCTGCTAGATTCGCGGGGATCATCCTCTCTCCCACCGACCGAGGTCGTGTCATGTTCGCCGAGCTTCGCAGGCGTGGTCTGACGGGGCGGTTCCTCCGCTTCGCGATTCTCCCCGCCCTCAGCCTCACCGGCTCCCTCGCGGCCCAGCGCCCGGTGCTGCCGCCCAGCGAGTACCATCGTTTCGAGTCCATCAGCAGCGACAACGTCTCGCCGGACGGCACCTGGTTCGCCTATGTGGTGAACCGGGCCGAACGCGATCCGGAACTCCGCTACCGGCGGATCGCCGACGGCGCCCAGGAAACCTCCATCCCGCTGGGGGCGTCCCCGACCTTCACGTCGGACTCGCGCTACCTGACCTGGTACACCTCGCCTTCGATCAAGGACCGCGAGCGGCTCACCCGCGAGCGGAAGCCGATTGAGCAGACGCTGACGGTGCTGACCCTGGCGACCGGCGCCCAGCAGACCTTTCCGGCCGTCCGCAGCACGACGGTGTCACCCGATCTCCGATATGCTGCGCTCCACGGCTACGCGCCCACCGAGATCCGCAACAAGGGCGCGACACTGCGCGTGGTGGAACTGACCACCGGCACCACCGCGACTTTCCACGACGTGGCCGAGTTCCGCTGGACCGATCGGGGTGGCCTGCTGGTGATGGTGGTCGCAACGGGCACGGCAACGGCCAACGGCGTCCAGATCTACGACCCGGCCACCGGCCGGATCCGGACGCTGGAGACCTCGTCGTCGCACTACCGCGGCATGACGCTGCGGCGCGGGACCGCCGACATCGTCCTGTACCGGAGTACCGCTCCAGCCCCGGCCGACAGTGCGGATTACGACGTGGTGATCTGGCGTGACCTCACCGCCGCCTCACCCACCCGCCAGGTGCTCGACAGCACCCACGCCGCACTCGGCTCGGCCCGCCGCGTCGTCGCCACGACCGCGCCCCGCTGGGATGCCGAGGGCACCCAGTTGGCCCTGACTCTGCAGACCCGTCCGGCGCGCCCCGATTCCGCCCGCCGTCCCGGTCTGCCGGCCGACTCGCTCTCGTCAGTCCAGATCTGGCACTCGCGTGATGTCCTGATCCAGCCGCAGCAGCGCGGCCGCACCACCCCAGCCACCCGCTCGATGCCGGCCGTCTGGCATCCGGGCAGCAACACCCTGACGCCGGTGGTGCCACAGTCCACAGCCACCCCCTCCTTGCTTGAGGGCTGGCGCCACGCGGTGGACCGGTCCGACAGCGCCTACGCCTGGGGCGCCATGTTCGGACGCCGCTACAGCGACGTGTTTCTGACCGACGTCGCCACCGGCACGCGCACGCAGGTGCTCACCAGAGTGCGCCACTCGTGGGAGAGCAGCAGCGGACGGTACCTGCTCTGGTTCGATGGCCGGGACTACTGGACTCATGAGATAGCCACCGGCACGCGCACCAACATCACGGCCGGAATGCGCACCAGCTTTGCCAACACCGGCTCCGACTCGCCCACCGACATCCTGCCCCCGTACGGCGTGGGTGGCTGGCTGGCGGAGGATGCGGCCGTATTCCTGTACGACGCCTGGGATGTCTGGCGGATCAGCCCCGACGGACGCAGCCGGACCCGCCTGACCAATGGCGCCCCGGATCGGGTGGTGCATCGGCTCCAGACGATGGGCAGCAGCACGTCGCCCGGCATCAACCCGTCCCTGCCCCGCTACTACTCGCTGCGGGGCCATGACAAGAAGACCGGCTGGGGTCGCCAGGTGGGCGACGGTCCGGTGCAGCGGCTGGTGCTGACCGACAAGGCCTTGCGGTCGTTGCGTCGCGCCGACAGTGCGGATGTGTTCCTCTACCGCGCCGAGGACCGTGCGGATTCGCCGGACATTTTCGTGACGGATGCCAACTTCCAGACCTCCCGTCAGCTCACGGCCAGCAACACCTTCCTGGCGGACTACGCCTGGGTGCGGTCGGAACTGGTGTCCTACACCACCGAGGGCGGCATCCCGTCGCAGGCGGTTCTGGTCTACCCGGCCAATCACGATCCGTCGCGCAAGTATCCGATGATCGTCTACACCTACGAGCGGCTCTCGGATGGTCTGCACACCTGGCAGGTGCCCAACGAGCGCGCCTACTACAACGAGACCGGCTGGGCACTCGACGGCTATTTCGTGCTGCTGCCCGACATCATCTTCACGCCGCGCGAACCGGGCGTCAGCACCATCCAGTCGGTTCGCGCGGCGGTCCGCACGGTGACCCGGCGCGGCCTGGTGGATCCCGCCCGCGTGGGCCATATCGGGCACTCCTGGGGTGGCTACGAGGCCGCCTACCTCGGCACGCACGGCGGCGACTTCCTGGCGACCACCATCGCGGGCGCCGGCATCTTCGACCTGGTCTCCTTCCTGGGACAGATCCACTGGGCGGCTGGCACGCCCGAAGTCGACCACTCGGAGACGGGACAGGCCCGGATGCAGGTCCCCTACTGGGAGGACCCGGCGGCCCACCGCCGGAACTCGCCGCTGGAGAACCTGCACAACATGAAGATCCCGATGCTGATGGCGCATGGGAACAAGGACGGCACCGTCGAGTTTTTCCAGGCCACGGAGTTCTACAACCTCGCCCGCCGGGCCGGCAAGGATGTGGTGCTGCTGGTCTACGATGGTGAGGACCACTCCTTCACCAAGCGGCCCAATGCTCTGGACTATCAGCGGCGGATCCGGGAGTGGTTCGGCCACTACCTCAAGGGGGAACCTGCCCCGGCCTGGATCACCGAGGGCATCAAGGCCAGCGACCATCCCGCCGAGGTCAAGCGGCTGATGGACAAGTACCAGCCACCAGCCGCCGCGGGCGGCACCCCCTGAATCGACAGAGCCCCGGTCATTCGGCCGGGGCTCCGTCGTATCGGGAACATCGACTCACACCTGTGCGGCGCGCCAGGCTCCCCGCCGAAAGAGCAGTGTTGCCACCACGGTGAGCATCGAGAAGGACACCGCGATGGCGATGCCGACACCATCGGGGCCCAGACCCATCGGTCCCGAGAGGAACCACGCCAGGGGGATCTCCCAGAGCCAGAAAATCACGAAGCTGAGCCAGGTGGGGGTCCAGACGTGGCCGGCTCCATTGAAAGCGGAGGTGATCACCATGCCGACCGCGTAGAGGGGCAGACCGACGGACACGATCCGCAGGATGCGGATGGCATGACGGGTCATGTCGGGGTCGCTGCCGAACCAGGATGCCATGGTGGGCGCGCCAACCAGAAAGACAAGACTCACCGCCCCGAGCACCAGCACATTGAGACGGCAGGTGATCCAGACCGCCTCGTTGGCGCGATCGGGGTCCCGTGCGCCGAGGCTCTGCCCCACCAGCGTGGCTGCGGCACTGGCCAGACCGAAGGCCGGCAGGAGGGCGAAGGTCAGCAGGCGCATCGCCACGGTGTAGCCCGCCAGGGCATCACTGCCGAACGGGGCCACGATGCGGGTCAAGGCGACCCAGCTCATGGTCGACACCAGAAACTGCAGCGTGGTATTGCCTGCCAGGCGCACCACGGTGCGGAGAATGCTCAGATCCGGGCGGAAGTGCTGCCAGCGCACCGGCAGTCGGCCCCCGGATCTGCGCAGGGCGCGGAAGGCCAGCAGCACACCGACGCTGCGACCAATGGTGGTCGCGATGGCGGCCCCAGCGACGCCCCATTTGAAGACGAAGATCAGCAGCGGCGCCATGACGATGTTCACACCATTGGCCACCATCAGCACCCGCATGGCAATCGCCGGCTCCCCGGCGCCGCGGAAGGCCGCGTTCAGCATGAACAGCAGGACGATGGTCGCCTCGCCCCCCAGCATGATGCGGGCGTAGATGGTCCCGACCGCGAGCACCTCCGCATCGGCCCCCATGAGGGACAGCAGCGTCGGCGCGAAGGTGACCCCGAGGATGCCCAGCACCAGTCCAAGGCCGAGGGCGAGCAGGACGCCCTGTGCCGCGGCATGGGCGGCGCCCTCACGATTCGCCTCGCCGATGCGGCGTGCGACGACGGCGGCCACACCGGTCCCCAGCCCCATGGCCAGAGCATAGATCAGCGCCAGGATCGATTCGGTCAGGCCAACGGATGCCACGGCAGCCGTGCCGAGGTGCGACACGTAGAAGATGTCGGCGACGGCGAAGATTCCCTCCATCATCATCTCGAGCACCATCGGGATGGCGAGCAGGATGACGGCAGTGCGCAGCGGGCCGGTGGTATGCTGGTACTCCCCGCCGCGCAGGGCCTGACCGATCAGGGCCCAGCGCGAAGGAGGCGGTGTTTCGGTCATGCCGGGTCCTGGGGGAAGGAAACGTGGCGGCCGCGGGTCAAATGCAGCGCGCCCCGCCGAGGCTGCTCGACGGGGCGCTGTTGCTGCATGGCGGTGGATCAGGCCGTCGCCTTCTCGCGCTGAGCAGCCGAGATCAGCGACCAGGCGGTGAAGAGCACCACCACGATCACCAGCCAGCGGACGTACTGGAGGTCCATCGATCCGACCCAGAAGGCGGCCACCAGGGTGGCGGGAATGCCTCCCAGCGCAAGCCCGAGTGCCGCGCGCAGGTCGTAGACACCCGTCTTCATGAACTTCACCGACCCGGTGGGCATGAGGAAGGCGCAGGATCCCATCATGATGGGGAAGGCCGCCTTGGGATTCATGCCGAGCATGGAGATCATGATGAGGCAGGGACCGTAGAGACCGATCCCGAGCGACATCAGCATACCGAGGACGAAGTTGCCGATGATACCGGCGATAAGGAGACCGCCGGAGAGCCCGAGCGTGCCGGCATCGTCGCCGGCGCTGGCCAGCAGCGTGCGGAGGGTAAGCGCCGCGGCCACCAGCAGGGCGATCCCCATGCCGAGCTGGATGTTCCGCCGGGGCAGCTTGGCCACGAATCCGGCCCCGAGCCACATGCCCAGCACGGCCGCCACGATGAGCAGCACCAGGGTGGGAATCTCGACCTCGATGATCGAGATGTAGATGAAGGCCTGGGTGATGGTGGGCAGGGTGTGCCCGACGTTCAGGGTGCCGGGGAGGTGCCGGTCGTCGACGTCCTTGTTGACGCGGAACATGGCGGTGGTGGTCGCGAAGGACCCGATGCCGAGGGTGTCGAAGAAGTTGGCGATGGCGCCGATCATGCACTGCCAGGGGCTGGGCAGGACGCTGCCGCCATCCTTCGCCCGCCGGATGGTCACCGCCCAGTTCCAGACGTAGTAGACGGTGACGGCGGCGAGGGCGAGCAGGATGAGTTGCTTGGCCGAAAGGCCGGCGAGAATCGGTTCCGCAGGAGGCATGGAGAGGTCGGTTCCGGGGTAGGGGTCGGGGGGGCCCATCGGCGGGGCCGGGGAGTACCGGTACTGACGGGCGTACTGTCCGAACGTGTGCGGGGAAGATAGACCCCCGGGAAGGCCGGGGGAAGCACCCGGCGGGCCCCGGCTGGAGGTTGGCCCGACCCGGCGCCCTTCCCTTCGGGCTCCCCGCAGCACTATTCTTGGGGACACCCCCTCTTCGCATCAGGAGTTCCATCCATGCGTGTGCTTGTGCGGGCGACCCGATTCGCCACACTCCCTGCCCTCCTGCTGGCCCCCCTGACCGCTCAGGCGCTCCAGGCCCAGGCAGGCGGACGCCCCGTAACTGTCGCGGAAATCAAGCGATTCAGTGCGGTCCGGAGTCCGACCCTCTCCAACGACGGGCAGTGGTTTGCCTCCATCGGTGGACACACTGATTCCAACGCGGTCCTGACGCTCCGCCGGACCAGCCCTGGCGCAACGGCGACCCGCGTCGTCCTGGGCGAGAGCGTCGGACCACTCACCTTCTCGGGCGATTCCAAGTGGTTCGGCTACATCGCCGGCCCCCTGCGGGCGGCGGGTCGTGGCGGACGCGGTGCGGCGCCAGCAACGCCGACCGCCCCGGGCGGACGCGGCGGCCCCGGTGGGCGCGGTGGCCGCGGTGGCGGGGGTGATGCCCCGGCCCCGGCCCAGGGTGCCACACCGGCAGCCCCGGCGGCCCAGGCAGCCCAGGCACCCAATGGTGGCTGGCGCTTCGTGCTGACCAACCTGGCCGACGGCACCAGCCGGGAGTTCCCGGGGATCCGCCGCTTCGGCTTCAATGCCGACTCGCCCCGCTGGATCATCATGCAGGGCAACGGGGCCGCACCAGCCGCAGCGGGCGCCCCCGCTGCTGGCGGCGGAGCCGGGACCATCCAGAACGCAACCATTGGTCGTGGTGCGGCCGGCACCGGCGGCAACGCCGACCTGCTGCTGCTCGACCTGGCCAAGGGCACGGTCATCAACATGAGCCGGGTGGCCCAGTTCGCCTTCACCGACAACGGCGCCCGGATGGCCTATGTGGTCCAGTCCACCGACCGGATCGGCAACTCGATCCGGATGATGGACATGAACACCGGTATGGTCTCGACCATTGAGAACGATCCGGTCATGTACAGCGGGCTGAGCTGGCTGGATTCGTCCCGGGTGCTCTCCGTGGTCCGGACCGCCGTCGATTCGACGCCCGCCGACACGGTGGTGACCTGGGCGACCTACCGCCAGTTCACCGCCGGCGCAGACGGGATCACCGCCACTCGGCGGCTGATCAACCCCACCGCAGCCACCGGTTTCCCGGCAGGCTACGTGCTGGCCACCACCACGCCGCGCTACTCCGACGACCTCCAGCGCGCCTTCTTCAGCATCCGGGTCAAGCGGACCACGCCTGCCCCGGGTCGTAGCACGCTGCCCGGGGCTGGTGCTCCGGGTGCCGGTGGTCAGGGGGCCATCCCGCCCGGTGGCGGACGCGGCACGGCGGCCCCGGCGGCGGCCGACTCGAACCCGTCGCTGATCCTCTGGCATTTCAATGATCCCAGGCTCCAATCGGCTCAGATCCTCTCCGAGACGGGCGATCAGAACCTGAGCTGGCAGGCGGTCTATCACGTCGCGGACAACCGCGTGGTCCAGCTCAACGACAGCACCATGCGGTCGCTGGTGGTCACCCGCGGCGACCAGTACGCCTACGGCACCGACACCCGTGCCTATGAGGAGCGCAATTCGTACACCGGCCGCAGTTGGCAGGATGTCTACCGTGTCGACCTGAACACCGGCACCCGCACGCTGATGCAGACGAAGAAGTGGCCGGCTGCGGCGTCGATGGCCCCGGACGGGCGCCGGATGCTCTTCTGGCGTCCGGACTCGCACTGGTGGATGCTCGACCTCGCCACCGGCGACAGCGTCAACATCACCCGCGGCATCCCGGTCTCGTTCGTCAACCAGGACAGCGACCACAACAACCTGTACCCGATTGCGGCCGGTGTGCGCGGCTGGACCACCGACGGCAAGTTCGTGCTGCTGACTGACGGCTGGGACATCTGGCAGGTACCCACCACGCCGAACCCGCGCGGGGCCATCAACCTGACCCGCGACGGCCGCAGCAAGGGTATCCGCTACAACCAGATCCATCGCTGGGACTATCCGGCGACCTCGAATGCGGCTGACGGGTACGACATGTCGCGCACCCACTACGTCAGCACCTACGGCGAGTGGACCAAGAAGGAAGGCATCTCCCGGCTCGATCCGGGCAAGCCCGGCGCGGTGCCGATCTTCTTCGAGGACGCCAAGTTCGCCATCAGCAAGGCCCGTGATGCCAACCGCTTCATCTGGACCCGGATGACCTTCACCGAGTACCCGGACTGGCGGACCACCGACCTGACGTTCACCAATCCCGAGCGTCTCACCGATGCCAACCCGCACCTCAAGGAGCTGGCCTGGTCCAGCGGCACCCGCCTGATCGACTACCGCTCCGCCAAGGGTGACCGTCTCCAGGCGGCGATGTACCTGCCCGCCAACTACGAGCCCGGCAAGAAGTATCCGATGCTGGTGACCATCTACGAGAAGCGCTCGCAGGGCAAGAACGTGTTCGTGGTGCCCTCGGAAACCCGGGCGCCGGATCCGTCGCTGTACACCTCGCGCGGCTACGTGGTGCTGGATCCGGACATCGTCTACAAGCTCAACGACCCCGGCATGTCGGCCGTGTGGGCGGTGATTCCCGCCGTCAAGGCCGCCGTCGCCAGCGGCATCGTCGATGAGACCAAGGTCGGCCTCTGGGGCCATTCCTGGGGCGGCTACCAGACGGCCTTCCTGGTGACCCAGACCAACATCTTCGCCGCGGCCATCGCCGGGGCGCCGCTGACCGACCTCATCAGCATGTATTCGTCGGTCTACTGGAATTCCGGCAACTCGAACGCCTCGATCTTCGAGGCCAGCCAGGGCCGGTTGAAGGGGAACTTCATCGAGAACTACGAAGCCTACACCCGGAACTCGCCGAACCTCTTCGCCCACCGGATGAATACGCCGCTGATCCTGATGCACAACGACAAGGACGGCGCGGTCGACTTCAACCAGGGCATCACCTTCTTCAACACGCTGCGCCAGCTCCGCAAGCCGGTGATCCTGCTCGAGTACGTGGGCGAGAATCACGGCCTGAGTCGGCGGCCCAACCAGATCGACTACGCCGAGCGGATGGCGGCGTTCTTCGACCATCACCTGAAGGGTGCCCCGGCGCCGGCCTGGCTCACCGACGGTGTCCCGCGCACCGGCATGCTCGACCACCTGAAGCAATTGCAGACGGCGCGTGACTCGGCCAACCGCCCGGCCACGCCGCCGGCGGCGGGCGGCAACCAGTAACACCGTCGCGGTAGCCGGACATCAAAGGGCGGGACGATCACATCGTCCCGCCCTTTGACGTTGGTACTCACCCTGCCGAGGCGCTACTCGGACAGGATGACGGTCTTGTGCCGCCCAGTCTCGCCGCTGCGGATGGTAAGGCGCCGTCGCGGCACGCCCAGATGCTCGGCGAGGCGCTCGATGACCTCCTCGTTGGCCTTGCCATCGACGGGTGGCGCGTTGACCCGCACGATCAGCGTCCCCTCAGGACCGTCCGACACCCCCGGGGCCCGACTGCGCGGCACCACTTTGATCCGCAGGACCCTGTTGGCCATGGCTCAGGCCTCCCGGGAACGCTGGTACACGAGATGGGCGGCGGCCAGATCACTCAGCGCCGTCCCCACCGACTTGAAGCAGGTGATCTCGGTCGCGGTGGTCCGTCCGATGGTGCGACCGGCGCACAGATCGGCCAGTTCGCCCACGATGTGATCCTGGGTCATCCGCCCCTCCGCAATCGGCAGGAGCAGCTCGCCCGCCTCGTGCAGACAGTTGGCCAACGAGTCCACGTGGACGCGGGCCCGCAGGATGAGGTCGGTGTCGACCTCGCGGCCTGAGGGTTCGTGATTGCCGAAGCAGTCGACATGCGTGCCAGCTCGGACCCATTCGCCCAGGACAATCGGCTCATGCGATGCGGTGGCGCAGGAGATGGTGTCGGCGGCGCGCACCTCGTCCTCGAGCATCCCGGCCACCCGGCAGGGCAGTGTCGGCCAGTGCGCCGCGACGGCTGCGACCGTCGCGACTGCGCGATCGGGGCGGCGTCCCCAGATGACGATTTCGTCGTAGGGCCGCACGCTGGCGTGTGCGGCCGCCAGGTACGGCGCCAGCGTCCCGGTGCCGCAGATCAGCAGGCGCCGCGCATCGGGACGCGCCATCAGGTCTGCTGCCAGCCCGGCCACCGCCGCCGTACGCCAGCGGGTGACGGTGGTGCCGTCAACCAGCGCGACCGGGGCACCGGTCGCGCGACTGAAGAGCAGGATCTTCGAGTGCAGCACCTGCTGCCCCTTCGGCGCATTGCTCGGCAGGTACGTAAACGCCTTCACCCCGATGACGTCGGTGGTCCAGGCCGGCAGCACGGCGAAGGCATCGCGGAAGCTGTCCTGCTCGTCGAGACGGTAGACGCTGCGGCGCGGGGTGCCGGCGGGGGCAGCGAACGCGGCCCGGAGCGCGGGAATGAGCAGGGGAAAGGTCAGCGTGCGCTGAACCACATCGGCGTCGAGCAGATCCATCAGGTCAGATCCTCCGGGGAACACCAGCAGCATTGGTATCGAGGAAGATTCTCACGATACGATCGTGAACACGTCCTCGTCCGTCAGAATGCCCTGTGCTTCAGCCAACGGGAGAAGCGCCCGCCGCGCCTCTTCGAAGCGGAGCAAGGCGACCTGGCGTCGCACGGCGTCGCGGACCAGCTCGCTTCGGCAGAGACGAAAGTACGGCACTACGTGGTCGTCGAGGGCTTGAGGTTCGGCATCCCGTACACGCTCCTTCCGATTCATGTCCCTGGCCGTGAGTGGCTGGATATGGCCGACCGCAGCGGAACGTGGAAGAACGTACGATTGCATACGTCCCGCAAGGATGACCCGGGTTGTGATCACCACAACAAGTCCTGTTGACGTTATGACGTCATGACGCTAGAATACGCTCATGTCGGCCACCAAGCGCGCCACCGTCTACTTCGATGAGAGCCTCCACCGGGCCCTCCGCCTCAAGGCGGCCGAAACGGACCAGAGTATCTCGGAGCTGGTGAATACGGCCGTCCGGACCACGTTGCGTGAAGACGCCGAGGACCTCGCCGCCTTCCGTGAGCGGGCCGGCGAACCGACCGTCGCCTTCGAGGATCTCGTCCGCGACCTGAAGCGTCGTGGCAAGCTATAAGCTGGTGATCCGGCGCTCGGCAGCCAAAGACATCGAAGCCCTTCCCACCAAAGATCGTCGCCGAGTCGTCGCACGCATCCAGGGACTGGCCACGGACCCGCGCCCCGCTGGCTGCGAAAAGCTCAGCGGTGAAGAGAAGTACCGGGTGCGCCAGGGTGACTACCGGATTCTCTACGAGATCGTCGATCACGAACTCATCGTGACGGTTGTGAAAGTCGGCAACCGCCGCGACGTGTACCGGTAGCAACCCCCCGCCCCACTCAGGCTGCCTGACGACTCTGGTAAGCAGCCACCTGACCCCACTTTGCCCCGACCCTCCACGGGGACAGATTCCAGTCGGTCGTACCCGTCTCTGACCTGGAACTGACGATGCTGATGCGCCTCCTCCTGCTGACCCTGGTTGCCACCCTGGGCACCCTCCCGCTCCACGCGCAGCAGACCCGGGCCGATTCGGCCCAGGTCCTCCTCGACGCGGCACGCGTCCTGGAACGGCAGGGTCAGCACAGCCTCTCCCAACAACTGCTGCGGGTGCTGCGTCAGCGCTGGCCCGCCACCCCGGCCGGCCAGCTCGCGGGGGGCCCACTCACTGCCCAGACCGACGAGCCGGTCTCCGGCCTCGGCCGCACCGGTTTCATCGCCTACCACACCGCCCTCGGCGCCTGGCTCGGAGTGGCCATTCCGGCCGCACTGGATGCCAACTCGCCCGAGCCCTACGGGATCGGTCTGCTGGTGGGCGCGCCGGCGGGCTTCATCGGGTCCCGCCTCTACGCCGACCGCCAGGGGCTGACCGACGGACAGGCTGGTGTCATCACCTTCGCCAGCCAGTTCGGCATGTGGCAGGCCCTGGGCTGGTCCTCCGTGCTCGGCATCGGAGACCGTCAGGTGTGCCCATTCCCGGACTACTGCTACGACCAGGCTCCCAACCGTCGCCCGTTCACCGCGTCCATCGTGGGGGCCGTGGCCGGTGTCGCGACCGGGGCGCTGGCCGCGTCCAAGGGCGTCGCACCGGGCACGTCGACCATGGTCTCCCACAGTGGGTATTGGGGGACCTGGTACGGCTTTGCCATCACTGTCCTGACCGATCCGGGCGAGATCGGCCACCGGCGCCTCACCGGCGCGCTGGTCGGCAGCGACCTCGGCGTGCTGCTGGCCATTCCGCTGGCCAAGGCCTGGCAGCCGACGACCCAGCGGGTCCGGCTGGTCAGCGCGGGTGGCTTGGCTGGCGGACTGGCTGGGGTGGGTGTGGCGCTGCTGGCCCGGGCGGAGGACAGCCGGACGGTGATTTCACTGATCGGTGGCGGCAGCGTCGCCGGCATGACCGCTGCCGCCCTGCTGACCCGCGACCGCCCAGGGACTGCCGGTGGTCCGGTCGGGGGCGATCTCGCCCCTGCCCTGCTCTCGGTGTCCGACCGCACACGGCTGGGCATCCCGGCCCCGATGCCAACGGTGATCGAACTGAAAACCCGCACCAGCGATGGGAAGACGCACGTGCCCGGTGTGCGGATACCGCTGATCGACGTGCGGTTCTGAAGCGAAGCGGGCCCTACCCCTCAATCCGGTACAGCCGCAGATTCACCGGATAGCGGTCTTCGTCGGGAGCACACGACATCACCAACCAGGAGCCCGCCAGCGCCCGTCGCTCCGCGCCGTTGTAGCAGGGGAAGATGAGTCGACCGAGGAAGGTGGTGTCCGCGAACACATCGGCGTAGGTCGAGTCCCCCGTGGGACCGAAGACCCAGAGCCGACCCTTGCCGTCGAAGAAGAACGGCGATCGCCCGAAGTGTGGGACAGCCTGTTTGCCGAGATCCGCCCGGCGCTGCCGCAGGACCTCCGACGGTAGAGGCTCCCCGTTCGGGCCGCGCCACGCCCGGGATGTGGCAAGACTCTGTTCAAGCGATGCCAGTCGTCTGGGCCCTCGCACCTGCGGCGGCAAGTCCCGGTGGACCTGGTGCAGGTATCGACCTGCGGTGTCGTACACATCTATCTGGTAGGCCGAACCATCCCCGATGGCCAGTCGTCCGGCTCCATGCCCGAATGGAATCCGCATACGGAGATCTGCCTTCAGCAAGCCACGCGCCACCAAGGACTCGCTCGCCTCCAGAAACGGCTTCTGCTGCGACAGGAGCCGCTTCTCCGGGAGGACACGGAGAACTTCGCCAGGAGTATGGATCGGATTGGCCTGAACGACACTCCCATCCGGCAGGATGCCCAATGCAAGTTCGGCGATTGGGGTGCGCCACGTTCGAACATGTTTCCCATCCGCCGTGAAGGCCGAGAAGACCGCATGGTCCGTGTCGATGTACAGCGTATCACCAGCCCAAGTGCCCAGTGAACTGACGGACCCGAACTCCCCCGGTCCCTCACCACGAACGCCGAAGGCGGCGACTCTGGCGCCCGTGGTGTCGATGATCCGCATGAGCGGCGCATGTCGATCAGAGACGCGATACGCGATCAGGCCGCGATCTGAGACGTGCAGGGCATCGAATTCGATGTCAGGCTGGTCCCCTTCCGCGATGGCGAGAGGCCGCTCCACCACACGCGGCAACTCGGTCGATGCCGCAACTGGCAGTTCAGTCGCCGATCGAGTGGCCTCCCCCGCGCAGGCAGCCAGGGCGGACAGGGCGAGCAGCCCTACTGCCAGGCAGCAGTGGTGACAATATGGAATAGCCGAAGCGCGTGTACCCACGTTGGGGCCCTCAGGAGTGAGAGTCTCCCTCACCCCTCAATCCGGTACAGCCGCAGGATCCTGGGGTAGTCCTCGTCGTCGGGAGCACACGACATGACCAGCCAGGAGCCCGCCAACGCACGCCGCTCCAGACCGCCGTAACACGGAAAGACGAGTCGTCCCAGGAAGGTGGTGTCGGCAAACACATCGGCGTAGGTCGAGTCACCCGTGGGACCAAAGACCCAGAGCCGACCTTTCCCGTCGAAGAAGAATGGTGAACGCATGAAGTGCGGGACAATCTGCTTGCGGAGATCGTCCCGCCGCTGTTGCAGCAGTTCCGGCGGCAGGGGTTCCCCGTTGGGGCCACGCCACTCCCGGGATTTAGCTCGATTCTCTTCGAGCATCGCCAGTCGCCGGGGCCCATTCACCTGCGGCGGCAGGTCCCGGTGGACCCGGTGCAGGTACCGACCAGCGGTGTCGTAGACATCGACCAGATAGTCCATGCCATCGCCGATGGCCATCCGCCCTGCGCCGTGTCCGAAGGTCATCAGGTGGCGCGAATTGGTCACCAGGGATTCACTGGCCTCCAGAATGGGTTCCTGTCGTGAGAGGAGGTGACTCCCGGGAGCCGCCCGAAAGATGACTCCAACGTTACTGACCGTGTTGGACTGAATCACGCTGCCATCCGGCAGGATACCCATCGGGTAATCGGCGAGGGGGGCACGCCAGGTCCGCAGAAGCTTCCCATCGATGTGAAACGCCGAGTAGACCCCTTCGCCCGTTCGCAGGAGCACGGTGTCGCCAACCCAGGTGACCAGGTGGGTCTTCTCCACGAACTCCCCTGGCCCGTCCCCTCGTAGACCAAACGCCGCGACTCTGGCACCGGTGGTGTCAATGATCCGCATGAGCGGCTCATATTGATCGGAGGCGCGATACGCGATCAGGCCGCGATCCGACACCGCCGGGACATCGAAGTCGAAATCCGGCTCATCGGCCTGCGCGATGGAGATAGGCAGCTCCACCACACGCGGCAGCTCGGCTGATGCGGCGACTGGCAGTTCCGTCGCCGATCGAGAGGCCTCCCCCGCGCAGGCTGCCAGGGCGGACAGCACGAGCAGCAGCCCGCCCCGGAACACAGGCCTGCCAGGCGTCATGCCGTCAGCCGATCGTCAGATCGCTCAGATAGGACTCCAGCGCCCGCCGCTGGGTGTCCAGCTTGCCGTAGAGCGTGTCGCGCTCGCTCTGGGTCTTCTCGATCAGCGATTCCTGCTCGTTGAGCTTGGCCAGCAGGCGCTGGTAGTAGTCGGTGTTCTGCCCCACGGTCTTCATGTTCTCGCGGATCCGGTCCTGCTCCTGAGTGGTCTCGGCAATCTGGGCCGACTTGGTCGCGATGTCCCGCTCGGTGTCCAGCACAGCCTGACGGAGCTGCACCGCTCGGCCGATGGCGTCGCGCACATCCTTCGCGATCTCCCCGGTCTTGCTGTAGGTCAACAGGGCGCCCAGATCCCCCTGCAGCATCGCCATGGTCTCTTCGCGGACATTCTCCTCCTTGACGGTGAGCGTGGTCACCTTGCCAGCCACGGCATTCCCCTCGAAGCGGTAGAGCGCCGACGTGGTCTCCACCGGCTTGGGCGTGTCGACCAGCTTCCAGTCGGCCCGGCTGGGATGTTCGATCAGGATGGTGCGGTCGCGCGTCCCCTTGTTGGTGACCTCGTACTCCCGCGACGACACATACCGGCGGGAGAGCACCAGCATCCCCTTGGCCACCTTGGCGGCGGTCACCGCCGTGGGCTGCGACGCCGAGTTGGCCTTGACCGTCAGGTCGAGATCGATACCGTAGGCTAGCAGGCGGCTCTGCCCCGGGGGGATGTTGTCGATCTGGGCATCACCGGCATAGCCGCCCTTGTCGAGCACCGTAACCGGGCCCTGGAGCAGGTGCTTGCCGGTCACATTCTTCAGGCGGACACCGGTGAGCGGATTGCTCGCCAGCACCGCCGCGTTGTAGATCGAGAGCCGGTCCACACTCACCGAGTCGGTCACGATGGGAAGCATCGCCGAGGTCTGGCGCGGGAGGTTGACGTTGCCGATCGAGTACTGGAAGAGTTCCCCGAGGGCGCCGGCGGTGCCGGCGGCATCGGCGGACCCGGCGATTGCCCCCAGATCCAGTCTTGCCGCCTGGCGAGGGGGCTCACCGATGACCCCCGCAAGCGGCGACCCCCCAGCCACCCCGACCCCGCCGCGCCCACCAGCGCCGCCACGACCTGCTGCGGCAGTCGCCGCCGGTGGCGGCGCCATGGCCGTCCGGGCCATCTCGCCGGAGACGCCACCCTCGTAGGCCCGGGGCCGCAGCGACGCGAACAGTTCCGGCACCACCGTCGGCCGGGCGAGATAGAGGGGCTGATAGAGATCCATGACGAAGGAAATGGGGCGCCCGCTGACCAGCGAGAGATCCACGTTGCGCCAGTCGCTCTCGGTCTGATTCTCGACGATGGCCCAGCCCTGGAGCGTGGTCACCCGGTCACCGAGGAGCAGGCGATAGGAGGTTTTCCAGACCGGCGTCTCCACCACGTAGCCGACCCGGACGCGGCGGGAGCCACTCCCGGTAAAGGCGATGGTCACCGGCTTCTTGTCCTGGCCCCGCGCCGTGCTGAGCACCGAGAGCGCCTTGGTCAGCTCCTCCTGCAGGTCGGCTTCTTCCAGCGTCAGCGACGTAACGGCAGGCAGTTCGACCGAGCGGATCATGGCACCCGAAATCAGGTTGAGGACTTCGACGGTCTCGCCGCGCTCCGTTGCCCGCGTCCGCACCTCGACGCCCAGGATGGTGCCGCTGATCCGTTCCCCGGCCACCTGCACGCTCACCCGGGCGCCGCGCAACTGATTGGCCAGAGCGGCCATGCTGGGATTGGCCGTGATATCCACCTGGAAGGAACGCAGGGTCTTGTTGACGGGGTCCTGGGACGGATAGTTGATGGTGCTCACGGTGCCGCCATCCAGATCCTGCAGGACCAGCGACTTGAGAATGTCATTGATCTGCGCGGCGGTGAAGCGCAGTTCCGTGGTGCCGTTCCCCTGCACCGTACCGGCATGTTCGAAATAGCCCACGCCCGAGGAGAAGAGCATCACCGTCCGGACAGGAACTTCGGCGCGGGGCGCCTGGGCAGGCAGCGAAACGATCGGCAGCAGGAGCACGAACGGGAGAGTACGTCGCATGGCAGTCACCTCGGGGGCTGGAGAGCGGCGATGGCCGGGGCCATCCCCCTGCAAGATACTCGCGGGCCGGGGGCTGGACGCAATGGCGGGGCCCCGAGCCCCGCCCCCGGAAACGTCGAACGGGCACCCCTGGGGGTGCCCGTTCGCCTGACTGGAAGCCGCAGGGGCTCAGTACATCCCGCCCATGCCGCCGCCCGGGGGCCCCGCCGGCGCGGGCTTGTCTTCCCGCTTCTCGACGATGACGCACTCGGTGGTCAGCAGGAGCCCGGCAATCGAGGCCGCGTTCTGCAGCGCCGTGCGGGTCACCTTGGTCGGGTCGATGACGCCGGCCTTCATCATGTCCTCGTACTCGTCGGACGCGGCGTTGTAGCCGAAGGCCTTGTCGGTCGACTCCTTCACCTTGGCGAGGACGATGGAGCCCTCGACCCCGGCGTTGGCGACGATGGCCCGGATGGGCTCCTCGACCGCGCGACGGATGATCGCGACGCCGATCTTCTCGTCGCCAGACACGCGGAGCTTGTCGAGCGCGGACTGCGCCCGGATCAGCGCCACACCGCCACCGGGCACGATGCCCTCTTCCACGGCCGCGCGCGTCGCATGCAGCGCATCCTCGACCCGGGCCTTCTTCTCCTTCATCTCGGTCTCGGTCGCGGCGCCGACATGAATCACCGCCACTCCGCCGGCCAGCTTGGCGAGACGCTCCTGGAGCTTCTCGCGGTCATAGTCCGAGGTGCTCTTCTCGATCGCCGCACGGATCTCGCTGATGCGGCCCTGGATCGCCTCGTCCTTGCCCTTGCCGTCGATGATGGTGGTGTTGTCCTTGTCGATCACGACGCGCTTCGCCTGGCCCAGCTCGGTCAGCGTGGCGTTCTCGAGCTTGAAGCCGACTTCCTCCGAGACCACCTGCCCGCTGGTCAGGATGGCGATGTCGCGCAGCATTTCCTTGCGGCGATCACCGAAGCCGGGCGCCTTGACGGCCGCGACCTTCAGCGTGCCGCGGAGCTTGTTGACGACCAGCGTCGCCAGGGCCTCGCCCTCGATGTCCTCGGCGATGATGAGCAGCGGCTTGCCGGTCTGCGCGACCTTCTCCAGCACCGGCAGCAGCTCCTTCATGGCCGCGATCTTCTTGTCGTGGATCAGGATGTAGGGGGCATCAAGCACCGCCTCCATCGCCTCGGGATCGGTCACGAAGTAGGGCGACAGGTAGCCGCGGTCGAACTGCATGCCGTCCACGGTGTCCAGCATCGTCTCGAGACCCTTGGCCTCTTCGACGGTGATGACGCCTTCCTTGCCGACCTTCTCCATCGCCTCGGCGATCAGGTTGCCGATCTCCTTGTCGTTGTTCGCGGAGATGGCCCCGACCTGCGCGATGTCCTTCTTGCCGTTGGTCGGCACCGACATGGACCGCAGCTCGGCGACGATGGCCTCGACAGCCTTGTCGATGCCGCGCTTCAGTTCCATCGGATTGGCGCCGGCCGTCACGTTCTTGAGCCCCTCGCGGAACACCGCCTGGGCCAGGACCGTCGCCGTGGTGGTGCCGTCGCCGGCCAGATCGGAGGTCTTGGTGGCAACCTCCTTCACCATCTGCGCGCCCATGTTCTCGATCGGATCGGACAGCTCGATCTCCTTGGCCACGGACACCCCGTCCTTGGTCACGGTCGGCGAGCCGAACTTCTTGTCGATCACGACGTTGCGCCCCTTCGGGCCGAGGGTCACCTTGACCGCCTCAGCCAGCGCATCCACACCCTTCTTGAGCTTCGCCCGTGCATCGACGTCGAAGATCAGTTCCTTTGCAGCCATGCTTCTCTCTCCAGATCAGTAAGAAGGGTTCAGCCGACTTTGGCCAGAACGTCCGAGGCCTTGATGATCATCACTTCGGTGCCGTCGATAGTGAACGGCGTGCCGCTGTACTTGCCGTACAGCACCTTGTCGCCCGTCTTGACGTCGACCGGCACCCGCTCGCCCTTGTCGTTGAAACGGCCCGGACCCACCGCGATGACCTCGCCCTGGGTCGGCTTTTCCTTGGCCGTGTCGGGGATGTACAGCCCGCCACGCATCGTCTCTGCCTCATCAGCAGGAAGGATCACAACCCGGTCTTCCAGGGGAGTGATGTTGAACTTGCCCTTCGCCATACCCCACACCTCCGACATGGTGGAAACGGTAAGTAACGGAACCACAATCAGTTGGCAGTCTACCGCTCCGAGTGCCAAACCGGGCGGAAAGCTACCCGGAACGCGCCCACTGTCAACCAGATGCCATGATTGGCAATCGGCGGGCCAGAGTGCCAGGCCAGAATGACAGACAATGTGAAGGGAAATCTGTGGCGACCAGCGGCCGACATGCCGAAGCGGCCAGGACGCCCGCACCGGGTGTCCGACCTGGCAGACCGACGGACTACTCGACGATCCGGCGGACCCCGACCCAGCGGCGCAGCCAGTAGCGGCCATCACCGTCTTCCTCGGCCAGCCGGGAGAGACGCACCCCCCGGGAGGCGGAGTGGATGAACCGCCCCTCCCCGACGTACAGCCCCACGTGGGTCACGCTGTCACCACGCTCGGCGAAGGTGAGGATGTCCCCGGGCAGCAGGCGCTCAATGTCGGGCGCGATGGGCGTGCCGGCGCGCGACTGCCCCTGCGAGGTCCGCGGCACCGAGATGCCCCGGCGACCATAGGCGTAGTAGATCAGCCCGGAGCAGTCGAAGCCGCCGCGGCCGTCGCCGGTGCCGCCCCAGACGTAGGGCTGGCCCATTTCCTCGATGGCGACCCGCACCACGTCGTTCAAGATGGCGGCCTTGGCCTCGGGAATGCCGCTGGCCCGCAGGGTCTCCAGCGTGGAGCGCGGTGCCCACAGCCCGACCGACTCGGGACGCGGCACCGGATCCGGACGGCGGCGGAAGCCGAACACAGCGGCGACCTCGACCCCATCCCGCCCCTCCAGCGTGTAGGAACGCCAGCGGCCCTCCAACATCACCCGGACCACACCGACCCGCACAGCGGTGACCCGCAGCCCCAGGGAAGTACCAGCCCAGAGTCGCTCCTGCCCACCGAGACCCAGGCCGCCGGTCACCCCGGCCACCACGGCCGGAAAACCCAGGCTCTCCGGAAAGAGGACAATGTCGCCGCCGACCCCGACGAGCTGCCCACTCGCTGGACGCGCCCCGGGCAGCACCTGCACGTGGAACTCGGAGGTGACGGGATGGAAGAGATCCCGCTGCACCGTGAGCCGCCAGCTCGACTCATCGGGCGTACCGGCCAGCACCCGACCGGCGCTGAGGTAGTAGCCGTCCTGCGCCAGCAGCGACAGCGGCGCCCCCATCAGAGTCAGCAGGGCGGTACAGGTGGAGCGGACCGGTCCGAGGGTAAGGCTCATGTCGGGGGCTTCTCCTCCAGGGCAACGGACTGCAGCATCTCGCGGACGGCCCCGGGCTGGGGGAGTCCGGAGGCGGTGACAGCCAAGCCTTCACGCAGTTCGGGGGAACGCCGCAGCAGTTGGACCCAGCCCAGTGCGCCCAGGAGTGCCCCGAGCAGTCCGGCACCGAGCCCGAAGCCGAGCACCACTGCCGGGCGGGACCCGGGGCCGATCACCTGGAAGGCGAGTGTGGCTGCGGCCGCCGCGGCAAGCGTGACGACCAGAGGGGTCAGGAGCCACCCGGCGATGCGCAGGATCATCCGGACGATCCGTCCGAGCATCAGCGCACTCCTTGCCTGAAGCGGCAGGGGAAGTCCCCTGCCAACACGGTCAGCGGCGGGATCCGCCGAGACCGGAGACGATCACCGCCAGCGCCGAGGCGGGGAGCGCCGCGACCGCGAAGGTCGGGACATTCCAGCCGGCGCCGGGGAAACCCAGTGCGGCACAGGCGGCACCGACCACCGCCGTGAGCACAGCCACCAGGATGCAGGCGGCCGGTACGGCATGGTCGCCCTGACGGCGGGCCTGATTGGCGAGCACCCAGGCCCCCATCCAGGGGAGGAAGGTGCCGACCATCCACCAGACCGGGTGGTACCACCAGTTGGAGCCGCCGCCGATCTCGCGCCAGCGGTTGGTGTAGGTGCCGATCCACTGGAGCAGCGTCACGTCGACCACCAGATAGACGACCGTGGCCGCGAGACCGATCCCGGCGGCCGCCGCGATGCCATCGATGGTCCGGGCCCGGGTCACCCGCCCCGGCCAGAACAGTACGATGGCCAAGCCGATGGCGACGATCACGGCCGAGATGGCCCGGTCGACGGTCCCTTCGAGCGAACGGTTGACGACCGACACGGCGAGCACCAGGGCCGATTCGATCAGACCGAGCACCAAGGCGCTGCGCAGAATGGTGCGCAGGTCGGTGACATCGTGGGTGGAGTCCAGCGCGGCGGTGGCCATCTATCGTTCTCCAGCGGAACAGGTCAGCCCGAAAATAGTGCGTCCGGGACGAGGGGCCAAGGGGATGCTATCCCTGCCAGGCCAGGAGAATGGCGGCATCGGTAATGGCCCACGCCACCAGCGCGTGGTACATCCCCCGCTGATGCTCCCGCGACGACCAGGTATGCCCCTGCTGGTACCAGGGAAACAGCACGGCACACCAGGCCAGTCCGGCGATCACCAGCGCCCCCCAGCGCGCCAGATCCTCGCCGCCACGCCAGCCGGCCAGCCAGCCAGCCGCCAGGAAGGCGGCGAAGGCGATGCCGGTGCAGACGATGGCCACGGCCAGACTGCGCTGTGCGCCACCGAGGCGCAGGACCAGGGTGCGGTCGCCACGGGCCCGGTCCTCGTCCATCTGGTAGAGCTGGGTGAGCGGGTACAGCGCCGCGAACAGCGGGCAGAAGCCGACGAAGATCAGCCCCGCCGTCACGGTGAGCGGGCGGCCCGTGATGGCCCAGCCGGCATAGGCGGTGAGGGTGCCGAAGCCGATCATGTTGATGACCCAGTCCGCTCCCCCGACCGCCTTGAGGCGCAGCGGCGGTACCGAGTACATCAGCGAGAGCACCACCGACAGCAGGTAGACGGCGCGGTACTCGATCGGCAGACCCCAGGTGAGGGCCAGGCCGCTCAGCATCAGCAGTGTGGCCCCGATGGCCAGACCGCGCGGCGGGGTCGGCGGATTCCGCAGATAGGCGATGTCGCCTTCGTCGCGATCGAAGGCCGAATTGAGCGCCAGGGTCCCCCCGTTGAGGGCCACCACCCACACCGCAATCGCCAGCCAGGCCGTGCCGGAGGGCCACAGGACCCCCGTGGCGAGCCACCAGCCGATGGCACAGTGCGCCGCCACGATGGGCCATTCCATCGGCCGCAGATGCAGCAGCCAGGGGAGCACCGGCCCCAGCACTGAGTGGGCGACCTGACGGCCGCGGGTGGTGGTCAGCCGCGGATCGGCTGCGCTCACGCCAGCAATCCCATGGCATGGGCCGCGATCCGCAGCCCCTGCAAGGTCAGGTCGGCCTGAATGGTGTCGACCCGGGTGGTCAGTGGTCCGATCAGCGGCGCCAATCCCCCGGTGGCCAATACCTGCGGCTGCTCCGGCGTGGGCCACTCGGCCTGCATCCGTCGGATCATCCCGTCGATGGCGTCGGCGGTGCCGAACAGGACGCCGCTGCGGATGTGGTCATCGGTGCGGCGCCCAATGGCGTGAGCGGGTGGCGTGAGTTCAGTAGCAGCCAGCTTGGCGGCGCGCCGGATCAACTGATCGGCGCTGGTGCGCACCCCCGGCATGATGGCCCCACCGATGAACCGGCGATCGGCCGTGACGCAGTCAAAGGTGGTTGCCGTGCCGAAATCGACCACGATGGCCCCGCCCGGCGCGACCTCCAGCGCCGCCAGCACATTGGCGATCCGATCGGCACCAACCGCCAGCGGCTCATCGACATCCAGCACAATGGGCAGCGGACTGCCGGCCTCAAGCCAGCCCACCCGCGCGGTGATACCGCGCACCGCCTCGGTGATGGCCTGGGTGACGCCCGGCGCCACCGAGGCCAGGCAGGCGGCCCGGATCTCGCCCGGGGAGTGCCCGGCCCGGACAATCAGCGAGTCGAGCAGCAGACCCCATTCGTCCGGCGTGCGGTCGGTGCCGGTGGTCAGGCGCCAATGCCCCCGCAGCAGTGTCCCGGCGTAGAGCCCGACGGTGACCTCGGTGTTCCCGATATCGAGTACCAGCAGCATGGTCATAATCTCGCGTCAGAGGGGGCGCCGGTCCACCCCGGCAACGGAAATCTGCACCTCACCGGCCGCGTTCACGACCACCAGCCCCCCCCGGGCGGTGATCCCGCGGACCTGTCCGGCGAGGGGGTGGTCGATCATCTGCCCGGAGAGGGCGTCCCGTCGCTGCCAGGCGGCCAGTTCCGCGTCGTCCAACCAGCCGGCCTGCTGCCCGACGCGGGAAATGGTGGCGATCACCTGCTCGCCAGCGGCGATGGGATCGAGCATCACGCCCAGATCAGCCAGACGCGCGGCCCCCTGTGGCAGGTCCGGAACCGGATTGCGCAGATTGATACCCACCCCCGCCACGACCCACTGACAGGTTCCACCGCGCCACCGGGCTTCGCAGAGAATGCCGCCGACCTTGCGGCCATCCAGCAGCAGATCATTGGGCCACTTGAGGGTGAGCCGCACCGCCGTGGGCAGCCAGGAGGTCAGCAGTTCCGCCAAGGCCAGCCCCAGTCGGATCGAGAGCACGTCGATGGCCGCGGCATCCGGTGGCAGAAGCACCACCGACACCCAGACGCCACCGGGCGGCGAATGCCAGGTCCTTCCGTTGGTCCCCCGCCCTCCCGACTGCTCCTCTGCCTGGACGGCCGTCCCTGCGGGCGCACCGGCCGCTGCGAGACGATGGGCCTCGACCATGGTGCTGTCCACCGTGGCATACCGATGGACCACCGGCTGACTCAGAGCGTGCCCCCGCGCGCCAGCAGCAGGATGAGGCCGCCGAAGGCGATCCGGTACCACGCAAACACCGCAAAGGAATGCGACCGGACATAGCGGAGGAAGACCCGGATGGCGAGCAGCGCCACCACGAACGAGACGATCAGCCCCGTGGCAAAGACCAGTGGGTCCACCGAGGCCAGGACTTCCCGGCTCTTGAAGGCATCCAGCGCGGCGGCACCGCTGATGGTGGGAATCGCCAGCAGGAAGGAGAACTCGGTCGCGGCAGCCCGCGAGAGCCCCAGCACATAGCCACCGAGGATGGTCGAGGCGGACCGCGACGTGCCCGGAATCATGGCCAGGAGTTGGGCGAATCCGATGCCGGTGGCCTGCGCCAGGGTGACCTGCTCCACCGAGTCCGCCGTGGTGGTCGGGCGCCGCCATTCGAGCAGGAGCATCACCAGGCCGCCGACGATCAGTGCCCAGCCGACCACCTCGACCGCGAAGAGATGGGCCCGGATCCAGTCATGGGCCATCAGGCCGATCACCACCGCGGGCAGAAAGGCGGCCAGCAGATTGCCCACCAGTCGGCGCGACGGGCCGCCCCCTCGCAGCGACCGCAGCATATCGAGGAGCATCTGCCGGTAGTGCCAGATGACCGCCAGAATAGCACCGAACTGAATGACGATATTGAAGGTCTCGGCCTCGGCGCCCACGTAGCCGAGCCAGGTACTGACGACGATCAGGTGACCGGTGGACGACACCGGCAGGAACTCGGTGGCCCCTTCGACCACACCGAGGATCACGGCAATGAGCAGCAGCGGGAGTCCCATCAGCGGCCCAGCACCCGTTCGTAGTAGGCCTCGTACTGCGGCACGATGATGTCCGCCGAGAACTGCGCGGCCCGGGCCATGGCGGCTTCGCGCATCGCCTGGTAGCGCACGGGATCGCGGAGCAGCTCGACACTGCGGCGCGCCATCGCCTCCACCGCGCCGGGTGGTTCGAGGATGCCGTCGACGCCGTCCTGGATGACTTCGGGGAGGCCACCAATCCGCGACGCCGTGACCGGCGTGCCGGTGGCCATCGCCTCCAGCGCGGCGAGCCCAAAGGACTCGGTCTGCGATGGCAGCAGCATCAGATCCGCCGCAGCCAGCAGCGAGGCCGGGGCATGCACCCGCCCGAGATACCGCACATCCGCCAGCACGCCCAGTTCCCGCGCCTCCGCCTCCGACTCGGCGCGATCAGGACCGTCGCCGATCATCAGCAGCACCGCTGGCATGGCCTTGCGGACCCGGGCGAAGATCCGCACCACGTCCTTGACCCGCTTCACTTCGCGGAAGTTCGACATGTGCACCAGAATGCGCTGCCCCTCGTGGACCAGCGACTCCCGCGCCACCGCCGCCTCCGGTCGGTACTCCGCCAGATTCACGAAGTTGGGGATGCTCTCCAGCCGACTGGAGACGCAGCCGAAGGCCCGGTAGGTCTCGTCGCGCAGGAAGTCCGACACCGCCGTCACGCCGTCGGACTGCTCGATCGAGAAGCGGGTGATGGCGAAGAACGACGCCTCCTGCCCCACCAGCGTGATGTCGGTGCCGTGCAGCGTGGTGATGACTTTGATCGGGTGCGCCTCACCGAGCATCTCACGCGCCAGGTGGGCGGTGGTGGCATGCGGAATGGCGTAGTGGACGTGCAGCAGATCGAGCTTCTCCTGGAGGGCGACCTCGTACTGCCGCGAGGCCAGCGCCAGGGTGTAGGGGTAGTGCTCGAACAGCGGGTAGCGCGACATGGTGGTGTCGACTTCGTGGAAGTGGGCGCCCTCCACATAGCCGTGCAGCCGGAACGGCGACTCGTAGCTGATGAAGTGCACCTCGTGCCCGCGCCGGGCGAGCTCAAGGCCGAGTTCGGTCGCGACGGCGCCGGAGCCGCCGTAGGTGGGGTAACATGTCAGCCCGATCTTCATCGGTGGTCCTGCTCCCAGGCTGTGGCGATCGCCGCAGCGATCTGGTCAGGGGGACGCGTGGCATCCAGCGTGAGTGCTGGCGTGCCGAGTTGGTGCCGGAACCAGGTCTCCTGGCGTTTGGCATACTGCCGCGTCGCCATGGCGATGGTGTCGGCCAGCAGGTCGGGCGGCAGTGTGCCCCCCAGCACGGCCACTGCCTCGCGGACCCCGATCCCGTCCATGCCGGGACTGCCCGGCTGGGCCCCGTCGGCGAGGGCGGCGGCCACCTCGCCCAACAGGCCGCGGGTGATCATGTCGTCGACCCGCCGCCGGATCCGCTGGTGCAAGACCGCCCGTGGCACCGTCAGGCGCACCAGCCAGGGGTTGACGCTGCCGGCCGTCGCGGCGGTCCGCTGCCACCAGCTCAGACTGCGTCCCGTCAGCAGGGCGATCTCGATGGCCCGCTGCGCCCGCTGCCGCCCGCCGCCGGGCGGATGATCGGGATCGAGGCGGCAGGCCCAGCGCACCAGCGTCAGGGCATCCAGTGCCGCGGTCAGCTCGGTCAGCGCCGCGCGCTGTGCCGCATCCATCGGTGGTTCGATGAACAACCCACCGATCAACGCCTTGAGATAGAGTCCGGTTCCCCCGACGACCAGCGGCTGCCGTCCGCGCTCGCGGATGTCGGCCAGCGCAGCCGCTGCTTCCTCCACGAACCGCCCGGCGCTGTAGCGCTCTCCCGGCGGCAGCCGGTCGAGCAAGTGGTGTGGCACCCGCTGCTGCTCGCGACGCGTGGCCTTCGCCGTGGCGATATCGAGCCCCCGATACACCTGCCGCGAATCGGCCGACACCACTTCGACGGGCCAGTGCGCGGCCAGCGCCAGCGCGACGGCCGTCTTCCCGACCCCCGTCGGTCCGACCAGCAGCGGGGTCCTAACGACGCCCAAACCGGCGCTCGACTTCAATCAGTGGCAGTTGGACGATGGTAGACCGGCCATGCACGTCGTGCGGCGGGAGCGAACACCGCTGCAGGCGCTGCAGCAGTTCACGGATCGACCGTTCATCCAGCGACTGGCCCGCCTTGATGGCTGCCCGGCAGGCGTAGGTCGCCGCAAAGCGCTCCAGCGGATTGGCCCAGCCGCCAAACCGTCCCCGCGCCAGATCGGCCGCGATCTCGCGGAAACAGGTGGCGCCATCAAAGCGCGGATGCGGATTGGGGACGCCGTGCAGCAGCACGGCCCGTCCGCCGAAGGGCTCGACCTCGAAACCGATCCGTCGCAGTAGCTCACGGCGGTCAGCCACGGCATCGAGTTCCTCGTTGGTCAGCTCGATGGTCATCGGGAGCAGCAGGCGCTGGGAGGGCATTTCCCCACCGGTGATCTGCGCCATGACTTCTTCATACAGCACCCGCTCGTGGGCCGAATGCTGATCGACGATGATGAGGCTGTCCTCTGCCTCATAGCACAGCCAGGTCCGGGCCACCTGCAACACTGGCATGGTCCAGCTCGTCACCAGCGGCGCCGTGACTACACCACCGACCTCAGCCTGCTCGACTGGCGCCGCCGACTCGCCATCGAGCGGGGCGAACAGGTCGTCCGGCGGATACGACGTTCGGTCGGTGGACGCGGGCACCTGGGCCGGCATCGGCATCGACAGCGCCGCGCTCTCGCCGAAGGTGGCTGCTGCATCGGTGGTCCCCAGGGTGGCGCGCACCGCCGCCTCCACCGCCCGCTCGACGGCAAAGCGATCGCGGAAGCGGACCTCAAGCTTGGCTGGATGAACGTTCACATCCACGCCGGCTGGATCCAGCCGCAGATCCAGCAGCAGCGACGGACGATCGCCGGGGTGGATCGCCGAGCGATAGCCTGCTTCCGCGGCACGGATCAGAAAGGGATCGCGGAACGGTCGGCCGTTCACGAACAACTGCGTCCGGCGCCCAGCGGGGAGCGCATCAGCGGGCCGCTGCACCAGCCCGACGACCAGGACATCGCCCTCGCGATACTCCAGCGGCAACAGTGTGTCGGCCACGTTCCGGCCCCAGACGCCACTCAGTCGCTCCGCCGGTGACTGGTCCGGGGGCAGTGTCAGGCGGGGGCGGCCGTCCAGTTCGAGCGTCATTCCGACGGTGGGATGGGCCAGCGCCAGCGTGGAGACCACATCGACGATGGCCCGTGACTCGCTAGCCGCCGACCGCAGAAACTTCCGGCGCGCCGGGGTATTGAAGAAGAGGGCGCGGGCGGTGACCGTGGTGCCGCGCTGTCGGGTGGCCTCGGTCACACTCATCACCCGACCGCCGGTCACCTCGATCCGGGTGCCTTCGCCAGCGGCCGTGGCGGTCAGCAGTTCGAAGCGCGACACCGACGCGATGGCCGGCAGCGCCTCGCCCCGGAAGCCGAAGGTGTCGATGCCGACCAGGTCACTGGCCTGCCGGATCTTGCTGGTGGCGTGCCGATCGAGGGCCAGCAGGGCGTCGTTGCGCCCCATCCCGGTGCCGTCGTCGGCCACTTCCAGCACCGTCTTGCCGCCATTCTCGACCCGGACGATGATCTGCCGCGCGCCCGCGTCGAGGGCATTCTCCATCAATTCCTTCACCACCGACGCGGGACGCTCCACCACTTCGCCGGCCGCGATCTGGTTCGCGACGGCATCCGGGAGTATGGCGATCGCACGGGGGGCGGACATCCGGCAAATGTAGCGGGCTCCGGGGTGCGTCGTCCCGGAGCGCCGCGCCGTTCAACTCTTTTTGATGGCCCGGATGACCACCAGGACGATGACTGCCCCCACCACCGACCCGACCAGGCCGACCTGTCCACCCAGCAGCAGCGACCCGACCCAGGCCCCCGCAATGCCGAGCACCGTGGTGACGATGAAGCCCTGGGGCCCCTGCCCCGGCGTGAGCGCGCGCGCGATCAGGCCCGCGATGAATCCGATGAGGATGGTATACAGCATGACGCACTCCCGTGAGGTATGAACCAGTTCGGTACACCGGGATCTCTCCCGCACCCGACACTACGGCAACGACGTCCCGATGTTTCAGATTGCTCCGCGACCTGCTGGACTGGCCTCAGTACATCGGTTCGGCTGGCGGCATCCGCCCCAGTTCGGCAACCGCGGTTCCGGGCACCCAGCCCCCCATGCCGCGATCGAAGCGGACCAGGTACCAGGTCCCCACGCGCCGCTCCACCAGCGGACGGCTCCAGGCGGGCACCTCCCCCAGGACAGGCGCGTTGGGTGCCGGGGAGATACGGAGCGCGGTGGCGCGCAGGAGCACCTCCGGCCGCAGCGCCCGCCAGGTGCGGAAGCCGATCACACTGCCGCTGAGCAGCGCCAGGCTCAGCAGCACCACCGCGCTGCCCCGGGCTCGGCGCCACCACAGCAGGCCGGCCACCAGCCAGAGCGCCAAGGTGGCCACCGCCAGTTCGTCCCGCGACAGCGGGATGCTGGGCGCCAGTTGGCGGATCGGCGCGGGCATCGCACCGGCGCTCTGCCACGCCTGTCGGAGCGCGGGATCGCGGGGGGCGAGGGCCAACCCCCGCAGCCAGGCCGCAGCGGCCCCGGCCTCGTCGCCTACCCGCCAGGCCGCCGCACCCAGATCCTGCCAGCGCCCGGGCCGCAGAGGGTCCTGCTGCGCCGCCGACGTGAAGGCGTGGAGGGCGGTTACGGCATCGTCCGTGAGGTAGGCCTGCGCACCGGGTTGTTGTGCTGCGGCCGGACCGAGTAGACCGAACAGCAGCAGGCCCGCCCATCCGGCCCGTCGCACCCGGTGCAGCACCCGCTGCAGCAGAGAGGTGGGTGTGCCCGGGTCGGGGCTCCCCGACGGCCCGAAACGGTGCCGTTCCACCGCCGTCAACCACTCGGCAACCTCCTCCGCATCGGTGCGCGCCACGCCCCGCCGACGCAGTGTCGTCACCACGCGTTCCGGCACCGCTGCGAGGATGCGCCGGAGTGAGAACGCCGGATCTTCCGGGGCGATGACAGGAGCAGGGGCCCGCACGCGCCAACGGCGGCCGAACAGGAGCAGCAGCGGGAGGCTGGCAATCAGGGCAGTCCACCAGCCCAGGGTCTGCATGACCCGGGTTGCCCAGGGCATCTGGTAGCTGGTGGCCAGCGGCAACCGGGCGCGCATGCTGGCGCCGTTCCCCATCAGGACCGGCAGGGCCGTCGCTGGGGCGGCGGCCACCAGTACCTCGCGTCGACCCGGGTCGAAAAACGGATAGCGCACAGCCGGGAGACTGAGCACGCCCTGACTGTCGACCACCACGGTAAAGCGGAAGCGCTTTTCGCCGCTCACCAGGCCGTTGGTCTGGGTGGTCTGCTCCTGCGTGGTCTCGGGATACACATGGACACCGTCCGACCAGGTGATCTCGGGATTGGGCCACAGGGTGACATTGCCGGTGCCGCGGATCACCAGCTCAATCGGGGCCGGGGTGCCTGCCACAATGCCCGCTGCGGGTCCCCGCCAGGTCAGCGACAGACCGCGGGCGGTCGGGCCGGTGCCCAGCGCTCCGACCAGGTGGGCGGGAATCGGCAGCACGACCAGCCGGGCCGGCTGCGACCGCAGCACGCGCCGCTCCTCCGGTGCAAAGAACGAGGTCGATACCGGCACGGCGTAGGTCAGTTCCGCCGGTGGCGCTGCAATGGTCGACGCTCCCAGCGGGAACAGCGTCTGGTGGGTGATGTACAGATCCATCACCCGGTTGTTCACCACCCGGCTCAACGTCAACGCCGGAAAGGAGACCGCCTGGGTGCTCCAGAGGCCGCTGAGCGTGGGAGCGCGCAGCGAGGGCTGACGCCGCAGCAGCACCAGCAGATCCCGCGAGAACCAGGTGGCCGTGACCAGTTCGACCTGCTCACCGGTGTAGACGGTATCAGTCGAGAAGCGGGTGGTGATGCTGACATCGGTCTGCACCGGTGCCGGCAGACCGGGCAGCATGGCTGCCACCCGGGGCGACAGGGTCGGTGAGCCGCCCTGCAGCAGGAGGAGCAGTGCCAGCACGGCTACCAGTCGGGCCCGAGCGGTGGAGCCGCGCGACGGTTGCGGCTGTTCATCGCCTGGCGGGTCGCCCGCTCGGCGCGTTCCATCGCGTTCAGCACCTGCTCCGCTTCGGCCTGGCTCATCCGCTGGTCACGCGACTCATCGCTGGGCGGTGGTGGTGGCGGAGGCTGTTGTGGCTGCTGCTGTTGCGGCCGCGGCGGTGGTGGAGGCGGCAGCATCAGTCGGGCCAGTTCGTAGTTGTACTTCGCCTGCGAATCGCGCGGGTTGAGGCTCAGCGCCCCCTGCAACCGCTGCATCGCGTCGCGGACAATGGAGTCCTTCCCCTCCGGCACCTGACCGGCCTGCAGCAGACGGGCGGTACCCAGGTTGTACAGCGCGCGTTGGCGGAGCGCCGGGTCGAGCGACAGGGCTGCGCGTTCGAGCGCTTCAATCGCAGTTGCCGGATCGCCAGCCCGCAGTGCCGCAGTCCCCGCGTTGTACCAGGCGGTATCGCTGCCGCGGCGCTTGGCGTGTTCGAGAAAGGCGTTGCTCGCCTGGGCGGTGTCGCCGCGCCGCAGCAGTTGGGTGCCCGGACTGGGCCGCTGGGCCGACAGGGTCGCCCCCCCGAGACAGAGCAGCAAGCCCACCAGGGAGGCGGTGCGTCGCGTGATGGTGTGGCCGAACAGCAGCAGTCCGGCTGCGAGGGCCAGCAACCAGGCCCGGGGGACCAGATCGCTGGCGGCGCGATCGGTGACCTCGCTGCGGTTCAACTGGGCCAGGGTTCGGCGGACCTCACCGGCGGGATCACCAGCATCGGCAGGAATCATGACACCTCCGGCAGCGTCGGTCACCAATTTGAGCAGATCGTCGCGCCGGGACGTGAGCACGACGGCACCATCCTGATTGCGGTGAAAGCTCCCGTCAATGGGAATCCGCGCGCCCTCGGTGCCGCCGACCGGGATGGTGACCAGCAGAATCCCGGCGTCGCGCAGTTCCTCCCCGGAGGCCCGCAGCGCGGCTTCGCCATCGAAGCTCTCGCCATCGGTCAGCAGCACGATCACCCGGTCGCCGCCGAGTGGATTGGCGGTCAGCAGCCGAGCGCTGAGGGCCAGGGCACTCCCCATGCCTGAGCCCCCTTCACTGGCGATGTCCGGGTCCAGCGCATCGAGCTGGAGCGTGATGGCACTTTCGTCCAGCGTCAGTGGCACCAGCAGATAGCCGCGCGCGGCAAACACCACCAGCCCCAGGCGGTCACCGGCCAGGTCGTGCACCAGACGGCGCGCGTGACCGGTGGCCCGCTGCAGCCGGTCCGGCGCAACATCCTGGGCCAGCATCGACTTCGAGATGTCCATCACCACGATCACGTTGAGCGCGCGTGATGCCGTATCGCGCATCTGCTCGCCCCAGCGCGGACCGGCCAGGGCCACGCCGGCGAGCAGACCCACCAGACCCAGCGTCAGGGGCGTCCACCGGCCGTGGCGACGGGCCGTCTCGCCCAGCGCGCGCGACCAGGCGGCAGCACCGGTCCAGCGGCGGTTGCGCGCCAGCCAGGCACACCAGGTCAGCAGGAGCGCGAGCAGCGGCGCCGACCAGAGCAGCAGCGGCGACTCGAATCTCATGGCAGGCGCACCACCCAGTAGCGGCTCACCACCAGCTCGAGCAGCAGCGCACCCAGGGCCAGCAGCAGGAAGGGCGTGGTGCGTTCGCGGTGGCGGATGTAGCGGACGCTCTCCAGCGGCGTGCGTTCCAGCGCGTCGATGCGGTGGAAGATGTCGGCCAGCACGGCGGGGCCGTCGGCCCGGAAGTACTGGCCGCCGGTGGAGGTGGCGATCTCGTCGAGCAGGGCTTCGTCGAGTCCGCTGCGCGCCGTGCCCGGCGCGGGGACCACGCTCGCGGCCACCCCCACGGTGTAGACCCGGATCCCGAAGGCCTGTGCCGTCTGGGCCGCCGTGCGCGGATCGATCAGACCCCGGTTGTTCTCGCCGTCGGTGAGCAGGATGATCACCCGCTCCTTGCCCGGCATCCGGCGCAACCGCGACACCGCCGTGGCCAGTCCCGACCCGATGGCGGTACCGTCCTCACCCAACTGCATCACCTGGAGGTTTTCGATGGCGTGGATGAGCACGCCGTAGTCCAGAGTGGCCGGCACCATGGTCAGCGCTTCCCCGGCGAAGATGACCAAGCCGATCCGATCGGCGCGCCGCCCCCGCACGAACTCGATGGCGCGCGCCTTGGCAATCGCCAGGCGATCCTCATCCAGCATGGATGACGAGATGTCGATGACCAGCACGATCGAAATGCCGTCGGTCTCCACCAGGGTCCGATCGCCCGGCGCGTGGGGGCCCGCCGCAGCCAGGAAGCAGGCACTGATGGCCAGGGTGCGCAGCACGGGCGGGATCCAGCGGCGCCAGCGCCCGGACGGGGCCGCACTGAACGGTGCCAGGTCACCGACCACCGCCGCCTCGCGGACCCGTCGTCGCTGCTGGTACCACCACCACAGGGGCAGCAGCAGAAAGAGCAACAGCAACCAGGGGCGCGCCAGTGCCATCATGCCCCGCCCCGCTGATGCAGCGCCCAGCCCTCACGCGCCAGCGTCAGCACCGCCGTTGCATCGACCGGGGCATAGCGAATGGCGTCGGCGCGCGCGCGCCAGGCGTTGGCGGCCGAGGTGTCCGGCAGTTCGGCAGCGAGATGCCGCAGCACCAACCGCCCTTCCCCGGCGGCCAGCCAGCGCTCGACGCGGGCCGCATCGAGCGGAGGTCGGATCGGTGCGGGCGGAGCCGACGGCACCGGGCCGCGGCGGCGCCACCACCAGTGGCTGGCACCCAGCAACAGCAGCAACGGCGGGAGCAGCAGCAGCAACGGCAGCAGCGTGGGTTCGCCATCCTGCACCCAGCCGCGCGGCGGCTGCGGCGGCAGGCTCTCGGATGCGATCCGTTCCGGCAGCACCGAGGCCACGTGCAGCGGCACGCGGAGATCGCCCAGCGTGTCGGGCGGCACACCGGCCCGGACCACGATCACGCCGGGAATGGTCAGGGTATGCTGCCCCGGTGCCCACAGCGTGACCGGCCAGGCAATGCGCACCGTGTCGCCCTCGCGCTGCACGGTGGGCGGCGCCAGCATGGTGACCAGAGAGGTATCGGTGGGCGCGCGCGGCAGCACCATCGCATCGGGCGGTACCGCCAGACGGTACACCAGCGTGGTGGTGTCGCCGACGGTGGGACGGAGCGCCTGCTGCTGCATCTAGCCGTGCTGGCGGTGCCGACCGAACGCGGCCCGGAGCGCGGCGTGCGGATCGTCGTCGGTGCGGATGACCACTTCACGGACCCCAGCCCCGCCCAGTGTCTGGCTGCGCACATTCCGCCGTACCGCGAGGGTGCGCTCCACCCGCTGCCGCGCCGCAGCACTGCCGCTGTCGAACAGCATCCGTCGGCCGCGTTCGGCGTCCTCGAGATCAATCCAACCACCGGCCGGAACGGCCCGGTCGGTCGGATCTTCGAGCACAATGGCGGTCACATCGTGCCGGGCGGCCAGACCGCGCAACGGACTCTCCCAGCCGGTGGCCACGAAATCGGACAGAATCAGCACCAGCGAGCGACGCGAGAGCAGTCCGCCGGCGGCGCGCAGGGCGCCGGCCAGATCTGTGCGCCCGGCCGGCTCCAGCTCCAGCAGTCGGCGCACCACGCCATAGGCATGGCGGCGACCGCGCCCCGGCGGAATCACCGGACCCACCCGCTCCGCAAAGGCCAGCAGGCCGATCCGATCGTGCTGCTGCTCCGCCACCAGGGCCAGCAGGGCGGCCACCTCGGTGGCGCGGGCCAGCTTGCTGCCGGGATCGCCGACCATCAGCGACCGCGACCGGTCGACGATCAGCAGCACCGTCAGTTCCCGGGTCTCGGTGTAGAGCTTGATCCAGGGCTGTCCGGTCCGCGCCAGCAGATTCCAGTCGAGATGCCGGATGTCGTCGCCTTCGGTGTAGGGACGCACGTCGGCGAACTCCATCCCGGTGCCGCGGAACACCGACCGCACCTCGCCGCCCAGCAGGGTGTCCGTCGCGCGCCGACCGGTCAGGGCCAGCGCGCGGACCTGCTTCAGGATGGCGGGCGACGGAAAGGGTGCCGTCATCAGGGCACCGGCACCGCACCGATCACGCGGGTAATGATCTGATCGGCATCGATCCCCTCCGCCTCGGCGTCGAAGGTGAGGACGATCCGGTGGCGCATCACATCGGGCGCCAGTGCCTGCACATCCTCGGGCGTCACGAAGTCGCGCTGCCGCAGCCAGGCGTGGGCCCGGGCGCACTGCGCCAGGGCAATCGAGGCGCGCGGCGAGGCGCCGTAGGCAATCAGCCGCTGCAGCGGATCGAGCCCGATCGAACCGGGATCACGTGTGGTCCGGACCAGATCGACGATGTAGTCCGCCAGCCGGGGATCGAGATGCACCTGCTCCACCGCCGTGCGCGCAGCCAGGACCTGGGCCGGTTCGGCCAGCCGACGGATCGGCTCGTTGCTGCTGGCCGACACACTCATGCGCAGCAGCACTTCACGTTCCTCGGCGCGGGCCGGATAGCCCACCCGGACATGCAGCAGAAACCGGTCGAGCTGCGCTTCCGGCAGCGGATAGGTCCCTTCGCTCTCGATCGGGTTCTGGGTGGCCAGCACCAGGAAGGGCTTGGGCAGCGGGTAGGTCTCGCCGCCGATGGTCACCTGCCGCTCCTGCATGGCCTCCAGCAGCGCCGATTGCACTTTGGCCGGGGCGCGGTTCACCTCGTCGGCCAGGACGATCTGGGCGAAGATGGGCCCCTGCCGAGCGGTGAAGCGCTGATGGGCCGCGTCGAAGACCATGGTGCCGACCACGTCGGCGGGCAGCAGGTCCGGCGTGAACTGGATCCGCGAGAACGACGCGTGCAGCACATCGGCCAGCGTCCGCACCGTCAGCGTCTTTGCCAGGCCGGGCACCCCTTCGAGCAGCACGTGGCCGCCGGTCACCAGACCGATCAGCAACCGCTCGACCATCCGCTCCTGGCCGACGATCCGCTTGCGGACCTCCGTCAGGACCTCAGCTACCGGAAACGGCACTCAATCCTCCTCGGCCTCAAGGCCGATCGCACGATAGATCCCGCGCACTTCGGCGGGGGTCAGCGGCCGCCAGCCCCCGGCGGGCAGGTCACCCAGGCGGACCGGCCCGTAGGCAATCCGGGCCAGGCGTTCGACCTTGGCGCCCATGGTCTCGACCCACCGCCGGACAATACGGTTGCGGCCTTCAGTGAGTGACACCTCCAGCACGCAGCGGCCGTCCCGGCCCGGCTTGACGCGCACCCGGGTGGGGACGACCGGGCGGCCCTCGACCAGCACTTTCCCGGCCGACCGGCGGGTCAGCTCGGCCGCATCGATCCCGTGGACCAGGGCGATGTAGCTGCGCGGGATCCGGTATTTCGGGTGGGTCAGCCGGTGGACCGCGTCGCCGTCGGTGGTCATCAGCAGCAGCCCGGTGGTGGCCACGTCGAGTCGTCCGACGTAGGTCAGACCAGCGGCTTCAGGCAGCAGATCAAAGACATTCGCCCGGCCCTGCTCGTCGTCGGCCGTGGTCACCACCCCGATGGGCTTGTGGACGGCGATCCAGCGGCGTTCGGCCAGGGCGATGGTGCGTCGGCCGACGGTCACCCGGTCGCGGGTGGGATCGACCGACATCCCGATGGTGGCGCCCTTGCCGTTGACGCGGACCTTGCCCTCGCGGATCAGCTCTTCGGCCTGCCGCCGGGAGGCGACACCGGCCCGGGCCAGGAACCGTTGCAGGCGCATGGGTGCGTTGGTGGCCACGGCGGCCGGTGGGCCCTTCCGGGGTCGGGGGCGGGTCGACGCGGCGCTGCGCTTGGGGGGACGATCAGTCGGCACGTCGGGCTCTCCGGGGGTAGTGGCCAGTTACAGGCATAACCGGGGAAAGGTAGTGGGGTGAGGGGTGGGGGGGCCGGCCGCGAGCGCGCCTACGACGGTACGACCTCACCAGACGAGCCGTAGGGGCGACCGGCGGTCGCCCGGGGACTACGACGGTACGATCTCACCAGACGAGCCGTAGGGGCGACCGGCGGTCGCCCGTGCAATCATTCACCGCACCAGCCGCTCCAGCAGTCCCCCCAGGTTGCAGGACGCCCGGCGGGTGTCGCCGACCGATCGAGGTGTCTGTGACACCAGGTAGCGTCGACTTGCCCCGATCATGTCGGCGACGCGATCCAGCCGGGTCAGGTCCTCCGCGCTGGGTGAGGAGGTCAGCTTCACCTCGATGGCCCATTGCTCCCCGGCCACCTCGAGCACCAGATCGATTTCATGGCCGTCGCTGGTGCGGAAGTAGTACGGACGGACCGATTCACCGCGGACCGCCAGCGCCCCAAGCACCTCCTCGATCACAAAACCTTCCCAGCTCGCGCCGACCCAAGGTTGGTGCAGGAGCGCCTCGTGGTTGGGCACCTGCAGCAGGGCATGCAGGAGACCGCTGTCCCGCCAATAGACCTTGGGACGCTTGACCAGCCGTTTGCGGAGATTGGCCTGCCACGGTTCGAGGCGCCGTACCAGGAAGGCTCCTTCCAGGTAATCGAGATATCCGTTGACGGTGTGATAGGACACGCCGAGCGCCTGACCGACCTGGGAAGCGTTCCAGACCTGCCCGTGCACCGCAGCGACCAGTCGGAGGAAGCGATCGGTGACCTGCGGCGTTGCCGGGAAACCCCAACCGGGGAGATCACGCTGGGCCAGCAGGGCGAGGTAGTCGAGTTGCCAGCGGGGATACCGGTGCGGGTCAAGGATGCCGCCATCGGGGTAGCCGCCGTACCACCAGAGGGACGGCTGGCGCGCTCGGCCCACCTCGCCCCAGAGGAACGGGGTCAGCTCGATCTGGGACAATCGTCCGGCCAGAGACTCTGAGACCTGCCGCATCAGCGATGGTGCCACCGACCCGAGCAGGAGAAAGCGGCCCCGGCGGTGTCGTGCCTGATCGATTGCGCCGCGCAGTCTCGGGAAGAGCGCCGGCCAGGCCTGGGCCTCATCGAGGATGACCCGCTCCCGCCCCGCCATGCGGTCGGCCCATTCGAGGTCGAGCCGGAGCCGCTCACTCTCCTGTTCCAGGTCGTAGTAGACGCCGCCCAGCATGTGGGCCAGGGTGGTCTTGCCGGACTGCCGCGGCCCGACGAGGGCAACCGCAGGATAGGCGGCGAGGCGGCGGCGCAGTTCGCGGGTCAGGAGGCGTCGGATCATGCTTGTAAAATAGAAGGTGATTTCTATTTTGCAAGACCTGCGGACACGCCACTTCCGGAGCGATCGCTCCAGACCCAGTCGGCCGCAATGGGCTGCGCCATGGACCAGCGGCACGGTGGAAGGTGTTTAGCTTGCTGTACAATCAGCCGACATTCTGCTGCACCCCACGCGGGAACCCACCGCCTCGACCGGAGCCTCCCCTGCCCCTGATCACCACCGAGCGCCTGATCCTGCGCCAGCTCACCGAGGCCGATGCGCCGTTCATCCTCGACCTCATGAACGATCCGGACTGGCATCGCTACATCGGCGATCGCGGCGTTCGTACCATCGCGCAGGCCACCGAATACATCCGTACCGGACCGATGGCGATGTACGCGCAGCATGGCTTCGGGCTCTACCTGTGTGCGCTCCGATCTACCAGCGAGCCCATCGGGATGTGCGGCCTGCTCAAGCGCGACTATCTCGACGAGGTCGACATCGGCTTCGCCCTGATGCCGCAGTACCGTGGGCAGGGTCTCGCCCGGGAAGCTGCCGCAGGCGTGCTGCAACACGCTACAGGCCCGCTGGGCATCCGGCGGATTGCCGCGATCACTTCACCGGCGAATCATCGCTCGATTCACCTGCTGGAACAGCTCGGGCTGCACTTTGAGCGCCTGCTGCTCGGCCCCGGTGCCACCGAGGAGGTGTGCCTGTACGAGGGGAGTCTGGCGGACTGGGGCGATCGGTAGTCGCTACGCGCCACGTCTCAACGAGCAGCGACAGCTCGTGCTCGCCGCGCGGCTATAGTCGCGGCCCGGCGGGTTACACCCGCTGCGCGGGCGCTTAGCGGCTGAAGCCGCTGTTCGATCCCGACCTCCCGCCCGGGTTGCATACCTCCCATCCATGGCATACATTATCTCGGCACTTGCGCCCTAACGCCGAGACTTTGTTGTGGCACTCACACCTGCTGAACGGGCACTCCGGGCCCTGACCACCGTCGGAATCGCCAGGTCCAGGGACCTCGAAGCGGTCGGCGTAACCCGCGACCAGCTCCGGCGGCTCGTGGCCAAAGGCGTCCTGGAACGACTCGGCCGAGGACTCTACCGGGCGCCACAGTCACCCGCTTCCGGGCTGAACGACCTGGCCCGAGCCTCCCTGCTGGTGCCCGGCGCGGTCGTCTGCCTCCTCTCGGCCCTCCGGTTCCACGGACTCACGACCTACAATCCGTTCGAGGTCTGGCTGGCCGTCCGACGGAAAGCCTGGCGTCCGCATCTGGAGCACCCACCGGTGCGGCTGATCTTTCTCTCGGGCGACACCTACACCGAATGGGTCGAAGAACACACGATTGATGGGATCCGCGTCCCCATCTTCAGCGCAGCCAGAACGGTGGCGGACTGCTTCAAGTTCCGCAATCGGATCGGCACCGACGTGGCCGTTGCAGCACTGCGCGAGTATCGGCGTGTCCACCCCAAGGGACTTGACCTGCTCTGGCAGGCCGCCACTGCGAACCGGGTGAGCGAGGTGATGCGCCCCTACCTGGAAGCCGGCGGATGAGCCGGAACAGGAATGCGACGAATCGAGCTGTTCAGTGGCAGGCTTTTGTCCGAAGGGGTCGCCTGGAGATGGCCCCGGATATACCGGCGCTCGTCCAGACACTCCGTTCCTTCGTCTTGCCTCTCCTCTCAGCCGCCAGCGCGCCCAACCCGTTCAACGAGTACTGGGAGCCCGGAGGACCCTGGAGGAGGAGATCGCCGCCACAAGCTCTCGGCTGAAGCCGCGTGGCAAACGACGGTTCGTGTCGAGAACATACTCCCGCTGCCCGACCGCCTAGTCGATCCGACGGAGTGGCATACCGGCCAACGCCTGGACACCCGACGCCAGCTCCCGACGAAAGGTGACCAGATCGAGCGCCACCTCCACCGTCTCCCGCTCGGATGCCGTGCCCAGAAACCGCTGCGCATCCTTCAGCAATGCGGGATCAAGCCAGAACTCCTTGCGGACCTTGCCCACTCTGGAGCTGGAGCGATCGGGACGGGGCACTCTGGTTGTCATCCAACCTCCGTGATACGTACAACAATACCATTCAGCACGTACGCAGGCAGCGTCGACTACAATGGAACTCCCCCCTACACCCCCGTACTCCCGAACCCGCCACTCCCTCGCCCGCTCGGCGGCAGCTCCGCCACCTCGCGGAACACCACCGGCTCCACCCGCTGCACCAGCAACTGGGCGATCCGGTCGCCGCGACGGATGGTGATCGGCGCCGCGCCCAGGTTCATCACCAGCACACGGAGTTCACCGCGGTAGTCGGCGTCGATGGTGGCGGGTGAGTTGGGCAGCGTGAGTCCCTGCTTGAGCGCCAGCCCCGAGCGGGGGCGGAGCTGCACTTCGTAGCCCTCGGGAATCGCCAGCGACAGTCCGGTGGGTACCAGGTCCCGGCCGCCCGGGGCCAGCTCCAGATCGGCAGCCGCCACCAGATCCATCCCGGCCGCGCCGGGGGTCGCGCGCGAGGGCAGCGGCAACCCCTCGCCGTGCGGGAGACGCACGACGAGGAGTTCCACCGGCGTGCTCACGCGAGCACGCTGTCGACCGACACCAGCGGCATGCCGAAGGCTTCTGCCACACCGGCGTAGACAACCTTCCCCTGCACCACGTTGAGCCCCAGCGCCAGCGAGTGGTCCTGACGGCAGGCCTCCCGCCAGCCCAGCGCAGCGAGCTTGAGCCCGTAGGGCAGCGTGGCGTTGTTCAGCGCCAGCGTGGACGTGCGCGGCACCGCACCCGGCATGTTGGCCACACCGTAGTGCAGCACGCCATCGATCACGTAGGTGGGATCGGCGTGCGTGGTCGGCTTGATGGTCTCGACACAGCCGCCCTGGTCCACGGCGACGTCGACGATCACCGCGCCGCGCGGCATCTGGGCGAGGTCCTCGCGCCCGATCAGCTTGGGCGCCTTCTTGCCCGGGAGCAGCACGGCCCCGATGACCAGATCGGCCCGGCGGATCGCCGTGAGAATGTTGTGCCGATTGGAGAAGACGGTGGTGACATTGGCGGGGAGCACGTCATCCAGATACCGCAGCCGGTCGAGCGAGGTATCGAGCAGGGTAACATGCGCCCCGAGGCCCGCGGCCATCTTGGCGGCATTCACGCCGACCACGCCGCCACCGAGAATCACCACTTCGGCGGGCGCCACGCCCGGCACCCCACCGAGCAGCACGCCGCGGCCACCGAACAGCGCCTCGTTGTACTTGGCCCCTTCCTGCACCGCCATCCGGCCGGCAACTTCCGACATCGGCGTGAGCAGTGGAAGCTGACCGGTCGGGAGCTGTACCGTCTCGTAGGCCACGGCAATCGCCCCCGAGGCGATGACGGCCTCGGTCAGCTCCTGGTCGGCGGCGAAGTGGAAGTAGGTGTAGATCACCTGATCCCGGCGCATCCGCGGCCACTCGACCCGGATCGGCTCCTTGACCTTCACAATCATGTCGGCCCGGGCCCAGACTTCGTCCGCCGTGGCGAGGACACTGGCCCCGACCGCCCGGTAGTCGTCGTCGCTGAACCCGCTGCCGGTGCCCGCCGAGGTTTCGATCACGACCTCATGGCCGGCCCGGACGAACGCTTCGGCGCTGGCCGGCACCATGCCGACCCGGTTCTCGTTCGTCTTGATCTCCTTGGGAACACCAATCAACATGGCAACCTCGATCGCGCGTAACGCGCTGTGGGTGAATGGTGATTCAGCTCACCGGCCCAAGTCGGACCGATGTCATCCGGTCGGGAGCAAGGTACGCAGCAGCCAGCGTCTGCGTGTCCTCCCGTGTGACCGCATCGACCAGGCGGATGACCTCGTCGAGCGGGCGGTACGGTTCGCCTTGCAGCACATGCGTGGCGAGCCGGTGCATCCGGGAGGTGGTGCTTTCGAGTGCCAGCATCACCTGCCCCTTCAATTGACTCTTGGTGTCGGCCAACTCCCCCTCGGGAAGCCCCTCCGCCACCAGGCGCGCGAGTTCGGCATTGATGGCCTCGACGGCCTGATCCGCCGTCTCGGGCCGGGTACCGACATACACACCGAACACCCCCGCGCTGCGCAGGGTGCTGTGCCAGGCGTGGATGGCGTAGCACAGGCCCAGTTCCTCGCGGACCCGCTGGAAGAGACGACTGGACATGCCGCCGCCCAGCGCGGTGCTCAGAATCCCGAGACCCCAGCGGCGTGGGTCGGCCCCCGACACGGTCGTGGCCCCCATCACGATATGCGCCTGCTGCAGATCGCGCGCTTCCAGTCGCTGGATCCCGAGCTGGCCAGTGGCCGCCATGACCGGCGCCAGCGGTGCCCGGGGCTCCCCGGTGAACCACCCCTGCTGGTCCAGCAGCGCCAGCACCTGCTCATGCGTGATATGCCCGGCCACCGCAATGACGCAGTTGCCCGGGTAGTACCCCTGCGTGTGTACGCGACGCAGATCGTCGGTGGTCAGGGCCGCCACGGAGCCTTCCGTGCCGAGGATCGAGTAGCCGTAGGGATGGCTGCCGAAGAGGGATTCGCTGAAGAGTTCGAAGACGAGATCGTCCGGCGTGTCGAGCACGCCGTGCAACTCTTCCAGCACCACGTTCCGCTCCAGTGCCAGATCGCTGTCGCGCAGCAGCGGACGCTGGACCAGATCGGTCAGCACGTCCAGCGCCAGCGGCAGGTCGGTATCGAGAACGTGCGCCTGGTAGGAGGTGTGATCCCGCGAGGTGTAGGCATCCAGCGAGCCGCCCCGCGCTTCGAGCGACTCGGCGATCTGGCGTGCGGTGCGCTCCGCCGTCCCCTTGAAGACCATGTGTTCGAGCAGGTGCGAGACCCCCATGGTACTGGGGGTCTCATGGCCCGAGGCGGTGCGGACCCAGATCCCGGCGGCCGCAGACCGGACGCCGGGGAGGCGTTCGGTCACGACCACGAGTCCGTTGTCGGCATCCGAACGATGCAGTGCTTCGTCGAGCTGCACGGTACGCACGGACCGACTCACTCCTTCGGCAGCAAGGCCTTCCGGGAGAGCTTCATCTTGCCCCGCTCGTCGACGGCGAGGAGCTTGACCTGGACGATGTCACCCTGCTTGAGCACGTCTTCGGTCTTGTTCACCCGCTCATGCGAGATCTCGGAGATATGCAGCAGTCCCTCGACGCCCGGCATGATCTCGATGAAGGCGCCGAAGTCCTTGGTCTGCTTGACCGGGCCTTCGTAGACCATCCCGACGATGGGCTCGGCGACGATGGCAAGGACCATTTCGCGGGCCTTGTCGCCGGCCTCTGCCCCGACCGCCGCGATGGTCACCAGACCGGAATCGTCGATGTTGACCTTGGCGCCCGAGGCTTCCTGAATGCCGCGGATGGTCTTGCCCTTGGGGCCGATCACGTCGCCGATCTTGTCCGGCTTGATCTGGATCGAGATGATCCGCGGCGCCCACGGCGACATTTCCTCGCGGTGCGTGCTCATGACCTTGGCCATCTCGCCGAGGATGTGCAGTCGCCCGTGGCGGGCCTGCTCCAGCGCCGTCTGCAACAGATCCAGCGAGAGCCCGTCGATCTTGATGTCCATCTGGATCGAGGTGATCCCGGCCTCGGTGCCGGCCACCTTGAAGTCCATGTCGCCCAGGTGATCCTCGGTGCCGAGAATGTCGG
>CAYQXR010000002.1:74879-101391 GCA_964421625.1 uncultured Gemmatimonadaceae bacterium | reverse complement strand
CCCCAAAGGGGAGCTTCATCCCCGGTTTGCCCATCACCTTCATCATCTTCTGCATGCCCTTGAACTGGGTCAGCAGTTGGTTCACTTCCTGCACGGTCCGGCCCGATCCCCGCGCCACGCGGGCCCGGCGCGAACCGTTCATGATCTCGGGATCCTGCCGCTCCGAGCGCGTCATCGACAACACGATGGCCTCGGCCTGCCGGATCCGTCGTTCATCGACGTTCTTGATCATCTCGGCGTTGACGCCGGGCATCATCCCCAGCAGGTTCTTCATCGGCCCCATCTTCTGGAGCTGCTTCATGGCCGTCAGGAAGTCCTCGAGGTCGAGGCCCTTCTTCGACCCCGCCTTCCGCGCCAGCTTGCGCGCCTCGTCTTCATCGACGGTGGCCTGGGCCTTCTCGACCAGCGAGAGAACGTCGCCCTGCTCCAGAATCCGTCCGGCCATCCGGTCGGGATGGAAGGGTTCGAGCTGGTCGATCTTCTCGCCGACACCAATGAACTTGATCGGTGCCCCGGTGACCCCGTAGATCGAGAGCGCCGCACCACCGCGCGCGTCGCCGTCCATCTTGGTGAGGATGACGCCCGAGATGCCCAGCGCATCGTGGAAGCCCTTGGCGCTGCGGACCGCGTCCTGCCCCGTCATGCCGTCGGCCACCAGCAGAATCTCATGCGGGCGGATAGCCGTCTTGAGCCGCACCAGTTCGGCCATCATGGCGTCGTCGATCTGCAGGCGGCCGGCCGTGTCGACGATGACGCTGCGCGCCCGCGCCTTCCCTGCCGCCTCGAGTCCGCGCTGCACGATGCCGGCGACGTCGGTGACCCCCGGCTCGCCGTGGAAGCCCACCTGCACCTGTTCGCTCAGGGTCCGCAACTGGTCGACGGCGGCCGGACGGTAGACGTCGGCCGCGACCAGGAACGGGGCCTTCTGCTCCAGCTTGAGGCGCCGGGCCAGCTTGGCGGCTGTGGTGGTCTTGCCGCTGCCCTGCAACCCAACCAGGAGAATGATGGTCGGTGGCACCGAGACGAAGGCGATCGGCGCCTGCTTCTCGCCGAGCATGGCCACCAGTTCGTCGTAGACGATCTTGACCAGCATCTGGCCCGGCCGCACCGCCTTGAGCACTTCCTGGCCGACGGCAGCCGCCTGGACCCGCTCGAGAAAGCTCCGCGTCAGCTCGAAGGAGACGTCGGCTTCGAGCAGAATCCGCCGGATCTCCCGCAGACCCTCCTTGACGGCGTCCTCGGTGAGGACCCCGCGACCGGTAATCCGGCGGAGTGTGTCAGACAGGCGGGCAGAAAGCTCATCGAACATAGCCCTGAAAGATATCCACACCGGGCCGCAGAGGCCAGTGGAGGCGGTACCAGGAGGCACCAGACAGGGCACATACCCCACCCCCCTATTACTGGTCCAGTGGGGCGGTCCGGGCCACCTCCCCCGCTACTGGCGGGGTACCACCGCCACTTGCGGCAGGTCCTGCCAGCCCGTCCAACCGGTCGGCGCGATCACCACCCGCACCCCCGGGTGCTGCCCCACCATCAGCGAATCGACACTGACACGGTAGCCGGGCCGAGCCACCGCCTCGGGCAGGCGTTCGGCGATCTGGGTCCGGAACCGCTGGGCCGCTCCGTCGGTATCCCAGAGGGTATACCAGACCAGCGCGGGCCCATCGGGGGTTCGCACCACCCGGTAGCGGTCGCCTCCCCAGCCCATGGCCACCTCGGTCGGTACTTCCTCGATGCCGACCAGGACCGACCGCAGCACGGTGATCTCGAGTTCGCCGAAGGTGTCCTCGTTCAGCAGTCCGGGCTCGGCGCGCTGGAACCGCAGCGTGACCGGTTCGTCGCCGTCGGCGTAGCGCTGCGGATGGAGGATCTGTTCGGTCGATCGGGGCATGCGCTCCCCGAAGGGCTGCTCCCCGGGGTACTGGTTCCGGAACCAGTGCAGGAAGGTCGTCCCGCGCAGGTAGGGCGCAATCAGCGCTTCCCGGATGATGAGCGGCGCCGTCCGGAAGACCGGCATGCTGGCCTGGGCCACCCGCATCTGATCCTCGACCTGATCGAGGAAGGCCCGGTCCTTCAGAATGTCCTGCCCCGGCAGCAGCGTCAGCATGGCCACCAGTTGCGCGTGCCCCTCGAGCATGGCCTGGGCGGCCATGATGCGATCGCCGTCGTCACGGGCCTTGAGGATCGAGTCGATGGGCAGATACTGGTGCTGCAGGGCATGCGTCATCTCGTGGGCCAGCAGAAAGCGCACCTGAGCCGGGTCCCCCCGCGAGACGAAGTAGAGCGCAGTGGAATCCGGATCGTAGAATCCCGCGATCTGCTCGGCGTAGATCTCCTCGAGCAGCCCCATGAGGTCGAGAGTATCCGGAATCAGACCCAGTAGACGATAGGTACTGCTGAGCCCCTCAACCCGCTCGGGCGGCATCTCGTCAACGAGCTTGGTCTGCAAGAACCGTCGCAGCTCCTCGACTGAGCGGATGGCGGAGACGGGTCGAGTCCGGAAGGGCAGTTCCGCTGCGTCCGCAACATGCGGCATGAGCGAATCGACCAGCGCTGCCAGGGACTGCGCGGTGATTTCATTGCGGTCACGGGGCGGGGCTGCGCCACGACAGGCCGCCATCAGCAGCACCAGCAGCGCCCCCACCACGCGGTGATTCAGGACCCGCATGCTCATCGCCCGAACACGTAGTCGGCGTACCAGCCCAGCAGAGCGGGCCCGGCCACCCAGCAGAGCGCGGCACCCAGCGCGAGGAAGATCCCGAAGGGCACCAGGGTGTTGCGCCCCATCAGCCGCAGCGGCAGAAAGATCACCACGCCACCGACCGACCCGAGGAAGAGGGTGAGCAGCACACCCTGCCAACCGAGGAAGGCACCGACCATGGCCATCATTTTGATGTCGCCGCCGCCCATCGCCTCCTGGCCGAAGGCCTTGGCGCCGACCACCGCGACCAGCCAGAGGATGCCAAACCCGACCGCCGCTCCGATGAGCGCATCCTGCCAGGGCAAGGCGCCGCCGAAGAAGGCGAAGAGCAGCCCGATCACGGCTCCACCCACTGAGAATTCATCGGGGATGATGTACTCGCGGGCGTCGGTCATCGCGATGCCGAGGAGGATGGTGCCGAACACGGCGGCGCGGAAGGCCTCAATGGACGGGCCATGGTGCCACCAGGCCAGCACCCACAGCACGCCGATGGCCAGCTCCACCAGCGGATAGCGCATGGGAATGGGCAGCGCACAGTGACGGCAGCGGGCGCGCAGCAGCAGCCACGAGACAACAGGGATGTTGTCGTACCAGGCGATCAGCTTGCCGCATTGCGGGCAGCGTGACCGCGGACTCACCACCGACTCCTCAGCGGGCCACCGGACGATGCACACGTTCAGGAACGATCCGACCAGCAGGCCGAAGATGCCGGCCATCACCGGGAAGAACCAGGTCTCGATCATCGCGTCCCCTGATAGAGCAGAATGCCCGCCGCAACCGCCACATTGAGTGACTCCGCGTCGGGCTGCATCGGAATGCCGACCTCGCGGTCGATCAGCGTCCGGGCCACGTCGCTGACCCCGGCGCCTTCGTTGCCGAATACCAGACCCAGGCGGTCCGGCGCCTCCGACGGCTCGAACGGGGCGCCGGCAGCCGAGGCTGCCCAGAGTACCACGTGGTGACTGGCCTGCCACGCGGCGAGTTCCGGAGCCTCGACCAGCAGGTGGGGCAGCCGGAACAATGCCCCCATGGCGGACCGCCAAGTCTTGGGCGCCGAGAGGTCGGCCGTCCCCGGCAGGGCGATCAGCCCGATGGCCCCGAACGCCAGCGCCGTGCGGGCGATGGTGCCCACATTGCCGGGGTCCTGCAGGGCATCGAGTACCACCACCGGCCGTCGGGGCATGGGGATCATGTCGTCCAGCGTCCAGCGCGGTGGCACCACCACCGCCACGATACCCTGCGGGTGTTCGGTGGCAGCGAGATCGGCCAGCTCGTCGTCGCCGACATGCTCGACGGGGATGCCCCGGGCATCGAGCGCGGCGCGCAGTGCGACCCCCCGCGGCGTGGCCAGCAGGCCGGGCGCCACCGCCGCCCCCTTGCAGTCCGCCCCGGCTGCCAGCATCTCTTCCACCAGGCGGACGCCCTCGGCGAGGGCCAGTCCGCGCCGTTCCCGCGCCTTGCGACGATGCAGATCACGGAGCAGTCGAGGGAGCGTCATCGAGCCCTGGGAGTAGAGAAACCGTCATGACCACCAATCGTCCCATCGCCCTGACCATTGCCGGATCAGACTCCGGCGGCGGCGCCGGCATCCAGGCGGACCTGAAGACCTTCGCTGCCTTCGGGTGTTTCGGTACGTCGGCGGTGGTCGCCGTCACGGTGCAAAATACCCTTGGTGTCCGCGCAGTTCATCCGATCCCGCCCGAGATCGTATCCGGCCAGCTCGAGGCCCTCGCCGAGGACCTGCCGCCCGACGCATGCAAAACCGGCATGCTCGCCACCCGGGCACTGGTCCAGCTCGTGGCCGGTGCGATCCGGCAGGCCGGCTGGTCGCGGTACGTGCTCGACCCGGTCATGGTGGCCAGCAGCGGCGACGCCCTGCTGGCCCCCGATGCCGTCGAGGCTATCCGCCGGGACCTGCTCCCCCTGGCGGCCTGCGTCACGCCCAACCTGGATGAGGCCGAACTGCTGGTCGGGTTTCCGGTGCGCGATCAGGCCGCCATGACGCGGGCGGGGCGGGCGCTGGTGGCCCTGGGTGCCCAGGCGGCGCTGATCAAAGGGGGGCATCTGCCGGGAGACGAGCTGGTGGATGTGCTGGTCACCGCCACCGATGAGACGCCGTTCCATCACGCCCGGATCGAGACCCGCGCGGGCCATGGCACCGGCTGTACCCTGTCAGCCGCGATCACCGCGGGCCTGGCGGCGGGGCACCCGCTGCCGGAGGCGGTCCGGCGGGCCCAGCGCTACCTGCAGGATGCCATCCGGGCCGCGCCTCCGCTGGGACGCGGGTTCGGGCCGCTGTGGCACGGGGTGGCCGTCGGCGATTAGCGATCCAGCGGTGCGGCCTCGTCCGCGGTCGCCCGGGCGCTGCGTCGCACCAGGAAGATGGCCCCGGCATGCAGCAGCGCGTCCGGCCCCACAGCAATGCCCCGTCCGTCCGTGGCGATCACGCCACCGGAGGGGAGCCCCTCGCGGAGGTCCGGCGCCTCGCGGGCGAGCAGATCACCGAGGGTGTCCCCCGGTTCGGCCTGATGGGCGACTCGATTGAGGAAGACGGCGAAGGACATCGGCGGGACCCGGGTGGGGGTGAACGGTGAGCGACCGTACCAGTGTAGTCAGCGGCTGAGACGGTGCCAAGCAGGGGTCGGACCGCGCCAGCCACGTAAAGGTCTGGTCACAACCCGCGGGATGGCGGCAGCATTCGGCTTGCGGGAACGTAACGACCGGGAGACGTTCTAGGCATGACGAGTGTACCGCCGGTTGCACCGGCCACTGGGACCGCTCACCGGATCCTGGTTGTCGACGACGAGAAGGACATCACCGCCCTGGTTGCCTACCACCTGGCCCGGGCCGGTTACCGGGTCTCCACGGCAGCCAACGGCACCGAGGCCCTCAAGGCCGCGCGCGACGAGCGACCCGACCTGATCGTCCTCGACCTGATGCTGCCGGGACTCTCCGGCTACGACGTGCTGGCGGAGCTGCGCAAGCGTGAGGAGACCCGCGATGTGGGCGTCATTCTCCTCACCGCCCGGCGCGACGAGCCGGACCGCATCCGGGGACTGTCGCTGGGCGCCGACGACTACCTGACCAAGCCCTTCTCGCCCACCGAACTGGCGCTGCGCGTCACCGCGCTGCTGCGCCGCCTCTCAGCGCCGGCCGTGACGGGCGGCTCGACGCTGGTGGCCGGGCCGATTGTGATCGACCGGTCCGCGCGGCGCGTGCTGGTCCACGACACCGAAGTCACGCTGACGGCCACGGAGTACCGCCTGCTGGTCACGCTGGTCGAACGGCGGGGGCGGGCCCAATCGCGCTCCCATCTGCTGGAAACCGTCTGGGATGCCCATCCCGATATCCAGACCCGCACGGTGGACATGCACGTCCAGCGGCTGCGCGCCAAACTGGGTGATGCCGGCGAACTGATCGAAACGGTCCGCAGCATGGGGTACCGCTTCCGGGCCGCCGACCGGACCACCGGCGCGACGTGACCCTGGTTCGACGGCTGGCCCTGGCTGCGGCCGCAGTGGTCCTGGTCGCCTTCCTCCTGTTTCAGCAGCGGGGCGGCGATGCGTTCACCGGATCGATCGGCACCCTGCTCCTCGTGCTGTGTCTGGCCATGGCCATGGCCACCCTCGCCGGGTATCTGCTGGTCCGCCCGCTGGCCGACATCGGCCATGCCATCCGGCAGATTGCGACTGGCGTCGCCCCCCGATTGACGCGAACCGGCGTGCCGGAGTTCGACGGGCTGATCGAGGCGGTGCGTCAACTGCACGGCGAGGTGGACGACCGGGTGGCCCAGTTGCAGCGCGAGCGCCGCGAGGCGACGGCCCTGATCGACGCCATGACCGAGGGCGTGATTGCCGCCGACGCCCGGGGCCACATCACCCTGGCCAACCCGGCCGCCCGCCGCCTGCTGGGCTACGACGACCAGACACCGTTGCCCGAACTCGACGTGCTCTTCCGGACCAAATCCGCCCGCGAAGCTATCGACCAGGTGCTGACCGGCGAGCCCGTCCGGAACCGCGAACTCGAGCTGGACGACCGCACCCTGGTCCTGAACGCCAGGGCCTACGAGGATCGCGGCGTGCTGATCGTGCTGCACGACCTGACCGCGCTGCGACGGCTGGAGATGGTCCGGCGCGACTTCATTGCCAATGCCTCGCACGAACTCAAGACGCCGCTCACCTCGATCACCGGCTACGCGGAGACGCTGCTGGCCGACGCCGACACCATGGACGCGGGCACCCGGACCCGTTTCCTGGAGACGATCCTGAACAACGCCCGACGGATGCAGCAGCTCGTCGACGACCTGCTCGACCTCTCCCGGATCGAGTCGGGGCGGTGGACACCGGCACCGGTGCCCGTCGCGCTGGCGGCAGCGGCCGAGGAATCGTGGCATCTGCTGGATACGCGGGTGACCGAGCAGCAGGCCACCCTCACGCTCCGCCTGGCCGACGACGCCGCGACCCTGCACGTCGATCCGGAGACGATCCGCCAGCTCTTCGGCAATCTGTTCGACAATGCGCTGCGCTATGTCCCGGTCGGTGGCAGAATCACGGTCCACAGCCTCCGTCGCGATAACGGCATCCTCCTCTCGGTGGCAGACAACGGCAGCGGCATTCCCGGGACGGATCTGCCACGGATTTTTGAGCGCTTCTATCGGGTCGATCCCTCCCGGTCACGCGAGGAGGGCGGCACCGGTCTGGGGCTCTCCATCATCAAGCATCAGATCGAAGCGCACGGCGGCCGGGTGTGGGCCGAGAGCGCCCTGCGCGAGGGCACGACCATCCACTGCTGGTTCCCGGACGGCGTGTAACGACCGGAATTGCGCGCCCCGGCTGGTCCTCCCGGGGTTCGTGACGACACTGTGACAATCGCGAGACGCTGGTGTGATGCCGCCCATCGACCTTGGAGTCATCCAGGTGACGGTCGGGTTCCTCCTGCCGCCCCACCCGCTCCCTGGAGGTGGGTCCATCCGAGGCAGGTGGAGGTGTCATGCCGCATCCGATTCTGCGCAGTGCCACGGCAACCCTGCTCCTCCTGCTGGGCATGGCTCCGGCCAGCGCCCAGATCCAGGCGCCCACCGTCTCGGTGGCCGGCGTCATCTACAGCCGGTTTGCCTATCAGCTCCGCACCGACTCCGCCCTCACGCCCGTGGGTCACGGCAACAACTTCGAGCTGGACCGTGCCTACATCCGGGCCCTCGGCAAGTTCCCCAACGGCATCCAGACGCAGGTCACAGTCGACGTTGACACCCGTCGGGCCGCAGCCAACCAGCAGACCTTCCGCCTCAAGTACGCCTTCGTCTCCTACACGCCGGAGCAGTCCCCGCTGACCTGGAAGATGGGGATGATTCAGACGCCCTGGAACGATTTCGAAGAGTCGCTGTGGGACTACCGGATGCAGGGCACCATCCCGATGGAGCGGGTGGGCTACATCACCTCCTCCGACATCGGTCTCAGCGTAGACGGCATGTGGCACTACGACACCTGGGCCCTGCAAGCCGGGATCTACAACGGTGAGGGGTACAGCAACACGCCCGGGGATCAGCACAAGGACATCCAGGTCCGCGGCTCCGTCCGCCTGGCCCGCAGCGATCTGGCCGGCAAGGTCGGCGGGCTCCGCCTGAGCGGGTATGCCCACATGGGACACGCCAACGGTGGCGGTGCACGGCAGCGGATGATCGGCATGCTGTCCTACAAGTCGACCCGACTCACCTTGGCAGGGCAGATCGGGCTGGCCCAGGACTCGACCTCGGCCATCACGCCGCAGCAGAAGGGCCGCCTGCTCTCCGGCTACGGCACCTGGCGCCTGGGGGATTCGTCGCGGGTGACCCTGCTCGGTCGGATCGACCACTGGGACCCCAACATCGATTCCACCAGCACCCTGCCTGCGGCACGGCTGGCCGTCGAACCGCAGACCCGCATCATCGCCGGCATCTCCTACGTGCATTCGCCGAACCTGCGTCTGCTGCTCAACGCCGATCTCAACGCGGTCAAGGGCGGCTCGCCGACCAATGCCTTCGACCGGTCGCGGCAGCTCCTGCTCTTCCAGACCGAAGTGAAGTACTGACCCGACGATCCCGACGCTTTCCAACACTCGACAGGAGTCTCCCGTCATGCGTGTCCTCCAGCATATCGCCCGCGCCGCCACGGCCCTGGCCATCCTCACCCTGGCCTTCCCGGGCAGCGCGGCGGCCCAGAAGCTCACCGGCGCCGGCGCCACCTTCCCCGACCCGGTCTACAAGAAGTGGTTCAACGAGTTCAACAAGAAGACCGGCATCCAGATCAACTACCAGGCGGCCGGTTCCAGCGCGGGGATCAAGCAGTTCACCGCCAAGACGGTCGACTTCGGCGCCACCGACGGTCCGATGTCGCCGGAGCAGATGAATGCGGTGCAGGGCCAGGTGTTGCACATCCCGACGGTGCTCGGCGCCGTGGTGCTCACCTGGAACCTCCCGTCGCTCGGTCAGACGCAACTCAAGCTCAGCGGCCCCGTCATCGCCGACATCTACCTCGGCAAAATCAAGCAGTGGAACGACCCGGCACTCACGGCGCTGAATCCCGGCGTCACCCTGCCATCCAGCGACATCCTGGTGGTGCGGCGCTCCGAGGGGTCGGGCACCACGTTCATCTTCACCGACTTCCTCAGCAAGGTCTCGCCGGAGTGGAAGAGCCGTGTCGGTGCAGGTCAGTCGGTCAACTGGCCGACCGGGCTCGGCGGCACCGGTAACGCCGGCGTGACCCAGCAGGTCAAGCAGATGCCGGGCGCCATCGGCTACGTGGAAATGGTCTACGCCGAGCAGAACCGGCTGCCGTATGCGGCGGTCCGGAACAGCACCGGCGCCTTCGTCGCACCGAGCCTTGAGTCGGTCACGGCCGCCGCGGCGAGTGCCAAGTTCCCGGCCAACACCGACTTCCGGGTCTCGATCACCGATGCCCCGGGCGCGACGGCCTATCCGATCGCCTCGTTCACCTGGCTGCTGGTCCACCCGAAGAACCCCGATCCGGCCAAGGGCAAGGTCATCAAGGATTTCCTGACCTGGATGATCACCCCCGAAGCGCAGGACATGGCCAAGGCCCTGACCTACGCGCCGCTGCCCAAGGAAGTGGTCGCCCTGGTGACCCAGAAGATCGCCGGGCTCCGGTAAGTGGTCGTGACACGTTCGTTACCTGGTCGTGTTGTTCTGTCCGGAACCCGCTGGTAGACTCCGGGCCAGATGACGACGCCTCCCGATCGCACCCGCCCCACCGCCCCGGTCAGTTCACCGCTGGCCGGGGTCTCCTACGGGGACCGGATCTTCCGGGGTCTGCTGACCCTCGGGGCCCTGGCCATCCCCTGCCTGCTGATCTTCCTGGTGTTGGTGCTGTACCAGGGGTCCGCCGAGGCCATCGACAAGTTCGGCCTCGACTTCATGGTCACCAGGGTCTGGGATCCGGTGGCCGGCGAGTTCGGCGCCTTCCCCCTGATCGTGGGCACGCTGCTGACAGCGCTGCTGGCCCTGGCGATGGCGGTGCCGCTGTCGCTGGGTGTGGCGATCTACCTGACCGAGTTCGCGCCGAACGCCATCCGTCGGCCGGTGGCGATGGTCATCGAACTGCTCGCGGCCATCCCCAGCGTGGTCTACGGCCTGTGGGGGATCTTCGTGCTGATCCCCTTCCTGCGCGCGACCATCTTTCCCTTCCTCCGCGACACGCTCGGCTTCCTGCCGTTCTTCGACGGCCCCATCTACGGACCCTCGGTGCTGTCGGCCAGCGTCATCCTCACCATCATGATCATGCCCTACGTCATGTCGGTGTCGCGGAGCGTGCTGCTCGCCGTGCCCGATGGCCAACGTGAGGCCGCACTCGCCCTCGGCGCCACGCGCTGGGAAGCGGTGACGACGGCCATCGTACCGTACGCGCGCTCGGGCATCATCGGCGGCATCATTCTCGGCCTCGGGCGCGCCCTGGGCGAGACCATGGCCGTCACCATGCTGATCGGCAACAGTCACGAACTCTCGGCGTCGCTGTTCGCGCCTGGGTATACCATGGCGGCAGTGATTGCCAACGAGTTCAAGGAGCAGACCTCCGACTTGCACGGCTCGGCGCTGGTCTATGTGGCGCTGCTGCTCTTTGCGGTCACTGTAGTGGTCAATGCGCTGGCCCGGTTGCTGATCTGGCGGGTGGCGCGCGGCGCCGCCATCGGGAGCAAGGCATGAACCGCCGGACCATGCGGCGGGCCAAGAGCAATGTCATGGTCATGCTGATGATCGGGGCGGTGCTGATCGCGGTGCTGCCCCTGTTCCTGATTCTCGCCTCGCTGGTGATCCGCGGGGCCGGTGCGCTGTCACTGGAGTTCTTCACCCGGCTCCCCGCGCCGCCGGGCGAGACGGGCGGCGGCGTGGGCCACGCCATCGTCGGGACGCTGATCATCGTGGGCCTGGCCTCCCTGATCGGGCTGCCGGTCGGTATTGGGGCGGGTATCCACTGCGCCGAATATCCCAACAGCCGCCTGACCTGGGTGACCCGGTTCGTGGCCGACGTGCTCAACGGCACCCCGTCGATCGTGATCGGCGTCTTTGCCTGGACCTGGATCGTGCATGCCCAGGGGCATTTCTCCGGGTTCGCAGCCAGCGTGGCCCTGGCCATCCTGATGATTCCGATGGTCATGCGCACCTCGGAAGAGCTGATCAAACTGGTGCCCGCCTCGCTGCGAGAGGCTGCCCTCGCGCTCGGCTATCCCCGGTGGCGGACCTCGCTCAGCATTGTGCTGCGGACGGCACTGCCCGGCATCGTGACGGGGGCGCTGCTGTCGGTGGCACGGGTCGCCGGGGAGACCGCGCCGCTGCTGTTCACCTCGCTGGGCAGCGAGTATCTGGTGCTCAATCCCGGGGAGCCGATGGCTGCGCTGCCCCAGGTGGTTTACAACTATGCGACTGGCCCCTACCCCGAGTGGCATCAGTTCGCCTGGGCGGCGGCGCTGGTCCTGATCGTGATCGTGCTGCTGCTGTCGGTGACGGCGCGGTATGTCACCCGCGGACGCCTGGGAGGTCAGGGTGACTGACGCCACCCCCCGCGTGCAGACCGAACGGCTGAGCGCCATGTACGGCAAGTTCACCGCTGTGAAGGGCATCTCGCTCGCCTTTGCGCCCAACCGGGTCCATGCCCTGATCGGGCCATCCGGCTGCGGCAAATCGACCTATCTGCGCACACTCAACCGCATGCATGAGACCGGCGGCGACGGCTGGGTGACCGGCAAGGTGCTGCTCGATGGGCAGGACATCTACGCCCCGGGCATTTCACCGATCCAGCTCCGGCGGCGGGTCGGCATGGTCTTCCAGAAGCCGACGCCCTTTCCCACGCTTTCCATCCGCGACAACGTGGCGGCAGGTCTGCGCATCGGCCCGCGGCGTTCGCGACAGGAGACCGACGCCATCGTGGAGCAGTCACTCCGCCGCGCCGCGCTGTGGGACGAAGTGAAGGACCGGCTGGACGCCAGCGCCATCGGGCTCTCCGGCGGACAGCAGCAGCGGCTCTGCGTGGCCCGCACCATTGCCCCTGAGCCGGATGTCATCCTGCTCGACGAGCCGACGGCCTCGCTGGACCCGCAGGGCACCCAGCGCATCGAGGAGCTGGTCTTCGAGCTGAAGAACGCCTTCACGATCATCATCGTGACCCACAACATGCAGCAGGCCGCCCGCGTGTCGGATACGACCTCCTTCTTCTACCTGGGCGAGCTGATCGAGCACGGCGCCACGCAGCAGGTGTTTACGGCCCCGCGTGACCCGCAGACCGAGGCCTACCTCACGGGGCGGTTCGGATGAGCGCCGTCCTGACCCCGCGCGACCTGACGCCGTCCGACGCGCCACTGGCCGCCATCGTCGCCCAGGACTTCTGCTTCTGGTACGGCAAGCGCCAGACACTGTTCGGTATCGACCTGGCCATTCCGCGGGCGTCGGTCACCGCCATCATCGGTCCGTCGGGCTGCGGCAAGAGCACCTTCCTGCGCAGCATCAACCGGATGAACGACCTGGTGCTGGACAGTCGCGCGGCAGGCGGACTCCTGGTCGACGGGCACCCGGTATACGGCCCCGACATGGACCTGGTCCAGCATCGGCAGCGGGTCGGCATGGTGTTCCAGCGCCCCAATCCGTTTCCCAAATCCATCTTCGACAATGTCGCCTACGGTCCGGCGCTGAATGCGCTGGTCCCGCCCCGCGAACTACCGGAGCTGGTCGAGCACTGCCTGCGGCAGGCGGCCCTGTGGGACGAGGTCAAAGACCGCCTCCACAGCCCGGCCACCGGTCTTTCCGGGGGACAGCAGCAGCGGCTCTGCATCGCCCGCGCCCTGGGCAACGCCCCGTCGGTCCTGCTGATGGACGAGCCCTGCTCAGCGCTGGACCCGATTGCGACGCAGAAGATCGAGGAACTGATCTTCGAACTGCGTGAGCGCTACACCATTGTGATCGTGACCCACAATATGCAGCAGGCCGCCCGGGTGGCCTCCCGCACCGCCTTCTTCGAAGCCGGACGGGTGGTCGAATACGGCGACACGGAGCAGATCTTCACTCGGCCCGCACTCGAGCGCACCGAGGCCTACATCACGGGGAGGTTCGGATGAACTCCGATCGACCGCGGCATTTCCACGAGGAACTCCAGCAGCTCAAGGCGTCGCTGTTGACCATGTCCGGCGAAGCGGAAGCGGCCCTGGGGACGGCGGTCGAGGCCCTGCTGGAGCGGGATTCCGCCAAAGCGCAGCAGGTGATCGCCGGCGACGGGGTGATCGATGCCATGGAAAACGACATCGAGACGGCCTGCATCGCACTGCTGGCCCTGCAGCAGCCCATGGCCCGCGACCTCCGCATGGTCACCTCGGCGCTGCGGATCGCCACCGACCTTGAGCGGGTCGGCGACCATGCCGTGAACATCGCCCAGTCCGCCGAGCGGCTGGCGGTCTCGCGGCCGATCACGCCCGAGCCCGAGATCATCGAGATGGCCCGTCTCGCGCGGGGCATGCTCTCTGATGCCCTGGAAGCCTTCATCCGGGGCGACGCGGTGGCGGGACGCGACGTCTGCGCACGCGATGATCGTGTCGATGCCCTCAACCGGAATGTGTTCCGCATCCTCCTCACCCACATGATGGAGGACCCTCACATGATCAGCGCCGGCATGGAACTGTTTCTGGTGTCGCGCAATCTGGAGCGGGTCGCCGACCTGGCCACCAACATCGGTGAGGACGTGGTCTTCCTGGTCGAGGGCAAGTCGATCAAGCACGGCGGCTGAGCCGCCTGTTCAGCCTGAGCTGACGAGTACCCGGGGCCGCACCGGCGGATCCCGGAAGGCCCGTTCCATCAGCACGCCCGCCACGAACCCGCCGATGTGGGCCCAGACCGCCACGCCGCCGAGTGCTTCGGCGCGGGCATTCACCACCTGCATCCCGAACCACCAGCCGAGCATCAACCAGGCGGGCATGGTGAAGCGGAAGATGAAGATCAGGACGTGGACCCGCACCCGGGGGAAGAGCACGATGTAGGCGCCCATGACCCCGCTGATCGCACCGCTGGCCCCCACCATCGGCACCAGATCATTGGGACCGGCTGCCATCTGACTGGCGGCAGCCAGCAGGCCGCAGAGCAGGTAGAAGGTCACAAAGCGCAGGTGCCCCATGACGTCTTCGACATTGTTGCCGAAGAGCCAGAGGAACCAGCAGTTGCCGAACAGGTGCAGCCAGCCGCCATGCAGGAACATCGACGAGACCAGCGTCGGCCAGGGCACGCCGGCTTCCACGACACAGTACAGTCCTTCACCCATGGGGAATGAGGTGCCGGCGGGTGAGCGGCCCAGCAGATCGGCTGGTACCAGCCCCAGCTCACAGATCGAGGCCGCCAGGGCCTGCAGGTCACCGGCCCCCTGCACCACCAGCCAGACGGCGAGATTGGCCGCGATGAGCAGCACCGTCACAATGGGCGGGCGAATGGTCGGGTTGTCGTCCCGGTAGGGGAACATGCTGGTGCGCTGAGCCGCTCAGGCGGGAGCTTTGCGGGCGGTCCAGAGGGCCGGGAAGCGTCGCTCCAGGTCAACCAGCTTCGGGGCATCGTGCACGCGGACGTAGGGCTCGTCGGGGTGCAGCGTCACATAGTCCTGGTGGTAGGCCTCGGCCTCGTGAAAGCGTGTGAACGGCGTGATCCGGGTCACGATCGGCGACGGGAAGGCCGCCTCACGCTCGAGCTGGGCGATGTAGGACCGGGCCACCTGCTCCTGCTCGATGGTGCGGACGAAGATCGCCGAGCGGTAGTGGGTCCCGATGTCGGGGCCCTGCCGGTCCAACTGGGTGGGATCGTGGGCCACGGTGAAGTAGACCTGCAGCAGCGTCCCGAAGCTGACCTTGGCCGGATCGTAGATCACCCGGACCGTCTCGGCGTGCCCGGTACGGCCGGTGGTCACCTGCTGGTAGGTGGGGCGGGTGGTTTCGCCACCGGAGTACCCCGAGGTGGCCCGCTGCACGCCGACCACATGCTGGAAGACCGCCTGCACTCCCCAGAAACAGCCCCCGGCAAAGTAGGCCGTGTCCACTGCCATGGCAGCGGGCGGATCAAAGGCCGGCGGGTTCACCGACCGCGCACTCGCCGCCCCGGCCGAGTCGCAACCGAGGACGGTGGCCAGCAGCAGGCCCATCAGTGGCCAACGTGCGCTTCGTCCAGCAGGCAGGTGAGACATGGGACCTCCGGGGAGAAAACGGGTACGGGGCCCCTGGCTGGCCCTTGCATGTATATTACTAGATCCTTCAATCCACGACACCGAGCCCATGCCCCCTCGCTCCCGCTCCGGCGGCCTCGTCTATTCTTCCACGGTCGGCCGGACCTGTCCGACCTGCCGGATGGCGCTGGTCCAGTGCCGCTGCCCCGACCCGGCCGATGCCATCCTGGGCGACGGACAGGTGCGGGTGGGGCAGTCCGCCAAGGGCCGGGGTGGCAAGACCGTCACCGTGGTCAGCGGCCTGCCGTTGACGGCGGCGGCCCTCCAGACGCTGGCGACGACACTGAAGAAACGCTGCGGCACCGGTGGCACGGTCAAGGATGGCACCATCGAGATCCAGGGCGAACATCGCGATGACATCACCGCCTATCTCCAGCAGCTCGGATACCGCGCCAAGCGCACCGGCGGCTGACGCGCCGGTCACGACGGCAGGGTACCCGCGACGGGGATGCCCGGTCACGGCCCGCTGCGCCGCGGCGGTGCTCGGACTGATCGGCTGGCGGATCGTCGGCAGCCTGCCGCACCAGCCACGGTTCGTGCTGATTGTGGCCCCGCACACCTCCAACTGGGACGCCCTGTTCTGTCTCTTGGCCATGCTCTCGTTGGATCTCCGGATCACCTTTCTCGCCAAACACTCCCTGTTCCGGTTCCCGCTCGGCGCACCCCTGCGCTGGTTCGGGGGCGAGCCGGTGGATCGCGCAGCAGGTCGGACCGCGCTCGACCAGGCGGTCGCCCGACTGTCAGACGCCCAGCCCTGGGTGCTCGGCCTGGCGCCCGAAGGCACCCGGCGCCGCGTCGAGGAATGGAAGACCGGCTTCTATCGGATTGCGCTCGCGGCCGCCGTCCCGATCGTCCCGGTGAGCCTGGACTACTCAACCCGGAGCCTGCGGATTCAGCCGCTGGTCACGCCCATGGCAACTGTCGACCCGGCTGAGGGGGTCCTTGCCATCCGGCAGGGCTTCCATGCCCGCATGGCCCGGAAACCTTCGCACTTCGCCGAACTCCCCCCGTCAGGCACTACCTGACACTGTCCCGCCCGTTCGTCCACCCGCCACCCCAGGACATCACCATGCCGCGTCGCACGCTCTCCGCCCTCGCCCTCATCGCACTGGCCTGCGCTCCTCCGGCGGATTCCCGCCCCACCGCACCGCAGCAGGTGGTCTTCACCGCCGAGGACCATGCCTTCACTGGCCCCGACAGCATCGCGCCGGGCGTCACCTCGATCCAGATGGTCAACCGCGGCGAACAGACCCACCACCTGATTCTGGCGCGACTGGACGAGGGCAAGACGCTGGACTCGGTGATCGCCGTCCTGTCCAGCGAGCCCATCGTCATCCCGGAATGGATTCATCTCGTCGGCGCGGCGAGCGAGGTCACGCCCGGCGATTCGACCGGCGCGGTGATGGACCTGAAGCCCGGCAACTACCTGGCCTTCTGCGTCATTCCCGACCAGACCACCGGTGCGCCCCACATGGTTCTCGGCATGAGCCGTACGATGGTGGTCCAGGGTGCGCGCCATGACGCCCCGCTCCCCACCAATGCCGTCGACCTGCGCCTCAGCGAGTTCACCTACCAGATCCCGAAGCTGGCAGCGGGAACGCACACCTTCCGGGTCATCAATGACGGTGTACAGCCGCACGAAGTCATCCTGGTCCGACTGGCGGAGGGTGCCACCATGGAGCAGTTCGTGGCGGCCTTCGCGCCGGGGGCCGCCGCGCCGCCGCCGGGACGCCAGATGGGTGGTTCGGGCGCCCTCAGTGCCGACGAGGAGAACTGGTGGACGGTCACCCTCACTTCGGGCAACTACGCGATGATCTGTCTGGTCCCGGATCCGGTGAGCGGCGTGCCGCACCTGGCCATGGGGATGGCCACCGCGTTTACGATCGAGTAGTACCGTGATACGGCGCCGGGCTGCTGCTCAGAGGGCGGCCCGGCGCTTGAGGGCTTCGTACTGGTCGACCACGGCCTGGGCCGCGCCGGCCGACGGCACATCGAGCACCAGCACACCGCGGCGGCGCAGATGCCGCAGCGCACCGGCCCGGGCATCGAGCAGTTCCTCCGCGGCGGCCCGCTGATAGGCGGCGTCGAGCGTGTCGGGCCGTGCCATCGCCATCCGTTCGAGCGCCGGGTCGCGCAGCGTGACGGCCAGGGGCAGGTGGCGCGGCCGCAGAGTCCCGGCATGCGACAGGAAGGCATCGCTGGCCATGCTGTCGATGAGGTCGGTGAAGAACACCGTGAAGGCTCGCCGCCGATGTCGTGCCGCCAGATAGGCGAAGGCCGCGGGATAGTCCGGCTCGACCAGGCGGCCTTCCAGACCGGTCAGGCCGTCGAGCACGCGCTGCAGGGCCCGCCGCCCCCGCCCCGGTGGCGTGTAGCACAGCACCTCGTCGGCGAAGGCCATCAGGCCCACGTCATCGTCGCGCTGGACGGCGCGCTGCGCCAGTTCGAGTGCGGCATCGATGGCCGCATCCAGCCGGGGTCGACCTTCCGTCTCGGCGGTGAGCAGGCGCCCGGCATCGATCACGATCATCACCTGCTGGCGGCGTTCGTCCTCGTACTGCCGGGCCATGGTGCGACCCCGGCGGGCGGTGGCCTTCCAGTCGATGGAGCGGACCTCGTCGCCGGGCACCCATTCCCGCAGACTCTCGAACACCCGCCCGGTCCCCCGGCGACGCAGGTTCCGGAGCCCCGCCTCGCGACGACGCTGGGCAGGCGTGGCAAGCGCAGCCCCCTGACTCGACTTCAGCGAGGGATAGACCACAATCGGCCACGTCACGGTCTGCCGCCCCTCGCGCACGGCGAGGCCCCAGGGGCCATGCACCCGAAGGTGCATGGTGCCGACGGTCGCCTTGCCGCGCGCCACGGGGAGCACGTCGTGGTGTTCCAGCAGCACATCGTTGGGCGGCAGAGTGACCGTCCGTGTCGCTGCCGCCAGATCGAGCAGCGGTGAGCACTCTTCCACCACATCGAGACGCAGCGGTCGCGACAGCGGGTTCTCCCAGCGCCAGGTGACCGGCATCAGATGGCCGACGGAAAAGGCCGGCGGTGTTTCGCGGACCACCCGGATCGCCTGCGGACCGGCCTGCCCCGCGCGGAAGGCATCGAAGCCCCAGGCCAGCAGCCAGAGCAGGCTCAGCGTCGCGCACAGCGTCGCCATCGCGGGGTTGAGCAGCGACAGCGGCCAGAGCAGACCGAGGCCAGCGGCCACCAGGTACCAGCGCCGAGTGGGCCGGATCATCCGCGCGGCGCCTCGATCCGTTCCACCAGGGCCTGGAGCGCGAGGTCGGCTGTCACGCCTTCCAATTCGAGTTCCGGCGCCACCATGATCCGGTGCCGCAGCACCGGCGCGGCAAAGCGCTTCACATCGTCGGGGATGACGAAGTCGCGTCCGGCGAGCAGCGCATGCGCCTGGGCCGCCTTCAGCAGCGCCACCGACGCGCGCGGGGAGGCGCCCAGCGTCAGCGTGGGGGCATTGCGCGTGGCCCCGACCAGCGCCGTGATGTAGCTGATGAGCGCCGGCAGCACGCGGACGCGGCGGACGGCCTGCCGCAGGTGCTGCAATCCGTCGGCGTCGAGCTGTTGGGTGATGCCGAAGGTGGCGGCCTCGGAGGCCTCGAACCCGGCCAGCACGCGCTCCAGCATGGACTCCTCGACGACGGCAGGCGGATACCCGATGGTGCACTTGATCAGGAAGCGGTCGAGTTCCGCTTCGGGCAGCGGGTAGGTGCCCTCAAACTCGACCGGGTTCTGGGTGGCAACCACCGTGAAGCTCGGGCTCATCGCGTGACCGACGCCATCGACCGTCACGCTGCGCTCTTCCATGGCCTCGAGCAGTGCGGCCTGGGTCTTGGCGGGGGCACGGTTGATTTCATCCGCCAACACCAGGTCGGCAAACAATGGCCCTTTCCGGAAGGTGAAGTCGCCCTGTGGCGTCAGCACGCTGACCCCGGTGATGTCGGAGGGCATCAGATCCGGTGTGAACTGAACCCGGCGGAACGTCAGCCCGAGCGCCGCATTCAGGCTGCGCACCAGCAGCGTCTTGGCCGTACCCGGTGGGCCCTCCAGCAGCAGATGACCGCGCGCCAGCAGCGCCACCAGCGCCTCCTGGACGACGGCCTCCTGCCCCAGCACGACGCGCTGCAGTTCGCCGAGGATCGCTGCCCCGGTCGCCTGGTGGTGGGCCGCTTCATCCGCGGTCAGGGGCGCAATTCCAGCCATAGATCCTCCACAGTGTGGGCCGCGCGCTGGACGCTTTCCAGCGGCTGGCCGGGTGTTGCCAGAGTCAGCAGGTCATCGATCAGGCCCTGGGCGCGGGCCGATCCGGCATGCGCGCGAATCCGGCGCAGCCAGGCGGCCCAGTCATCGTCGTGCCGTTCGGTCGGGGCGAGGCGTCGCCGCAGGCCACGGACGATGGCCGTCACGGCTTCATCGTGCCCCCGTGCGGCAGCCAGTGCCGTGGCCAGCGCCCGCACATGTTCGAGTGGCGAGCGGCGCTGTCGGACCATGGCAGGAAGGACCGGACCGAACCGCACGGCACCCACCAGCAGCACCAGCAGACCGACGATTCCCAGATGCCAGGCACTCCAGCCCCAGGGAGTCTCACGCCCCCATCGGAAGAGCAGCGGCAACAGCGCGCCCTGGGGGCCGTGCCCATGGTGATATTCATCGAAGAGCACCGCATCGTAGTGGCCTGCCATCAGGGCCAGCACCTGCGGTCCGCTGCTGGTGTACCGGAACGAGCGGTTGCGGAACAGCTCCGCGTCGGCCGCCAGCAGGGTGACCCGACCGGTGTCGGGGTGGCGGATACGCAGCACGACCGGCTCGCCTGCGCGCGTCACCAGCAGCGTGTCGACTTCCTGCTCCGCCGCCACGGTACACTCGAACTGCAGCGCATCGGCGGCCCTACTCGAATCGACATGCATGGTCCGACTGAGCGGCTCGAAGTAGGCACCGACCCGGACCGCCTTGGGGTCGGTCGCCGTGGCAGGCACGCGGGTGCGGGTCCGCGGCAGCAGCGCCGTTGGCAGGCCCGCCTGCTTTTCCCATTCGGCGGGATTGTCCCGCTGGGTGACCAGACTCACTTTGTAGCCGTAGCAGGGCGACAACCCCTCAACCCCACGACCCGCCAGCAGCAGATCCGACTCGTCGGTCCAGTCCCAGAGCAACTGCAACTCGGCCGGCGACAGATTCCCCGAGCCGATCACCGCCAGCAGTTGGCGCCGGGTCGTGTCCAGGGCCAGCGGCAGTCGCGGCATCACCTCGCGGAACCGGGCAACCTCCACCCCCACCAGTTCCAGCGCGTCCGACAGCGCGCGCGCGCCGGCCGGCTCGGTCGAGAGCGTCGAGGGCGGCCCGTCCTGCACGGCCTGGTCGGGGCGGTCCGGTCGCAGGTAGGAGACGACCAGCAGAATCCCCAGCAGGCCGACGGCCACTCGGACCGCGTTACCCGATCGCGGCATACCGGTCCGGCGCAGCTCGCAGGCGCCACTGTTCGAAGTGGTCGCGGGTACACGGGTACCGCGCGAAGGCGTAGCCATACAGCGAGTGAACCAGTCCGCGGAACTCCTCCCGCCGGGCATCCTGCCAGGGCAACTCAGCGAGATACTCTGCCGGGGTCTTGCTCGGATGGAACCGCACCTGCTGACGGGCGTCGAGCGCGACCACCAGGGCCAGGAAGTCGGCCTGGATGGCCTCGGGATAGCGCCCCTCCGCCGCGAGGCGATCGGCCTCAGCCCGGTACCACGCCCCGCTGCGCAGTGCGGACGTGTCCGGTGTGGCCAGCGAGGCCCGCCCGGTTCGCGTGGTAGCGACCATCACCCAGACCGCATGGACGACGACCGCCACCAGGATCACCACCAGCGTGATCAGAAAGGCCCGCTCCAACTGGGGATGCTCCACCGCCAGCTCGTTCAGCCAGCGCACCACCGCCAGGCGCAGTTCCTTCAGGTACCGCCAGGGATCGGGGCGTTCCACCCATTGATAGACGGGCGAGCCCATGACCTGCTCGACCACCCGGCGCAGCGAATCGACCCCCTGGGTCGCACCCACAGCGATCACGCCGATGTCACGCCGTCAGCCATGAGTTCGAGATCGAGGCCTTCCTTGCGGACGCGCATGTCGTAGTAGAACACCGCCACGACCACGTACAGGAACGGATAGAAGAACACGTTGCCGAAGGCGATCAGTGCCATGAAGGTGCGGCTGTCGGCTGCCATGCCCACCACGGCCGCCAGAATGCCCAGCGCCACCAGGGGGACCGCCAGCAGCAGGCCGGGCACCATCATCGTGATGAACAGTCGGAACCGGTCCCCCCGGGTCAGGTACCAGGAGCGACGCATGGCATCGGTCGCACTGTTGGGCGACTCGATGACCGCTACGGCCGAGGAGAGCATGAACCCGATGATCATGATGATGCCCGGAATCACCAGCAGGACCAGCCCGAGGGCAAAGGCCAGACCGGTCAGCATCGAGATGGCGACCAGCCGCCCGATGAAGGGCGTGGCCGACTGGAGCGCCTCACCGGCTGTCATGCTGTGGCCGAGGTAGTTGCGCGACACCAGCAGCGTGCAGGCGGCTAGTCCGACACTCATGAGGACCACCCGGATGATCATGGAGCCCAGCTTGGCCATGACCGACCCGAGCGAGGTCGCGTCCGTCCCGAGGGCGATTTCCAGCGCACTCGGCAGGAGCATGGTCACTGCGGCAATGGTGAACAGCGCAGTGAAGTGATTGCGGTAAATGCCGAAGGAGACGTCCAGCACTTCGCCAATGCCAAGCGGCCGAAGAACGGGTGCAGTCATGACAGGGGACTCCCGACGTCGAATTGTAGGAAAGACGAGCCAGCCGTACTGCCGTGAAAAGTACTCGGGCCCCCGGGGCGGGGCCAGCAGGGCGGCACAGTGCCCCGGGCCTGGCCGCCATGGTATTTTGTGGGAGCCGCCCGTGGCCCGGCGGCCCCTGCACCTTCACCCCGGGATCGCCCCGCATGCCCGAACCGCAGCGCCCCGACTACCGGCAGCATCTGCTGGTCGAGACCCCGGAACACGTGGTGCTCGATCACGAACTGGCCGGCATCGGATCGCGGACCCTCGCGGCGATGATCGACTGGGCCATCATCGCCGTGCTGCTGGTGTGCTCGCTGTTTCTGCTCTTCCCCGCAGCCAAGTTCGGGACCTCCACGGCCTTCGCCACCCTGGTGGTCTTCCAGTTCATCATCATCGCAGGCTACTTCACCTTCTTTGAGGGTCTGCGCGGCGGGCGCACTCCGGGCAAGCGTCTGCTGGGGCTCCGGGTCATTCACGACACCGGCCATCCGGTCACCCTGGGCGCCGCGTTCGCGCGCAGCCTGATGAACCTGCCCGACCTCCTGCTGGTAGGGGTGATCCTGATCGCCGCCCATCCGCGGGCCAAGCGCCTGGGAGACCTGGTCGCCGGCACGGTGGTGGTGCGGGACCGCCCGGTCGCCCGGACCATCCCCACCGCAGCCGCCCTTGAAGACGACACCGACGCCACCGCTGTCCTCGGCGCTCCCCGGCTCTCCGACGAGGAGTTCCGCCTGCTGCGTGAGTTTGAACAGCGGCGCGCCGAGCTGCCCCCCGCGACCCTCGCCCGCCTGGCCGCCATTCTGAGTGATCGCCTGGGCCAGCACCTCCTGGTCCACGACGGCGACACAGCCGCCGCACTCGGGCGCCTCTTCCTCGAGGAGCAGGCGCGACGCCGGGGCCAGCTCGGCGGCCGCGGTGCCGCCGCCTCACCGCGCAGCCAGGCCGAGCAACTGATTGCCCGCAAGAGTGCCCGCTGGGATGCCTTTCAGCTCGTGGCCGACCGGGTGGCACGCTCGGGCCTGGACTCATTGACCGCCGGCGAACTCCCCGACTTTGCGGCGCGCTATCGCGAAGTGGCCGCCGACCTGGCCCGGGCTCGCACCTACCGGGCCGACCCCGCGGTGCTGCAGCGACTGGAGCGCCTGGTCGGGGCCGGTCACAACGCGCTCTACCGGAAGGAGCGCGGCGGCTACCGGTCGTTCATCACCTTCCTGTTCCAGCAATGTCCCGCCGAGATTGTCAGCTCGTGGCGCGTCGTGGCCGTGGCCCACGCGGCACTCTTTGTCCCAATGCTGGCAGGCTACGTGCTGCTCCGTCAGGACCCGGCACTGGCCGACACCGTGGTCCCGGCCGTCATGCTGGAGCGCGCGGCGGCGGCGGACATCCGCCTGGCCGCCAGTGCCGGCTACCTGGAAGCAGACGCAGCCGATCGCCCCATGCTGGCGGCGCAGATCACCGTCAACAACATCCGGGTCGCCATGCGCGCCTTCACCGGCGGCATCGCGTTGGGCGTCGGTTCGCTGCTGCTGCTGGCCTTCAACGGGCTCCACCTCGGCACCTCATGGGGACACTTCGTCAACGTGGGCATGGGGACCTATCTCTGGACCTTCATTGCCGGGCACGGTGTCTTCGAACTCTTTGCCATCGCGCTGGCGGGGGCAGCCGGGTTCCTCCTCGGCTTCGCGGTGATTGCCCCGGGCCCCCACTCGCGCGGCGACGCGCTGGTGCTCGCCGGTCGCCGGGCCATCCGCCTGATGGGGGCGGTGGCGCTGCTGCTGGTGCTGGCCGGCGCGATTGAAGGCTTCCTCTCCGCCAGCGCTGCAGAATTGGGACTGCGACTGGTCGTCACGGCACTCTCGGCGCTGCTGCTGATCGGATATCTCCTGCTGGGGACCATGGCGCGCCGACACACGGAGGGCCTCGCATGAAATCCGTCTACCTGGTCACCGCCATCGTCGGCATCGGACTGGTGCTGCTCTCCCTGCTGGGCGACATGGGTGAGGGCGACGGCGACATCGAGACCGACGCCGCCTGGGCGGGGCTCTTCACCTCGCGCGCGCTGACCTTTTTTCTGGCCGCGTTCGGCGCCACGGGTCTGCTCCTGAACTGGCAGGGACTCTCTGCGCTGCCCACGGCCGCACTCGCTGCGGGCACCGGCCTGGCCGCCATGACCATCGTCCACCTGGCCATGCGCGTGCTGCGGCGCAGCGATGCGAGTACCGCCCCCATCGGCGACGCGGATCTCTCCGGCGCCATCGGCCGGGTCACCATTCCGATCAGCGACGGACAGCGCGGCCAGGTGGCCTGCCTGGTCCAGGGTCACGAGCACTATCTGACCGCCGAATCCGCCGATGTCGGCGCGCTGCTGCACCCGGGCCAGACCATCGTGATCGTCGAGGCGCGGGATGGTGTCGCCCGCGTCGTCCCCGCCCCGCTCCCTGACCTGCCACCACTCACCTGATTCCGGAACTCGCCATGAACTATGCTGTCATCGTCGGTGCGGTCCTCCTCGGTGTGATCATCACCATGATTGCTACCATCCGGGCCCTGATCGTGATCTGCCTCCCCAACGAGATGGTGGTGATCACCGGGCGCCGCCGGGCGACCTCCGATGGACGGGAGATCGGCTACCGCGTCCTGCGCGGGGGCCGGACGTTGCGGATTCCGCTGATCGAACGCGTCTCCCGACTCGACCTGCGCACCATTCCGATCGAGGTCGCCGTACGCAATGCCTACTCGCTCGGCGGCATCCCGCTGCTGGTCCAGGGCATTGCCAACGTGAAGGTCAGCGGTCGCGACCCCACCGCCCACAACGCCGTCGAGCGTCTGCTCGACAAGCCCTTCACCGAGGTGATGCAGATCGCCAAGGACACGCTGGAAGGCAATCTGCGCGGCGTGCTGGCGACGCTGACCCCGGAAGAAGTCAACGAGGACCGGCTCAAGTTTGCCCAGCGGCTGATTGAGGAGGCCGACGAGGACCTGAAGCGTCTGGGCCTCGAACTGGATACGCTCAAGATCCAGAACGTGACCGACGACGTGAACTACCTGGGCTCGATCGGTCGCCAGAAGACGGCCGAGATCCTGGCCGTCGCCCGCGTGGCCGAGGCGCAACGGGCTGCCGAGGCCGAACAGACCGAGGCTTCTTCCCGGCAGGCGGCGCAGGTCGCGTCGCTGCAGGCCGACCTGCGGATTGCCGAGGAGAACAACCGGCTCCGGGTCCGGCGGGCCGAACTGGAGGCCGAGGCCCTGGCCCGCGAGGCGGAGGCGGAGGTGGCCGGTGAAAAGGCCCGGGTCATCGCAGAGCAGACCCTGCAACAGGAGCGCATTGCCCTGGAGCAGCGGCGGCTCGAAGCGGACGTCCTGCTGCCCGCGCGGGCCGAGCAGGAAGCCGCCGAGTCGCGCGCCAAGGGTGTGGCCTCGACCATTGCGGAGGACGGCAAGGCCCGGCTGTACGTGCTGGAGGAGACCATCCGGCTGTACCAGCACGCCGGCAGCGAGGCCGAGCGGATCTTCATCCTCAACCTGCTGCCCGACCTGGTGCAGCAGATCACCGGTGCCGTCGGGGGCATGTCGATCGACAAGGTCACCGTGATCGACTCCGGCAATGGCGGCACCGGGGTGGCCAACGCGGCCGGCCAGCTCCCCATGGCCATCATCCAGCTCACCAAGCAGATCGAGGCTGCCACGGGCATCGACATCCTGAAGCGGCTGGAAGCCCGGGAACCCCGGGAATAGCCCCAACCACCGCCCGACCCGCGACTTTCTGCCTTTCTGGCAGATCGTCGCGGTACGCGCCATGCACTTGCCGGTGACATCAATCCTGGCCCGCCACTCCGGCGGGTCGGTGGGTGTCTCAATCAGGAGTACGGCGACATGGCGTCGAAGATCATCGGGATCGACCTCGGGACCACCAATTCGGTGGTGTCGGTGATGGAGGGGGGCGACCCGGTCGTCATCCCCAACGCGGAGGGTGGGCGGACGACGCCCTCGGTGGTGGCATTCACCAAGGACAACGAGCGGCTGGTGGGTCAGGTCGCCAAGCGGCAGGCCGTGACCAACCCGCGGCAGACGATCTTCTCCATCAAGCGCTTCATGGGGCGGCGGACCAGCGAGATCTCCTCGGAACTGGCGCATGTGCCCTACCCGGTCACCGACGGCACCAACGGCCTCGCGGCCGTCGAGATCCAGGGGACCAAGTACACGCCGCCCGAGATCTCGGCCATGGTGCTGCAGAAGATGAAGCAGACCGCCGAGGA
>CAYQXR010000002.1:0-74869 GCA_964421625.1 uncultured Gemmatimonadaceae bacterium | reverse complement strand
ACTACCTCGGCACCACGGTCGACAAGGCGGTCATCACCGTCCCGGCCTATTTCAACGACGCCCAGCGCCAGGCCACCAAGGACGCCGGACGCATCGCGGGCCTGGAAGTGCTCCGGATCATCAATGAGCCGACGGCGGCGGCGCTGGCCTACGGCCTTGAGAAGAAGAAGGACGAGAAGATCGCCGTCTTCGACCTGGGCGGCGGCACCTACGACATCTCCATCCTCGAGCTGGCCGACGGCGTCTTCGAGGTCAAGTCGACCAATGGCGACACCCACCTGGGTGGCGACGATTTCGACCAGAAGCTGATCACCTGGCTGGTCGAGGAATTCAAGCGCGACCAGGGAATCGATCTCTCCAAGGATCCGATGGCGCTCCAGCGCCTCAAGGAAGCCGCCGAGAAGGCCAAGATGGAGCTGTCGAGCACCCAGCAGACCGACATCAACCTGCCGTTCATCACGGCGGACCAGTCGGGGCCCAAGCATCTCAACCTGTCGCTGACCCGCGCCAAGTTCGAGCAGCTTGTCGGCGACCTGATCGACCGGACCCTCCCGCCGATGGAGCAGGCGCTCAAGGATGCCGGTCTCGCCAAGAGCGAGATCGACGAGGTCATCCTGGTCGGCGGTTCGACCCGCATTCCGAAGATCCAGGAGATCGTCAAGAACTTCTTCGGCAAGGAGCCGAACCGTTCGGTGAACCCCGACGAGGTCGTGGCCATCGGCGCGGCCATCCAGGGCGGCGTGCTGGGCGGCGAGGTCAAGGACGTGCTCCTGCTCGACGTCACGCCGCTCTCCCTCGGCATCGAGACGCTGGGCGGCCTGACCACGGTCCTGATCCCGCGCAACACCACCATCCCGACCAAGAAGTCCGAGGTCTTCTCGACGGCCGAGAACAACCAGACCACGGTCGAGATCCACGTGTTGCAGGGCGAGCGGCAGATGGCCTCCGACAACCGCACCATCGGCAAGTTCCAGTTGACGGGGATCCCGCCCGCGCCGCGCGGTCTGCCGCAGGTCGAGGTCACCTTCGACATCGACGCCAACGGCATCCTGCATGTGTCGGCCAAGGACAAGGCGACCAACAAGGAGCAGAAGATCCGCATCGAGGCGTCCAGCGGTCTCTCCGACGCCGACATCGACGCCATGGTCAAGCAGGCCGAGGCTAATGCCCGGGACGACGAGGAGCGGCGCGGTCAGGTCGAGGCGCGCAACGAACTCGACGGGCTGGTCTACAAGGTCGAGAAGGACTCGAAGGAGTGGGTCGACCGGCTCCAGGCCGACACCAAGGAGCGTCTCGACCAGGCGGTGAACGAGGGCAAGGAAGCCCTCCGGGCCGGCGATCACGCCCGGATCCGGACCGCCCTCGATGCGCTCAACGTGGCCTACTCGGCGGCGGGCGCCTCGCTGTACCAGAGCGCCCAGGCCAACGCGGACGCCCCGGGCGACCCGACGGCCAGCGCCACCGGCGACGCCTCGGCCCCGCAGGACGGTGCCGTCGAGGCCGACTACGAGATCATCGACGACACGCCGAAGTCGTAGGACTGCCCTCCGGCGGGCCGGGTACCCCCCGGCCCCCGGACGTCGGGGCGGTCGACAGTTACTTTACGTCAGGGAGTATTCCCAGTGGGCGGCGCGGCCGTCCACCGATTGCCTGCAGAGAGGACGGCCCCATGTCCACACAATCCCGCAACTGGCTCAAATTCAGCGGCCTGCTCGCTGCCACCTTCCTCATGGTGGTGTTCTTCGCCCGGATGTTCAACTTCCCGGTCGAAGGGTTGGCGCAGGAACGCTCCGGGACCATTCCGTCAGCCATCGAACCGGTCCCCGCCCCCAACGTCCCCGAGGCACGGTCGCTGACCGAACTGAGCAACGCCTTCGCGGCCGTGACCGATGCGGTGCGCGCCTCGGTGGTGTTCATCATCGCCGAAGGCACGCGCAGCGGTCCCTCGGCGGATCAACTGCCGCCGAACTATCGCCTGCCGCCCGGGTTCCGCCTGCCGGATGCCCCGACACCGTCGCGGGCCATCGGCTCGGGCTTCGTGGTCTCCAAGGACGGCTACATCCTCACCAATCATCACGTGATTGAAGGCGCCACGCGGATCCGCGTGCGACTGCTGGATGAACGGGAGTTCGTGGCCACGGTGGTCGGCAGCGACAAGAGCACCGATGTCGGCGTCCTCAAGATCGACGCCACCGGCCTCTCGCCCGCCTCGCTCGGCTCGTCCGAAGCCGTCAAGGTCGGCGAGTGGGTCCTGGCCATCGGCAACCCGCTGGGCGACAACCTCACCTTCTCGGTGACCCAGGGCATCGTCAGCGCCAAGGGTCGCGGCATCCCGCTGGAAGACTCGACTTCCCGGCTCAACATCCAGGATTTCATCCAGACCGACGCCGCCATCAATCGCGGCAACTCCGGCGGGCCGCTGCTCAACGTGAAGGGTGAGGTGGTCGGCATCAACTCCGCCATCGCCTCGACCACGGGCACGTACCAGGGCTACGCTTTCGCCATCCCCATCGACCTGGCCACGCAGGTGATGAACCACCTGATCGCCTACGGTCGCTTCGAGCGCTCGCTGCTCCAGATCCAGGTCGCCAACGCCGACGCCGACGACGCCGCCTACCTCGACCTGCCGAGCATTGCGGGGGTGCGGGTGGTCGCGTTCTCGGATCCGGAATCGCCGGCCAAGGTGGCGGGGCTGGTGCCGGGCGACGTGATCGTCCGCATCGATGGCAAGCCGATCAAGTACACCGGTCAACTCCAGCAGATTGTCGGCTTTACCCGCCCCGGCGACCCGCTCAAGGTCGAGGTCGCGCGCAAGGGTGGCCACAAGGAATTCACCGTCCGCCCGGTGGCATCGCCGGTGGTTGAGACCCCGGCCCCGGCCGTACCGGAGCGGGACACGCCGCCGGCCAAGGTGGCGACCAACCGTCTGGGGCTGTTTGTCGAGCCGATCGACCCCACCAACGCGGCCCGGCTGCGGACCAATCAGGGCCTGCTGGTCGTCGACGTGGTGCCCGGTTCCTCGGCGGCGGGCAAGATCCTGCCACGAGCCAGCGGGCGCCCGGACGTGGTGCTCGACATCGAGGGGCGCGCCATCCGCTCCGAGGACGACCTCAAGGCAGCCGTGGCGAGCGCAAAGAACGACGTGGTCACCGTCACCGTGCTGCGGGACGGCATCGAACAGGTGGTCCGGCTGCGGCTCACGCCTCCCTGATCGCACCGCGGCCCCATGCTCGCACGCCCCGGGAGATCCTCTTCCGGGGGCGTGCTGTCTCAAACGGTGGCGGTGGGATTGGCGGCGCTACCGGGGCGGGAGGGCGACCCGGAGGCGCCGAGCCTCCGACTCCCAGTAGGACCAGCCGACCCCGGCAACCCGCTCGTCTGCCAGGACGACAGGCACCAGGGCATGCAGTGGCGGCGCAGAATCCGGGGTGTCGCTGTAATACAGAATCTGCCAGAGGTGGCCCCCGGCCAGGTAACTCTCCTGACCACGCGGGTGGCCCAGCAGGACCACCACCGAATCGGCGGTCAGACCCGGTACCACACCAGGCAGAGACGTTTCACCGCCGCATCCGAGCAGCAGGGCGGACCCCAGCGCCCCTGCGGACCACCAGCCCCTGACTTGCCGCCTCATGCCTTCTCCCTGCCACGGAATGGAATCTCCGGGGGAACCTAATCGGGCGGTCGGTGAGATCGGTGACTATTGTTGTGGCGGCTCAGCGAGCGTGGCGGAACTGGCAGACGCGCAGGACTTAGGATCCTGTCTCGCAGGAGGTCCGGGTTCGACTCCCGGCGCTCGCATCCGCGCCCCCGGGCGCGATTCATCCTTTCGAACATGTTGTGCGTACAGCTCAGTGACGGCCATCGCAGTGGTGGCCCCCGAGGGGCAGTCCCCCTTGGGTTTGCACATTGCAACACTGAGGTAGTCATGGTTCGACCCGGCTGGCGCACGCTCCTCTCCCTGATGTTTCTGGTCGCCGCTGCCCCGCTGGCTCTGGCGGCCCAGGAGACCGAGATTCTGCGCGGCAAGGTGACCGACAAGGACGGCAAGCCGCTGGAGGGGGCGACCATCGTCATCACGGGGGTTCAGACCCAGATGGCACGGACGGTCAGCACCAACCGGAACGGGACCTACACCTCCCTCATGACATCGCCGGAAGGCGAGTACCTGATTGCGGCACGGCGGATCGGCTTCGCGCCCAAGACGGTGCGGGTCATGCGGACCGGCGCCTCGGCCGTCATCGTGACGGACTTCGTGCTGGAGGCGTCGGAGGTCCGGCTCGACTCCATCGTGGTGACAGCCAAGAACCTCCCCACCAAGGACCAGTCCCTGGGCGCCAACGATATCGATCTGCTGCCGGGGGCCATCTTCTCCCTGGACCCCGCGGATCTGCTGTCGCTGGCGTCAAGCATTCCCGGCGTCCTCTCGCTGGGCGATTCCGGCTTCTCCGTGCTCGGGATGGGCGCCGATCAGAACAACATCACCATCGACGGCTCGAGCACCTCCAACGCCTTCCTCCCGCGCGACGCCATCAGCAGTGCCTCGCTCTCGTTGACGCCATTCGATGGCGGCCGGGGACGGTTCAGTGGGGGCCAGATGAGCTTCCGCACCCGGGGGGGGACCGACATCTTCACGGCCACCATCCGGGCGAACGGTTCCGACAAGACGCTGGCCTGGCAGGACCCGCAGTCCACCAGCACCATCCCGCGGCAGATCTCGACCAGCGGCTCGGTGGGTGGCCCCATCCAGCGCGGCAAGGCCCATTTCTTCTCGTCGTTCGACATTCAGAACCGGGGCAACGACTACTACTCGCTGCTGTCCCCGCGACAGGCGTTGCTGGAGCAGACCGGCCTGACGCGCGACACCATCAGTGCGCTCACCGACGTCCTGCGCGATCTCGGTGTCCCGACCAACGCCTCGGCCATCCCGGGCTCGCAGACGCAGAACCGTGCCTCGATGTTCACGCGCTTCGACCTGGCACCGTCGGGCACGTTCTCGACCAAGCTCCAGGTCAACGCGTCGCGGAACGTCCGCGGTGGATCGGGCGTGTCCCAGTCGGCCTTCCCGGCCGCGGCCACGCAGAGCCGGGAGACCGGCATGTCGATGCAGTTCCAGGCCTCCGGGTTCGTTGCAGGCTTCATGAATGAGCTGGTGTCGCAGGTCGAGCGGAATTCCTCGACCAGCGCGCCGTACCTGTTCATTCCGGGCGGCTCGGTGCGGGTCGGCACCCTCTTCGACGAAGGCCGCACCGGCCTGACCACGCTCCGCTTCGGCGGCGGCTCCGGTGGCGAACGGCGCAACACCTCGCTGACCTGGGACACCAACAACGAGATGTCCTGGATCACCAGCGATTCCAGGCACCGTCTCAAGGCAGGGCAGAACATCCGTCTGGAGCGGAACGAATCAAGCCAGGCCAACAACCGCTACGGCACCTACACCTACCAGACGATGGAAGACCTGCGACTCGGTCTGCCGGACCGCTATTCGCGGACGCTGACGGTGCGGGATCGCTCCTCGAACGGCATTGCAGTGGCCGCCTGGCTGGGCGACGACTTCCGCTTCACCAACAATCTCCAGTTCCAGGGCAGTGTCCGGCTCGACCTGTCGAAGCCCGGCTCGGTGCCGGACTACAACCCGATCGTCGACTCGCTCTTCGGGCGTCACACCGACCGGGTCCCCAAGGACGTCGGCCTGCAGCCGCGGCTCGGCTTCACCTGGACCCCGACGGCCACGGCCACGGGCGCACCCCGCCCCTCAGGCGACGGTAACGACATGATGCGCGGCCGTCGGCGGCCGCTGACCTTCTCGGGCGGCATCGGCGCCTACCGTGGCGCCATCTCCGCCTCCCGCATTGCCGGCATGGTCGATCAGACCGGGCTGCCCACCACGACGCGCACGCTGAACTGTGCCGGCGCGGCAGCCCCCATGCCGGACTGGAGCAACAGCAATCCGCTTCCGGAGGAGTGCATCGATGGCGGCGCCCCCGAGGAGTACTCGATCTCGCAGCCCAACGTGTCGGTCTTCGACCCGTCCTACCGGGCATCGATGTCGTGGCGCGGCTCGCTCAACATGCAGAGCCTGGAGGTCCGCGGGCTGAACATCGGGCTCAAGGCCAACTACTCGCTGAACTACAACAACGAGAGCCAGGTCAACCTGAACATGCGGGACACCCCGGCCTTCGCGCTGGCCTCCGAAGGTGGCCGACCGATCTATGTGCCGGTCGAAGGCATCGTGGCGCGCACCGGTGCGATCGCCCCGGGCGCCGGTCGGGTGCATTCGGAGTTCCAGCGGGTGAACAACCTCCTCTCCGACCTCGCCTCCCGGTCGAGTCAGGTTACCCTGGAGGTCTCGCCCATTCAGACCAACTGGGAAGGCACCCGGGTCTCCTTCTCCTACACCTGGCAGCATGGCAGCGCGCAGGAGCGGGGATTCCAGAGCTCCACCGGCGGCGATCCCTTCCTCAAGGAATGGGCTCCCAGTCGCCAGGCCACGCATCAGTTCTCGGTCAACTCGCGTTTCCGGCTCTGGTGGTTCAACCTGCAGGCGCGGGTCAACCTGAACTCCGGCTTGCCCTACACGCCGATGGTTGCGGGCGACATCAACGGCGACGGCTCCAGCAACGATCGGGCGTTCATCCCCAATCCCGCCACCATCCAGGACGCCGCCTTCGCCGAGGAGTTCAACACCCTGCTCGCCTCGACGCCGGCCTCGGCGCGCGAGTGCCTGGAACGGCAGTTCGGGCAGATTGCCGGCCGCAACTCCTGCCGCACGCCGTGGCAGGTCACCACCGACCTCGGCTTCGAGTTCAACCCGCCGCGCAACTTCGGCTTTGGTGACCGGCTGCGGCTCACCATGAACATGCAGAACGCCACCGGCGCCCTGCTCCGCCTGACGGGGCTGGCCGATTCGCCCCTGGGCCGCTCTGCGGCGACGGGTGCCCCGGAAACCCGCCTGCTCTACGTGACCGGGTTCGACCCCGAAACCCAGCAGTACTCCTATCGGGTCAACCAGCTCTTTGGCGAGCGCGAGGACTTCGCCTCCCGCGGGCGCCGCTTCAATCCGTTCCAGGTCAACCTGGGCCTGGAATACCGGATCGGTGGCCCGCCGTCGGCCCCGTTGGCCCGCTCGCTTGGCCTGTTCCCGGCCGACCGCGGCCCGCTGCTGAGCCAGGACCAGATCCGTGACCGGATCCGCCGTCTGAGCAACGACCCGGTTGCGGCCCTGATCGCCCTGGAAGAGAAGCTCCGGCTCGAGGTCCACCAGGTCGATCGCCTGAAGGTGATCGACTCGATCTACCTGGCCCGGACCGACTCGCTCTTTGCTCCGCTGGCCGACTATGTGTTCGAGAAGGGCCGCCGGGTGACCGACGACGAGGTGCGCAAGCGCCTTGGCGAGGCCACCAAGGGGATGCAGACCATTCTGGTCGAGGCCAGCACCCAGGCCATGGCCGAGCTGAGCCCTGAGCAGCAGGCCCAGCTCCCGCCGACCTTCGCCGGGCGGAAGCCGGAGACGGTCACCACGCCCCCGCCGGAGCGACCGCGGCAGTAGCCGCCTGGTCCCCTGTGACTCTGCCGACCCCGCCGCGTTCCCCCTGATCGCGGCGGGGTCGTTTGGTACCAGCCTGTCCCGGGACAGGGTCGCGCCCGGAGGGCAAAGGCGATAACTTTCAGGGCTATGACTGAAATTACCTATCAGATTACCGCCGAAGACATCGCCTCCAAGTCCCTCCGGGTCACCGTGCCCGTCGAGATCCTGACGGAGACCGAACGACAGACCACCCGTGAGTACGCCCGGAGCGCCAGCCTCCCGGGCTTCCGCAAGGGGAGCGCGCCCGAGGCGGTGATCCGCCGCCGGTTCGCCACCGAGATCCGACAGCACGTGGTCGAGGAATCGATGCGGCGGGGGTACCAGAAGGTTCTGGAAGAGACCGGCATCCGGCCGATCGCCGACCCGCAGGTCCGCAATGTCTCGATCGAGGACGGCCAGCCGCTGGGCTTCGACGTGATCATCGAGATCCGCCCGGAACTCACCCTGGCCACCACGGGCGGCTTTGCGCTGTCCCGCACCCTGGCGGCCGTGACGCCGGACGTGGTGCAGGCCCAGCTCGACCAGTTGCGCGAGAGCCGGGCGGCCTGGGAGCCCATCGAGGGCGAGCGCCCGAGTCCGGGGCAGCTCGTGTCGGTGACCGTGGCCGACCTGGTCGACGGGGCCGTGACCGAGGAGCGGGCACCCCACGAGCTGGTGCTGGGCGAGGGACAGGCCCTGCCGGCCCTGGAAGAGCAGATCATGACGCTGGTCCCCGGGGAGACCAAGGATACCGAACTCCACTACCCCGAGGACTCCCCCGACGAGGCCCGGCGCGGTACCTCCCGGTCGGTGCGGATTACCCTGCATGGGGCCAAGCGCAAGATCCTCCCGCCGCTGGACGACGCCTTTGCCCGCGAAATCGGGGACGGGGCCTTTGCCGATCTGGCAGCCCTTGAGGAGGCCGTGCAGGCCGATCTGACCGCCGAGGCCACCCGGACCGCGGAGCAGGGCGTCCGGGACGAGCTGATTGAGCGGATCGCCGAGGCCAACACCGTCCCGGCCCCCGACGGCCTGACCCACCGGCTGATGCACGCCTACGCCGAGGCCTACCGGATCCCCCCCGAGCAGTTCGCGGCCTTCGAATCCTCCTTCCGGCCCATCGCGGAGCGGCAGGTGCGCCGGGAACTGATCCTGGACGCCGTGGCCACGGCCCAGAATCTGCGTGCTACCGAGGCAGATATCGATGCCCGGGTGGCCGAGATGGCCGCCGCCCGGGGTGTCGAAACCGGCAAGCTCTATGCGTCTCTGCAGCAGAGCAACCGCCTGGCCGACCTGGAGCGGTCCCTGACCGAGGACCGCACCTTCGCCTGGCTGCTGTCCCAGTCCACTGTGACGGAGGTCACTGCGTGACACGAGCTGCGATCTATGCACCCTACGTCATCGAAGACCATCGGGGGACCGAGCGCAGCTACGACATCTTCTCCCGGCTGCTCAAGGACCGGATCGTCTTCCTGGGCTCCGGCATCAACGACGACGTGGCGAACATCATCATCGCCCAGTTGCTGTTCCTGGAGGCGCAGAGCGCCGAGAAGGACATTTACCTGTACATCAACTCGCCGGGGGGCATCGTCTCCAGCGGGATGGCCATCTACGACACCATGCAGCACCTGCGGGCACCCATCAACACCATCTGCATGGGGATGGCGGCGTCCATGGGCTCGTTCCTGCTGGCGGCAGGCACACCCGGCAAGCGGGCCGCGCTGCCGCATGCCCGGATCATGATTCATCAGCCCTCGGGCGGCACCCAGGGTACCGCCGCCGACATCGAGATCCAGGCGCGCGAGATTCTGTATCTCCGGGCCACCCTCAACGGCCTGTACGCCCAGCACACGCGGCAGCCGCTGGAGCGGATCGAGAAGGACATGGAGCGGGACCGCTTCATGAGCGCCGCGGAGGCGCAGGACTACGGGCTGATCGACACGGTGTTCACCGGCCGCCAGCCGGAACCCGGCCCCACCCGCTGAGATTCACCGCGCCCCCGGTCGGGGGCGCCTGCCGAGGAGGACAACGATGTCGACGGACAAACACCTCCGCTGTTCCTTCTGCGGCAAGAGCAAGGACTCGGTCCGCAAGTTCATCTCGGGCCCGTCGGTCTACATCTGCAATGAGTGCATCACCCTCTGCAATGAGATCCTGTCGGAGGACGAAGAGCGCGAAACCGTCGAGACGCGTCGCCCCGTCCCCACGCCCCAGGAGATCAAGGCCACCCTCGACGAATACGTGGTGGGACAGGAACGGGCCAAGCGGTCGCTGGCCGTGGCGGTCTACAACCACTACAAGCGGATCAATGCCCCCCCGCATGAGGGCGAGGTCGAACTCGACAAGTCGAACATCCTGCTGCTCGGTCCAACCGGCACCGGCAAGACCCTGCTGGCGCAGACCCTGGCCCGCATGCTGGATGTGCCCTTCACCATCGCCGATGCCACGACGCTGACCGAAGCCGGCTATGTCGGCGAAGATGTCGAGAACATTCTGGTCCGGCTGCTTCAGGCCGGCGACTTCAATGTCGCCGAGTGCGAGCGGGGCATCGTCTACATCGACGAGATCGACAAGATCGCGCGGAAGTCGGAGAACCCCAGCATCACCCGCGACGTCTCGGGCGAAGGGGTGCAGCAGGCCCTGCTGAAGATCCTGGAAGGCACGGTCGCCTCGGTGCCGCCGCAGGGCGGGCGGAAGCATCCGCAGCAGGAGTACATCCAGATCAACACGCGGAACGTGCTGTTCATCGTCGGTGGCGCGTTCGACGGTCTCGACAAGGTGATCGAGGCCCGGCTGGGGCGGCAGCAGATCGGCTTCAGTTCGCCCGACCCGGAGCCCACCACGGGTGCCGCCACGTGGGATCCGGCGCGCCCCTACGCCGCCGTCGAACCCGACGACCTGCTGCGCTTCGGGCTCATCCCCGAGCTGGTGGGACGGCTGCCGGTGCTGGTCCCGCTGGAATCGCTGGACGAGGACGCCCTGGTCCGCATTCTGGTCGAGCCGCGCAACGCGCTGACCAAGCAGTACGCCCGTCTGTTCGAGCTGGACGACGTGCGCCTCACCTTCGCCCCCGACGCGCTGCGCGCCGCCGCACACAAGGCGATCACGCGTCAGACCGGTGCGCGCGGCCTGCGGGCCATCCTGGAGCAGGTCATGACCGACACCATGTTCGACCTGCCGGAACGCGGCGACCTGCGCGAGGTCGTGATCACCCCGGAATCCATCACCCAGGGCACCCCGCCGCTGCTCATCACCGAGCGGGCCCGGCAGAAGAAGGGCGCCTGAGCGGGCCCGGCTCCCAGGAGCCCTCGCCGTTCGCCAGTCGCCCCGTCACGCTGGTCGGTTCCTTCCCCGACCCCAGGCACCCTCTCGACCCGCCGCTGCCGGAGTTCGCGCTGATCGGGCGCTCCAATGTCGGCAAGTCGTCGCTGCTGAACGCCCTCACCGGGCGGCGCGCGCTCGCCCGGGTCTCCCAGACGCCGGGCAAGACGCAGTTGCTCAACGTGTTCCGTCTGGCCGAATTCTACCTGCTGGATCTGCCGGGGTACGGCTTTGCCAAAGCCAGTCACGGCGAGCGGGACGCCTACCGGCGACTGCTGGAACGCCTGCTGCGCACCCGGGATTCCCTGACCGGCGTGGTCTGGCTGCTGGATATCCGGCACCCGCCATCGGCTGACGACCGGGCCTTTCAGGAACTCCTGATCGAGGCCGGGCGGCCGGTCATTGCGGTGCTGACCAAGGCAGACAAACTTTCGGCCCGGGAGCGGCATCAGGCCATCAAACGGCGGTCGGAGGAGATCGGCCTCCCGGATGACCAGGTGCATGCCGTATCATCCCATACCGCCCAGGGCATCACTCCCCTGGCCGAGACGCTGCTCCACGCTGCCCGGGAGGGAACCGGATGAGATTCGTTGCACTGCTCGCCCTGCTGCTGGGAACGGTCCTGCCGGCTGTCGCGCAGGGCCGCGACCCACTCCTGGGCCGGGGCGTGATCAAGCAGGACTTCATCACGCTGCGGTTCAGCGTCGGTCCGCTCGACCTGCGGGTAACGCCGCTCGAGGATTCGCTCTACCCGCTCCTCGCCAGCGACGCGGCCCAATCCCTCTCGTCGCTCCGCGCCAGCGAGCAGGCCCGGATCGACACGCTGGGCGGGCGCATCCGCCCCCGCGGCGTGCTGCTGGTGACCTTCTTCGCCACCGCGCCGAACACCCGCTTCGACCCGCGCCAGCTCGCACTGCTGCTGCCCAGTCGGCGGCTGGAGCCGATCGGCATCATTCCCCTCACACCCGGCTTCGCCAATCAGCAGTTGGCTGCGCGCGAGCAGGCCGCGGGCCTGGTGGTCTTCGATCAGCCGATCCCGGTGCTGGACCGCTTTGCCGTGAGCTATCAGAGCACCATCAATCGCGACTGGGAAGACCTCATCCTCCCCCGGCTGGAGGCGGAACGCGCCCGGATCATGGGCTCCGCCGTCCGGGACACGCTGCCCACCGGCAGTCGGCCGTGACCCTCCGCCCGCTGCGACAGGTCGCGGTGCCCGACGCGATGCGCCGCCACAGCGACGCCTGGCTGGCCGATCTTGCCGGTCGACTGGCCGCCGACCCGGCCGACTGGCCCGCCCTCACCCGGGAGACGCTGTTCCACCTGGCCTATCCGGGCCAGGGCTCCTGGGACGAACGGCGCGCCGAGCAGCAGCTTGCGCCCGCGTCAGCGCTGGCGCTCGACGCGCTGGATCCCGCCAACATCACGCTGGAGCCCGAGTACTACGCCGAGGTGGATCAGGCCAAGTTTGCGCGGGTCAAGCCGCTGCTCTGGCTCTGGTACTCCTTCGATCGGCTGCCGATCGGCGGGCAGGCCATCGCGCTGGGCATCGAGTTCCGCCGCCTGCTGGCGGGCTACATCTTCCAGCGCGTCGGCACCGGGTTCAAGTGCTTCCAGCATGTCGAGTTCTCGTTCGGCTACGGCATGGATGTCGGCGACAACGTGGTGGTCCACCGCCATGTCCTGCTCGACGACCGCGGCGGCATCCGACTCGGCAACCGCGTCTCGATCTCCGACTATGCCAACATCTATTCCCACACGCACAGCATCGTCGATCAGCGGGATGTGACCACGCTGCCGACGGTGCTGGAAGACGATGTGCGGATCACCTATCACGCCACGGTGCTGGCGGGGGTCCGGGTCGGCGCAAACGGCATGGTCGGCGCGTGCGCCGTGGCCACCAAGAGCGTCCGGCCCTATCACGTCAATGTGGGGATTCCGGCGAAATCGGTCCGGGTCAAGCCCAACGCACCGCCGGAGAATGTCGCCACGCATCGGGAGACGGTGCGGGAGTAGACCCCCCGCCCCGAGGGCCTCTTCAGCCGAGCCCCCGGCTCCGTGACAGAATCGCATCCAGCCGCGCCGCGAGTGCCCGGGGCCTGAAGGGCTTGGTCAGGAAGTCCGTGGCCCCCAGCCGCAGCACCCGCACTTCGTTGTCCTCATCGCCCCGGGCCGAGAGCACCAGCACCGGCAGGTCCCGCGTGCGCGCGTGCGACCGCAGTTGCGTCAGCACGGTGTAGCCGTCGACATTGGGCAGATTCAGGTCGAGAATCATCAGGTCGGGATTGAAGCGATCCACCTGTTCCAGCGCCTCAGCGCCATCGCGGGCCTCGCAGATGGCAAAGCCCTCCTGCTCCAACAGATCGCGCATCACCCGACGCAGGGTGTCCTCGTCTTCGACCAGCAGAATCGTGGCTTTGGCTTCCGCCGCATCGGTGACCAGGCCACTGCCGGGATCATCCAGCAATTCGAGGTCGTCGAGCAGGGCCCCGGGACTGGGTACCGCAACCGGAGCGGCCGGACTCACCGGCACCGTCATGGGAGTCGTCACCGGTGGTGACACTGGCGCAGCCGCTTCCCTGGGCTGTCCGCTCCGTTCGGACGGCGGGTCGGTCACCCGCAGCAGCTCCTCCGTAGTGGAGTGCCCGTCGAGCACATGGCGGAGCCCGCATTCGAAGAGGGTGACCATGCCTGCGGCCCTGGCCGCTTCCCCAATCCGGTCGCTGGTGACATTGTTGCCGACCAGCCGCTCCAGTTCCGGATTCATCACCAGGATTTCGACGATCGAGAACCGCCCGCGGTAGCCGGTCTGGGTACACTGCGGACACCCGACCGCCTTCCAGAGCGGCGCGCCGACCGGGAGGTGCGGTTGCAGCCGCAGGGGGACCTCTTCCGGCGACATGGGTGTCCGGCAGGCCGGACAGAGGCGGCGCATCAGGCGCTGCGCCAGAATGCCGCGCAGGGCCGCGCCGATCTTGAACGGCTCCATGCCCATGTCGACCAGACGGGTCACCGTGCTGGGCGCGTCGTTGGTGTGCAGTGTCGAGAGCACCAGGTGGCCGGTCAGCGAGGCCTGGACGGCGATCTGCGCGGTCTCCATGTCGCGGATCTCGCCGACCAGCACCACGTCGGGATCCTGCCGGAGAATCGACCGCAGCGCCGCCGCGAAGGTCAGTCCCTGCTTCTCATTGGTCTGTACCTGGACGATGTTCTGCCCCAAGCGGTACTCCACCGGGTCCTCAACGGTGACGATGTTGATCCCCTCACCCTGGATCGACCGGATGCAGGAGTAGAGCGTCGTGGTCTTGCCGGAGCCGGTCGGCCCGGTGACCAGGAAGATCCCCTCCTTGTTCTCGAGGATGCTGCGGATGGTCACCTGCTCGTCGGGATAGAGACCGAGCGCATCGAGCGACAGCGTGGTCGTGCGCGACGACAGGACGCGGATGACCACCTTCTCGCCGTGGGTGGCCGGCAGCGTGGAGATGCGCAGGTCGGTCGGGTCGCCGCCGACGGCAATGCGGGCCCGGCCATCCTGGGGTCGCAGCCGGTCGGCAATATCAAGTCCCGACATGATCTTGATGCGGGAAATGAGCGGCATGCCGGCCTTGCGGGGAATGGTCATGGCGTGCCGCAGCACACCGTCGATCCGGTAGCGGACCAGGACCGACTGCTCGCCCGATTCGATATGGATGTCGCTGGCCCGCGAGGTGATGCCGTCGGTCAGCAGCACGTTGACGAGTTTGATGATGGGCTGGGAGCCCGCCTCGTCCATGTGGTCGTCGGCGTCGTCACCGTCGACGAGCTCGGTGACCTCCATGTCGCCCATGCCTTCGAGCAGATCCGTGACACTCCGCCCGTGCGCCATGCCGCGGTACAGTTCGTCGATCCGCTCGCTGATCCGCAGCGGCGAGGCAATGGCCATCCGGATCTCGAGACCGGTGGCGAAGGCCAGGGCCTGCTCCGCGCCGAGATCGAAGGGATTGCTGGTGGCAACCTCAAGACGATGTTCGTTGTGCAGCAGGGGTAGGACGCCATAGCGGCGCGCCAGCACTTCAGGCAGGGCGTCGCGGGCCGCTTCGGTCGACTGCTGCAGATCGGCCACTGGGAGGCGGGAGCGCTCCGCGACAGCCTCGACAATGGTCTCGTCCGCCACCAGTCGGGCCTGTACCACCCGTTCCCAGAGCGTATGCTTGCCATCGCCATCGCCCAGACCGGCCAGGGTGTCTGCCGGGAGCATCGGGGCGATGATCGCCCGCATCCATTCGTCGCTATGAGTTGCCACGCGTGCCGTCCGAACGTCGAGAAGGGAACCGGGACTGGACCTGACCAGTCCTAAAGTAGGTCCCTTGCGAGATGCGGGCCACCGTCAGAAGATCGGCCACCAGTCGGGGTGGATGTCGATCAGGAACGCCGCCCGGCCGTGCCGCAGCGCCACACCGCCCTCGACCCGCAGCAGATCCCCCCACAGATCCAGGCGGAGCCCGGCCACCGGCTCAATGCTCCCCCGCCCCCGCCAGGGGACAGAAGGCAGGTCGCCACCTGCCACGCCCGCCGCAAGGAACGGGACCAGGCGCGATGGCAGGGTGACCCGGCGGGCCATCCCGCCATAGGGCAATCCGCGCGGGATCGGCAGCGGAATCGCCACGGGCAGGCCATACCCCACCTCGGCGCGCAGGCTCCGGCGCCCGCCAATGGCCCGATGCGGCACACCGGGCAAACTCCCGATCCCGCCCAGCACGAAGCTGCGATAGGCCGGGAGCCTGTCGGTCCCGATCCCCCCGTCGATCCGGCCCTCCCAGCGCCCGACGCGCCCCTGCCAGTGCGCGGCAGCACGCAACCAGGGATCCGTGCCCTGCCCCGCCTCCAGGCGTCCCTGCCAGCCGAGTCCGTTCGGGGCCAGGTGGTCGAGGTCGAACCGCAGCACGGTCTGGGGCGCCGCGCCCAGGGCGGGATTGGACCGCAGGCGCGAGGGGGCGAAGGCGGTGACCACGCTGATCGGCCGCTCCCGGGCCAGTTCGACCGTGAGCCGGGTCCCCCCTGCCGGACCTCGCCAGCGGATCGCCGCCCGCTCCAGCAGCACCCAATCGGCCGACTCGCCATCGCCTGCCAGGGCGGCCACCGAGGCATGCATCGGGGAGGTGCCGGACTGGTCGGCGACATCACGCAACTGGCGCGACACGCCGACACCCCAGCCCCCCTCACCGAGCGGGCCGTCAATCCCCAGGCGGAAGTATCCCCGGTGATCGGACAGACCATAGGCACCATGGACGCGCGCCGTAATGCGGTGACGCAGCGGGAAACGCAGGCCGTACCCGGGCGTGACGCCGCTCACGCGGTTGACGTGCAGCAGGTCGTGGTAACCCGCCAGCGCGGTGCGCACCGCGTTCAGCCCATCGAGGGCGCGGCCCGCCAGCATGGCCGAGGCGGCGGCCTGGATCTGCTCGACATCGCGTTCGACCGACGGAAGCACCGCCGCCTCGGGCAGCAGCGGCAGGGCGCCCACCGTGTCGCGGGGTGCCCGGAGCGGGCCGGCAATCAGGCGTCCCGCAAAGAACTCCGGCGGCTGCCGCTCGCTGAACCGGTAGTCGCGCAGTTCCCAGTCGGCCCGCAGCACCGTGCGGGTCGGCAGTTCGAAGCGCGGATCTTCCCGCCGGATGACGATCGACTGGCGCCAGGGCAGCCAGTGCGTGGACTCGAGCAGTGCCGATTCGAGCGAGACGGTGATGTCACGCACGGTCCGGTCGATGTAGGAGGCCGGTGTGAAGGTGAACTCGAAGCGGATCAGCTCATCGCGGGTCTGGTCGACATACAGGGTCCCGACGGTGCCGGGTGCCTCGGGGTCGGCCGGCCGGACCGCGATGGCGACGACCTGGGTCTCGCCGCGATGCGTCCGGATCCGCACCGTATCGCCCGGGGCGAAGCGGTAGTGGGTCGCGCCCTGCGGGGTGAGCGGATGGATGATGTCCCGGACCTCGTCGCCCTCGCCGAGCCGGATGGTCTGGCCGAAGTCGTTGGCGACGATGCCGAGGTGGTCGCGGTGGTAGACAATCCGGTTGGGGAGGAAGGAGATTTCGCGCCACTGGGTGATGACCTGCTTGCTCCGGGTCGGGATCTCCCCGTACACTTCCACAGTGAGCGAATCAAGTTTCATCAACCGTTCCCGGGGGCCCTGACCCTGATCGACGACAATGACCGTGCGCACCTGCCCATCCGCGGTGGCCCGCCAGTTGGTGAGCGCCGTATCGGCGTCGCGCGCCTGACGCCGCAGACTGGCCCGAACCACCTGGGGCACCGCATCGCCGGGCAGCCAGGTCTGGGCGACCACGGGCCACGGCGTGAGGAGCAGCAGGAACAGACAGCGGCGCAGTGGGCTCATCATGGCCGGAAGATAGGGGCGTTGCTGCTGCTCGCGACCGCCGTGACCGGGTGCCTGGCCGGTCGCATCAGCGGGCCCCGCAGCACTGCGGCACGCATCGCCGCACTGGTGGCGGGGCCACCGCTGTCGCCCGAGGCCGTGTGGGTCCTGGAGCGCGGCGGACCGGGCGTCGCCGACACGACGGTGACGCTCTCACGTCGGCAGGGACGCCGCATCATCATGCGCTACCCCGCCCCGGACTACGACGTCTTCCTGCTGCTCGACATCCCGGCCGACAGCACGGCCGCGCTCGACGATTCCCTGCGGATCGACCTGCGGCCGGTGCCGCGCGAGTACAGCGTGACCATCGATCTCGCGGGAACGCTCACACCGGCGACCACCCTGTCCTTCTCCTATGCCCGGCACTTCGGGCAACCGACCGCCGCATTGGCCACCTACCCGTCGGCGCGGACCTTCGAGGAAGCGCTGCTGGTGGTCCGACATGCCGACGATGGTCGTCTGATCCCGCTGGGGCCGCAGCGCCCGGCCTCGGACGTCCTTCGATCCACCCTCACCGGCCCCGGACGCTACACCGTGGTCGCTCCCAGGCGCCTGCCGACATGACTGCTCATATCCCGCCCACACTGGCCTCGCTCCGCGCTGCGGCAGATGCCGGGTACACCCGCGTGCCCTGCATCCGTACCGTCGTCCTCGACGGCGACACCCCCGTCTCGGCGTTCGGCAAGGTGCATCGCGGCGAGTACGGCTTCCTGCTCGAATCTCTCGAAGGCGGCGAGCGCTGGGCGCGGTACACCTTCCTCGCCACCGAGCCGAGCGCCGTCTACCGGTACCGCAACAGCTCCTGCGATAGCTGGCACCGGGGAGAGTGGTCGCCGGTGCCGGATGCTCCGCCGCCACTCGACCATCTGCGGGCGCTGCTGGCCGCCGATCGTCCACTCGAGGCCGCGGACCTGCCGCGCTTCACGGGGGGAGCCGTCGGCTTCTGGGGCTACGACGTGGTGCGGACGATCGAATCGCTCCCCGATGCGCCACCCGACGACCGCGATCTCCCCGATGCGGTGGTGATGGTCACCGACACGCTGCTGGTGCTGGACCATCTCTTCCATCGGGCCATCGTGATTGCCAACATCACGGTCTCGACCGACAGCAGCGACGACGAACTGACTCAACGCCTCGCCGCCGCCTCAGCGCGCTGCGACGACTGGCTCGACCGTCTGGCGGTCTCCTCCTACCAGGCGCCGCTGCGCTGGCCGGAGTCGGTGCGGCAGATCCCCACCACGGCCCCGATGGCCCCGGAGGTCTTCGAGGCCGGGGTGGCGCGGTGCCGGGAGTATATCGCGGCCGGCGATGCCTTTCAGATCGTTCTCTCCCGACGGCTGGACGTGGCCCCACCGCCCGACCCGTGGCTGACCTACCGGTGGCTGCGGGCCCTCAACCCAGCGCCCTATTCCTACTACCTGCGCCTGGGCCCGATCACGCTGGCGGGGGCATCACCCGAGGTGCTGGTCCGGGTCGAGCAGGGGGAGGTCACCGTCCGGCCGATCGCGGGCACCCGCCCGCGCGGGCACGACGCGGCCCACGATGCCGCGCTCGAAGCGGAACTGCTGGCCGATCCGAAGGAGCGCGCCGAACACCTCATGCTGCTCGATCTGGGTCGGAACGACGTGGGACGTGTCGCCGAGTACGGGACTGTCCGCGTGGTGGACCAGATGATCGTTGAGCGGTACTCGAAGGTCATGCACCTGGTCAGTGAAGTGCGCGGCCAATTGCGCGCCGACCTCGATGCCCTCGACGCCTTCGCGGCGGCCTTCCCGGCAGGCACCGTGAGCGGCGCCCCCAAGGTGCGGGCCATGCAGATCATCGACGCGTTGGAACCCACCCGACGCGGCCCCTACGCCGGAGCCGTCGGCTATGTCGGATACGGAGCGAGAACGCTCGATACCGCGATCGCCATCCGGACGGCGATCTTCACACCGGGACGCGCCTGGGTCCAGGCCGGCGCGGGCATCGTGGCCGACTCCGTGCCAGCGCACGAACTCGAGGAAACGCGGGTGAAAGCGGCGGCCGTGCTGACAGCGATGGGGTTGGCGCGGGAGGGGGCGTGAGGGGGAGGGGCGGCGGGAACGATTGTAGGGTGTAGGGGCGACCGGCTGGTCGCCCGTATGCATCCCAATGGACGGCAAGAGTTCGTTCCCGCCCCGGGAGCGATTGTAGGGGCGACCGGCGGTCGCCCGTATGCATCCGATGTAGGGGCGATCCGTACAGGCCATGCGAGATCCCACCATACCGGGCGACCGCCGGTCGCCCCTACGCACCCCAATGGACGGCGACGATCCGTACAGGCCATGCGTGATCCCACCGTGACGACCGCCCGCCCTACGCCCCCCCAAACCGGTACGCCACGCCCGCATCCGCCAGCAACTGCAGCACCAGACGCACCGGCAACCCCATCACGCTGAAGAAGTCGCCCTCGATCCGCTCCACCAGCGCGGCTCCCCATCCCTGGATGCCGTAGGAACCGGCCTTGTCCCGCGGCTCGCCGGTGGCGATGTAGTCGCGGAGCATGACCTCATCACAGGCGCGGAAGGTGACCAGCGTCTCGTCGATGGCGTGGTGTTCTACCCCGCGGGCGATCAGGCAGACCGCCGTGATGACCTGGTGGGTCCGCCCCTGCAGAGCCGTCAGCATCCGCAGCGCATCGGCATCGTCGGCAGGCTTTTCCAGGATGACCCCGTCGAGCACGACGATGGTATCCGCCCCCAGGACCAGTTCTCCAGGCACTGCGCGCGCCTTGTCCCGGGCGAGGCGACGGGAGTACGCCGCCGGTGTCTCGCGGGGCAGCGGGATTTCCTGCACATGGGCGGGCGCGACGAGATGCGGAATCGACAGCATCTCCAGCAACTGCCGTCGCCGCGGCGACGCCGATGCCAGTACCACGGTCGGCATCATCCGGCGGTGCGCTCCAGCAGCAGGGTGACCGGGCCGTCATTGACGAGGTGTACCTGCATGTCGGCCCCGAACTCGCCGGTGGCAACCATGACCCGCGCCCGGAGCCGGGCCACGAAGGCCTCATACAGGGGAATGGCCTGATCGGGATGGGCCGCGGTGATGAACGAGGGCCGACGTCCCCGCGAGGCATCGCCGTACAGGGTGAACTGCGACACCACCAGCAGGCGCCCATCGACGGCAGCGAGATCGAGATTCATCTTGCCCTCGGCGTCGCTGAAGAGGCGCAGACCGAGCACCTTGTCGACCATCCAGTCGACTTCGGCCAGCGTATCGCCGGGGGTGAACCCGACCAGCAGCAGATAGCCGACCCCGATCTCGCCCACCACCAGCGACCGGATCCTCACGCTCGCTTCCCGAACCCGTTGTACCACGACACGCATCAGCCCGCTCCCGTTGACGGTTGGCGGGGAAGATAGCGGGGCGCTCAACCGGGGTCGGGAACCGAACGGAGGACAATCCTGTTGTTCGATGACTGACTGTCCTGTCCCGGAGGTTTCGGGGCTCCACCTTCCGCTGTGAGTACACCATGTCCCACGCAACACCCTGGCAGATCGATGCCTCCCACACCAATATCGACTTTGCGGTTCGCCATCTGATGGTTGCGACCGTCCGGGGCCGCTTCGCCGAGGTCGAGGGCACCCTGACCTATGACGACGCCCGACCGAACGACTTCGCCCTGGCTGTCACCATCCAGGCGGCCTCGATCGACACGCGCAATGAACAGCGCGACGCTCACCTGCGGTCTGCCGACTTCTTCGACGTGGAGCGGTTCCCGACGCTGACCTTCGTCGGTCGGTCGCTTGAAGGCGACCCATCCGGGACCTTCACCCTCACCGGCGACCTGACCATCCGGGATGTCACCCGGTCGATCACCCTCTCGGCGGAGAGCGGCGGACAACACCCCGATCCCTGGGGCAACACGCGGGCCGGCTTCAGTGCCCGCGGCAGTTTCCTGCGCGAGGACTTCGGCCTGACCTGGAATCAGATGCTGGAGACTGGTGGCGTGATGGTGAGCAATGAAGTCAAGATCCAACTGGACGTCGAATTCGTCCGTCCGAACTGACGGGGCGTCGGCCGGACGGGATGACCCGTCCGGCCGACACGGTCACTCGACGGTGACCGACTTGGCCAGATTGCGCGGCTGATCGACGTTGCAGCCCCGCCGCAGCGCCACGTAGTAGGCGAAGAGCTGGAGCGGAATGCTGGTGAGTACGGGCGTCAGCAGGTCCAGCGTCTCCGGCACGATGAACGTCGCCTCGGCGAGCTTGCGGATTTCCTCGTCGCCCTGATTGACGATGGCGATCACCTTGCCGCCACGGGCCCGCACTTCCTGCACATTCGAGACGATCTTGCCATAGACCGCGTCGCGCGGCGCGACCACCACCACCGGCATGTTCTCGTCGATCAGCGCAATGGGCCCATGCTTCATCTCGGCGGCGGGATAGCCCTCGGCGTGGACGTAGGAGATTTCCTTCAGCTTGAGCGCGCCTTCGAGCGCCACCGGGAAGTTCACCCCCCGTCCCAGATAGAGCGCATTGGTGGCATCGGCGAAGCGTTCCGCCAGTTCCTCCACTTCCGAAGCCCGATCGAGAATCTCCTGAGCCTGCTGCGGCAGCCGCGCCAGCGCCTCGATGTAGCGGCGCCCTTCCAGCAGCGACATCTGGGTGAGCCGGGCGAAGCGGAGCGTCACCAGCACCAGCGCCACCACCTGGGAGGTGAAGGCCTTGGTCGAGGCCACACCGACTTCGGGACCGCAGCGCAGATACAGCCCGCCGTCGACCTCGCGGGCAATGGTGGAGCCGACCACATTGACCAGCCCGATCACCCGCGCGCCCCGGCGCTTGGCCTCCTTGAGCGCGGCCAGCGTGTCGGCCGTCTCGCCGGACTGGGAGATCGCGATGACCAGCGTGTGCTCATCGACGATTGGATTGCGGTAGCGGAACTCGGAGGCGTACTCGACCTCGGTCGGGATGCGCGCCAGTTCCTCCAGCAGGTACTTGCCGATCAGGCCGGAGTGCCAGGAGGTGCCGCAGGCCGTGATGATGATCCGGCGGATCCCCTTGATCATCTCGTCGTTCATCCGGAGGCCGAAGACGCGGACGTTGCCGTCCTCCTCCAGCAGATGCCCCCGCATGGTGTTCTCGAGGCTCTCGGGCTGCTCGTAGATCTCCTTGAGCATGAAGTGCTCGAAGCCGCCGCGCTCGATGGCCGCCAGATCCCATTCGATCTGGTTGATCGGCTTGTCGACCTCGCCCTCATCGAGGGTGCGCACCCGCCAGCCCTCGCGCGAGAGAATGGCCATCTCGCCATTGTCGAGGTAGACCACCGACCGGGTGTGCTCGTGGATGGCCGACGCGTCGGAGGCCACGAACCACTCGTTTTCCCCGATGCCGAGCAGGATGGGCGAGCCGTTGCGGGCAGCGACCAGCACGTCGGGCTCCTCGGTGGAGATCACCGCAATGCCGTAGGCGCCATCGACATCGCGGAGCGCCGAGGCCACCGCCTCTTCCAGATTGCCTTCGTAGAAGACCCCGATCAGATGCGCCAGCACCTCGGTGTCGGTCTCGGAGCGGAACTGGTGCCCACGGGCGATGAGCATCTTGCGGATGGCCGAGGCATTCTCGATGATCCCGTTGTGGATCACGGCGATGCGGCCGTCGCGGTCGGTGTGCGGATGGGCGTTGGGCGTGGTCGGTGCCCCGTGGGTAGCCCAGCGGGTATGGCCGATGCCGACCGTCCCGGCGGGCATCCGGCCCTTCAGTTCTCCGGCCAGCACCGAGAGCTTCCCGGCCGCCTTCCGGACATCGAGGCCCCCCTGGTTCAGCAGGGCGACGCCGGCCGAGTCATAGCCGCGGTACTCCATCCGGCGCAGCCCCTCCATGAGGATGGGCGCCGCCTGCCGGGGGCCGATGTATCCAACGATTCCGCACATGCTCCGTTCGCTCCTTGCGTCCTGCCCTCAGCGCGCGTCGCGCGCCCGGGCAATCATGGCGTCTGCTTCGTCCCGAGTCGGTGCTTCGGCGATGAGCCGGACGATCGGCTCGGTCCCCGAAGGGCGGACATGCAACCACCGATCGCTCCAGGCCAGCCGCAGTCCGTCCCGGGTATCCACCGCCGCATCGGGAAACACCTCCCGCAGCCGCTGATAGAGTGGGGTCAACTCGCCCCCCCGGGGGACCTTCGCCTTCACGATCACGTACCTGGGACGTGAACCGATCTGTTGCGAGAGCGGTTCCCCATGGCGGGTCAGTTCCTGCAAGACCAAGGCCGCAGCCAGGGGGGCGTCCCGCCCGACATGGAGGGCGGGCAGAATGACCCCGCCATTCCCCTCGCCACCGATCAGGGCGCCGCTTGACTGGATCATCGCCGCGACATTGGCCTCGCCCACCGGAGCCCGCTGGAAAACCCCGCCGCCCCGGACCGCCGCATCCTCCACGACCAGGGACGTGGACAGATTGGCGACCACCACCGGCGCCGACCCGCTGTGCCGGGCCAGGACCGCTCCCACGGCGAGCGCCAGGGTGTAGTCCTCGCCGATCGGGGTCCCGGTCTCGTCGACCAGGGCCAGGCGGTCCGCATCCGGATCGATGGCCATCCCGACGTCGGCCCCGACGCGCCGAACCAGATCGCCCAGATCGCCGAGATGCTCCGGCAGCGGCTCCGGTTCCCGGGGGAACCGCCCGTCGGGCGTCAGTCCGATGCCGCTGACCCGAACGCCCAGTCGCTCCAGTAGCGCCTGGATGATCGGCCCGCCCGCCCCGTGGACGGTATCGATGGCCACATGGAAGCCGCGGGCGCGGATGGCGTCCGCATCGATCTCGGGCAGGGCCAGGATGGCGTCGAGATGTCTGGCGACGGCGTCGGGGTCCTCCCGGACCGTGCCGATGCCGTCCCACCCGGCCCGTTCGGGGCCGCGATCGGCCAGTGCGCGAACCTCCGCTCCGGCCACCGCGTCCAGGAAGATCCCGTCGCTGCCGAGAAACTTGAGGCCGTTCCAGACGATGGGATTGTGGGAGGCCGTCAAAATCAGCCCGGCCCCGGCGTGGTGGTACTCCACCGCGAGCTGGACCGTCGGCGTCGGCACGACACCGACATCGATCACCTCCAGCCCCACCGACTCGAACCCGGCACAGGCGGCCCGGGTGAACATCGCCCCCGAGGTGCGTGAGTCACGACCGATCACCACCCGCTGCCCGCCCCGGGCGCGAACCCAGGCGCCCAGTGCCGCGGCCTGTCGGGCCACCAGTTCGGGTGTCAGATCGGTGCCCACGTGTCCGCGGGTTCCGGCCACCGAAATCATCAACGTGTCGGACATGTCAGCCTCGTCGGGTGATCGAAGGGTCGCGCACAACATAACCGCCGGACCGGGTCGGGACCGCCGTACTGCTTGCCCGGACCCGCAGGGCGCCCTATGCTTCCGCCTTCCCGAGCCCGGACCTGGAATGACGCGCCTGCAGACGTCCCCGACACACCACCGCCCCGGCACCCTCGCCGTTCATGCCGGAGCACACGACGATCCCGTGGCCGGGGCGGTGATGCCGCCGATCTATCAGACCTCGACCTATGTACAGGACGCGCTCGGCACGCCCCGGAACGGCTACGAGTACGCCCGTACCAGCAACCCGACCCGCGAGGCGCTGGAGCGCGCCCTGGCTGCGCTCGAAGGCGGCACCGACGGCTTCGCCTTCGCGTCGGGGCTCGCCGCCCTCGATACCACGCTCAAGCTGCTGCGCCAGGGCGACCATGTGATCGTGAGCCGCAATCTCTACGGCGGGTCCTACCGGTTGATGCAGCAGGTCTACCAGCACCTGGGCCTGAGCTTTTCCTTCGTGGACATGCGCGACATCGCGGCGGTCGATGCCGCCCGGCGCCCCGCCACCCGGATGCTCTTCGCCGAGACGCCGACCAACCCGATGATGGACCTCACGGACCTCCGCGCCCTCGGGGATCTGGCGCAGGCGCATGGGATCCTGCTCGCGGTCGACAACACCTTCGCCACCCCGATCATCCAGCAGCCGCTCCTGCTCGGTGCGGACATCGTGCTGCACTCGACCACCAAGTATCTGAACGGCCACTCGGATGTCATCGGCGGCGCGCTCATCACTGCCCGGGACGACCTGGCCGAACGCATCGGCTTCCTCCAGAACGCGGCGGGCGGTGTCCCGGGACCGCTGGACTCCTGGCTCACCCTGCGCGGCCTGCGGACTCTGGTGCTCCGGATGCAGGCCCACAACACCAGCGCGCTCACCCTGGCCCGCTGGCTGGCCGATCGCCCGGACATCCAGCGGGTCTACTACCCCGGCCTCCCCTCTCACCCGCAGCACGACCTGGCCACCCGCCAGATGCGCGGCTTCGGCGGCATGATCTCCATCGAACTGGGCGATCCGGCCCGCGCCCGTCGGGTGGTCGAGTCGACCAGGCTGTTCGCCCTGGCCGAGTCCCTCGGTGGGGTCGAGTCGCTCATCGGCCACCCGGCCAGCATGACCCACGCCTCGGTGCCCGCCGCCCTGCGCGCGGAGATGGGTCTGAGCGACGCGCTGGTGCGGCTGTCGGTCGGCATTGAGGACGTGGCCGACCTCCAGGCCGATCTCGACCAGGCTCTAGGCTGACCTGGATGCAGCCTGAAACATCCGCTGGCCCTTCCGCGTAGTATCGGATGACCTCAACCGTGAGTCCCCGATGACCTCCCTGCCCGCCCCCCGCCCCCGAGTGACCCTCCCCGAGATCGCCGCGGTGTCGTGGGAGCATCCCGCCGACCGCGCCGCCCTGCAGACGCTGCGGGCCATCCCCGGCGTCGACGAGGTGATCCGCAAGATCCTCGCGTGGCTGGGTGGCGAACGCGGCATCCGTCTGCTGTTCCAGGGCAACGCCATCCGCGTGGGTCCCACCCAGTTCCCCCAGCTCTGGGGGCTGCACGTCGAGAACTGCGCCACCTTCGGCTGGGAGCGGGTGCCGGAACTCTACGTGACGCAGACGCCCATCTTCAACGCGGGCGCCTACGGCATCGACGATCCGTTCATCGTGATCCACTCCTCGGCCTTCGAGCTGCTGGAAGAAGACGAGCTGCGGGCTCTCCTGGCGCACGAGCTGGGGCATGTGATCAGCGGGCACTCGCTGTATCGCACCATGGCCGAGATCATGATGCTGGTCTCGCTGGGGGCGCTGCCCATGCTGGCGTCGATTGTGCTGCTGCCGATCCGGCTGGCGTTTCTGGAGTGGAGCCGCAAGTCGGAGCTGTCGGCCGACCGCGCCGCGTTGCTCGGTGCGCAGGACATTGGCGCGACCATGCGCCTGTTCATGAAGATGGCGGGCGGAGCCAATACCAGTAACGTGCGCCCCGGCGACCTGAACCTCGAACCGTTCCTGCAGCAGGCCAACGAGTATGCAGTCACCGAGGACACTGTCGATCTGATCTTCAAGATCCTGAACACGCTCTCCTTCACCCACCCGATGCATGCGGTCCGCGCCGGTGAACTTCAGCGCTGGGTGCAGTCGGGTGACTACGACCGGATTCTGCGCGGCGAATACACTCGGCGCGGTGCCGAGCAGCAGGAGCGCCCGATCGCCGACGATGTCCGCGCCGGTGCGGCCCACTACGTCAACGAGATCAAGGATGTCGCCGAGCAGTTCCGGTCGGCGGCCAAGCGGGCGACGGACCGGGCCAAAGACGCCTTCGACGATGCGCGGAAAGGCAGCGCATGAGGGTGCTGATCGTCGGGGGTGGCGGGCGGGAACATGCGCTTGCCCGCGCCCTCGCCACGGACAATCCGGATCACCTGCTGTACCTGGCGCCGGGCAACCCCGGCACCGCGAGCTTTGCCACCAATCTTCCCATCGCGGCGGACGACATCGACCGCCTGGCCGATGCTGCCGATGCGCACGCCATCGATCTGGTGGTCGTCGGTCCGGAACTGCCGCTGGCCCTCGGCCTGGCGGATCGTCTCCGCGCCGAAGGGCGGCACGTGTTCGGTCCCGGCGCCGCAGCCGCGCAGATCGAGGCGTCGAAGGTCTTCGCCAAGGCAGTCATGGCAGCGGCGGGCGTCCCCACCGCGGCGGCGGCAGCCTTCACCGATCTCGCCGCCGCGCTCGAGCATGTCCGCACCCACCCCGAACCGCTGGTGGTCAAGGCCTCGGGCCTCGCCGGCGGCAAGGGCGCCGTGGTCTGCGCCACCCGGGCGGAGGCAGAGCAGGTGGTCACCGCCATGCTGGGTGATCGGCAGTTCGGGTCGGCCGGTGATGTCGTCCTGATCGAACGCTTTCTCGAAGGCGAGGAACTGTCGGTCATGGCGGTCACCAATGGCACCGACGTATGCCTGCTCCCAGCCGCCCAGGATCACAAGCGGCTGCTCACCGGCGACCGGGGCCCGAACACCGGCGGTATGGGAGCCTACGCACCCGTGGCATTCGCCACGCCGGCCGTACTCGCCCGGGTGAAACAGGAGGTCCTCCTCCCGACGCTGGCCGAACTGGCGCGGCGCGGTGCGCCGTTCCGCGGCGTGCTCTATGCCGGGCTGATGATTGCCCCGGACGGGACACCGGCGGTGATCGAATTCAACTGCCGCTTCGGCGATCCGGAGACGCAGGTCATTCTGCCGCTGGTCGCCCACGGCCTGACTGCGCTCCTCGACGCCGCCGCACGAGGCGCCCCGCTCCCGGCCGTCCGTCTCCACCATGCGGCCGCCGTCACGACGGTTCTGGCAGCGGCCGGGTATCCCGACGCCCCGTTGAAGGGCGCGCCCATCGCCATTCCGGCCGACCTGCCGCCGGAGGTGACGGTCTATCATGCCGGGACGCAGGCGCTGGACGACGGGTCCCTGGTCGTGAGCGGTGGGCGCGTGCTGTCGGTCACGGCGATGGCACCGGCCTTTGAGGACGCCCAGCGCGCTTCACGCGAGGCGGCGGAGCGGATCGACTTTGACGGCAAGCAGTATCGTCCCGACATCGGTTGGCGGGAGGCGGCCCGGCGCTGACGCCGAGGCGTGGCCCTGATGCCGGAACTGCCGGAGGTCGAAACCCTGGTCCGCCAGCTCCAGCAGCGGCTGGTCGGTCGTCGTCTGGAACAGGTGGCCCTCACGCACGACAATGTGCTCGACGGGGTGACGGCCGACACGCTGCTGCGTGAGCTGTCCGGGCGACGAATTGTCGAAGTCACCCGTCGCGCCAAGCATGCGCTCCTCGGCACCGACACCCGGCTGCTGGCCGTGCAGCCCGGCATGACCGGTTCGCTGATCGTCTACGAACGTCCCCTGTCTCCTGCCGAAGCACACTATGCCGTGCTGCGCTGTGCGCTCGACGACGGCGGCACCTTGGTGTACCGCGATGTGCGCCGGATCGGCACCCTGCGCTGGCTCGACCACGCCGACTGGGACCGGTTCGCTGAACGACTCGGGCCGGAACCGCTCGACCCGGAATTCACGGCGGAGCGATTTGTCGAACGGGTGACCAAATCCCGCGCCGCAATCAAGAAGGTGATCATGGATCAGCGCGTGGTGGTAGGTGTCGGAAACATCTACGCCAGCGAGGCACTGTTCTCGGCGGGCATTGATCCGTCGCGCGCCGCGTGCGATGTGCCGGACACTCAGCTTGTGGCACTGCACGGTGCCATTCAGCGCATTCTCACGGCGGCCATCGAGGCCGAAGGCACTTCGTTCCGCGACTACGTGACCAGTACCGGGTCACCGGGCGGTTTTCAGCTCGAGCTCTTCGTCTACGGCCGGGAGGGTGAGCCCTGCCGCCACTGCGGGACCCGGCTGGCGGGCACCCACGAGATCGACGCGCGCGGGACGGTGTTCTGCTGGCGGTGTCAGCGGTGAGCATTGTCCGCGCCTTGCCCGAGACCAGGCGCCACCGCATCTTGAATCGGACCTGTCCAGTCACTTTGCCCTGGAGAAGCTCCATGCGTTGGTTGTGTCTGATGCCCATGGCCTGGGCGCTGCTCCCCGCCGCACTGCCTGCTCAGCAGACCCCGGTCGCCGAGATCCGTTTCATCGAGACGATCCTGGCGGAAGGCATGGCTGTACCCTCGGGAACTGTCCCACCAGAGCGGCGTTGCGACGGACAAGCCCGCCCCGCCCAGCGCCTCTGCGAGGCGGTCTTCCTCCTGCGGCAGGCTCAGGTCCCGCTGGTCGTCCCGGATCAGCGAGACATCGCGATCGAGCGCAACCGGCAGTGGAAGCCGGATGAGGTCCGCGTGCGGCTCCCGGCTGAACAGGAGGCTGTCAAGCGCATCCGGCAGGTGGTGAATGAACGCCCGCAGTGGGGTGTTCCTTACCTCCTGCTGGCCCAGAGCGTCCTCGACGACGAAGGACTGGCCACGCGCGCCGACTCCGCCCGCCGTCTCCTCACTCTCGCCGCCACCCGTGAGGGAGTCGCTCCGGCACTGCTTGCCATCACACAGATCCGTGCCGCCGAGGAACACGGAGCGACGACCGACACCTGGCTGCAGGAGGCCGGGCGGGACACGTCGACCGTCGGACGGGCCGCCTGGACCCACCTGCTCGACCGTGCGCTTCCCAAACCACTTGCCAAGTCCATCGCCGAGGTATCGGGGATCCACTCGACGGGATGGATCGAGGCGAATGCGCCAGTGGCCGAGGCGCTCACCAATGTGCTCCGGTTCGATCCGACCTTCAGAATCCGCGGGACGGCCTACGCACTTCAGCGTGAGCAGCCAGTCGGTGTCGTGGCGATCACCTTTGGTCAGCCCCAACTGATGCGGGATGCCGTGATGGAGAACCGGGTCGGCTACCGACTGAAGGCCACTCTCCTGGCCGTCAACGCGTCCACCGGTGCTGTCGTCCGCCATGACTCACTCCGCAACCTGAGCATCCCCTTCGGCGACCCGGTGGTGGCGCGGTGTACAGTGCGAGGAGGCGCGATGGCGGACCTGGACTTGATGTTCCTTCGGACGGACGCCGGTACGATGTGCGGCTCTACCCCGATGGGGCGATCCACCGTCTGGTTGAGTCTGATCGCCGAGCTGCCGCTCCCGCCGGGTACCTGGGGTATCGCCCTCACCCTGACGCAGGACGACGGTCGACGCGGGGCCACGCTCGTCTTCGACGACCTCACCATTGCCGACCCGAACAGCCCGGCCCTCCGACTCAACGGTGTCGTCCTGGGTGCTCCAGAGAGATCCATGACCTGGCCTTCCGCCTCGGGGGCAATCCCGATGAACCCGAGCCGGGAATGGAAGGCTGGCGCCGCAGTCTCCGTCTTCACGCAGATTGCCGGGCTCCAGCCCGAAGTCGCCTATCGCACGCAAATCGATCTCGAAGAACTCGCGCCACCGCGTCGCGGCGACACTCCGACCCGCACGACCTTCCACTTCGACGACCAGCCTCCCGGTCGAGCGGCTGTCGAATGGACCCGCAGCATGCAACTTCCCGACAAGCTCCGCCCCGGCAACTACCGGGTTCAGCTCACCATCACCCAGGGAGAGCGCCAGGTCGTTCAGCAGGCGGAGATCAGTGTCCTCCGCCCAGACGGCTGAGGTGTGGGCGCAGATGGCGGACTACGGAATGCAATGCTGACGCAGCCTGAACTCGACCTCACGAGCCGCCGGGCGCAACTCGCCTCCACCGTGCTCTTCCTGCTGGCATGGTACGGTCTACCCGCCGTGATCGATCTGCTGTCCTGGGCGACCCAATCAACTGGGGAGAGCCTGCCGAGTCGGCTGAACCGACAGGGGCCAGCGGTGGTGCCCGCCATTCTCTCGTGGATGGGATTCCTGCTGTTCGCGCTGTGGTGGGGCGGCCGTCACCGCTCGGCGAGCGCCCGTCGGTGGAACATTGGGTCGGCCCTGGCCGGTGCGGTGGCGGTGCTGGTGCTCGCCGGATGTATCCGGGTAGTTGGCGACGCCTCCAGCCCCGTGTGGTGGGGAGTGGCCTTCCTGCTCAGTCTTGCCGCTGGCGGGGCAGTCCTGGCCAGAATCACGCGGTAGCCCTGTGGGGACCGCACCAGACGGTCCCGACCAGACCACCACGCGGGAAGCGCAGCCCGCACCGGCCCGCCCGACCTATCTTCCGGCGTGACCGCGCTCGCCCTCCCGCTGCCCGCCACTGACCGCGACGCCCTCCGTTTCCGGGTGCAACGCCTGGCGGCCGATCGTCCCGGTGTGTACCGGATGATCGACGCGGGAGGGCGCATTCTGTACGTCGGGAAGGCCCGGGCCCTGCGGACCCGGCTGCTCTCCTACTTTCGCGCCACCTACCCCGACGACAAAGCCGCCCGGATCCTTCACGCCGCCGCCGACATCCAGTTCGAGTACACCCACTCGGAATTCGCCGCTGCGCTGACCGAGTTGACCCTGATCCGGAAACATCGCCCGCCGTACAACGTGGCGATGAACCGGACCCGCCGGCAGGTCTTCCTGGTGCTGACCGACGAGGCCTACCCGCGCCTGCTGACGACCACCACGCCCGAGGCACCTGCCGGGCTCCGCTACGGCCCGTTCCGCTCGCCCACCCGCACCGCCGAGGCCGCGCGGGTACTCTCCGACCTGCTCGGCCTGCGCGACTGCCGTCTCGCGCTCCGTGGCGTCGAAGGCGTCCAGGGCGATCTCTTCACGCCACCGGTGCGCGCCGCCTGTCCGCGAGCCGACTTCGGTACCTGTCTCGCCCCCTGCGCCCGTCCCGACCAGGCTGCCTACGCCGAGCGGGCGGGACTGGCGGCCGCCTTCTGCGACGGACGCTCGGTGGCACCGTTCGGCCGGATCATCGCCGAGATGACGCGGCATGCCGACCTCGGCCACTACGATGCGGCCATCCGGTGGCGGGAGAAGTTCGAGACCTTGGAATGGCTGCTGGCCGCGGGATCCCGGGCGCGGGCCGCGATGGAGCTGCTCACCTTTGCCTGGCGCGATCCGGGTACGCACGGCGACGATCGCATCTACCTGATCCGCCACGGCGAGGTCCGCGCCTGCTATCCCGATCCGGTCTCGCCGCTCGAACGCGAGGCCTTTGCTGCCGTGGTGCGCGACGAACTCGCCCGTCCGGTCACGCCCGAGGCCAACCTCTCGATGGAACAGTGGCTCCAGCGTCTGCTGGTGCTGTCGTGGTTCCGGAATCATCCCGACAGTTGGCGCCGCACCACGCCGCTGACGGTCTGGGGCGACGCCTAGTCCTCGTCCGCTGCGGTCAGCGGCAGCAGCCGACCCCGCGGGGGAATACCGGGTTCAAGCTCCAGAATGCCCACCGATGCCGGAATGTCGAAGCGGCGGGGGCCGGCACTCCCAGGATTCATGGCCGTCACCACTACATCGACCAGTTCCAGCCGGGGAATGTGTGTGTGTCCATACACCAGAATCTCTGCCTCGGGGAAGGCCTCATTGAGCGCTTCGGCGGTGACGCCGCGACCGAACTGATCGCCGTGCGTCACCACGATGCGGAAGCCGTCCAGTTCGATCTGCGCCACGGCCGGCAGGCGGCCCCGCAGCTCGAAGCCATCGGTGTTGCCGTAGACGGCTGTCACCGGCGCGATCGCCTCCAGCTCGGTCAGAATGTCGAGCGAGCCGATGTCCCCCGCGTGGAGGATGTGATCCACTTCGGCAAAGGCCTCGAAGACCTCCGGCCGCAGCAGACCGTGGGTGTCGGAAATCACGCCGAGACGCATCGGCTCAGCCCTCCCAGCGCGGCGCGATGGTGATGTCCAGCCCGACCTGATCGAGCACCCGCTGCACCACAAAATCGACCAGATCGTCGATCCGCTCGGGGCGATGGTAGAAGCCGGGCGCGGCCGGCAGCACGATGGCCCCGGCCTCGGTGATTGCCGTCAGATTCCGGAGGTGCACCAGCGAGAGCGGCATCTCGCGCGGCACCACGATGAGACGGCGCCGCTCCTTGAGCATCACATCCGCCGTCCGTTCGATCAGAGACCGCGAACTGCCCGTGGCGATCGCGGCAAGCGTCCCCATCGAACAGGGGCACACCACCATGCCGAGGGTCCGGTGGGAGCCCGAAGCGCAGCGGGCGCCCCGGTCATCGTTGGGCATCAGGGTGACCGTGCCCCAGTCGCCACCGGTGGCCGCACGCAGAGCCGCTTCGTCGGCAATGCCGGCTTCGGTCTGCAGCAGGCGCCACCCATGCGACGAGATGATCAGTTCGACCGGCACGCGGTGGGCGACCAGCACCGCGAGCAGCCGGACGGCGTACGGCGCGCCGGATGCGCCGGTGATGGCGAACACAAGGGGTGGGGTCATCCTGGTACTCCGTCGATATCCTGGTGGTTCACACGCCGACGCCGGGCCAGACACGCTCTGCGCCTCCCACTCGTCGCCTCCTGGCGAGCCGAAGCTCGCCGTCGGCAACGCAAGGTCGGCTTCGAGCGATCTGGCCCGGCGCCGGTGTCCTGGAATAGTCGGTGAACGGGAGGGGGCAGGTGTCCCGGAGCCGGCCTTGCATCGCCGACGGAGGCGGCACTCCTGCCGAGAGGCGATGCGCAGTCGGCGGAGGGAGCACCTGCCCCCTCCCCAGCAGCCCACCCCGCCAGCGAACACCTCACGCTACTACCCGATCAAGCAGCGCGAAGACGAAAACCGTGATGCTCATCACCCCGTTCATCGTGAAGAACGCCGCATCGAGCCGGGAGAGATCGCCCGGTTTCACGAGCTGATGTTCCCAGGCCAGGATCGCCGCGGCAACCACCACGCCGACGAAGTACCACAGCCCGAATCCCGCGCCCCAGCCGAACAGCGCCAGCATGGGAATCGTCACCCCGTGCAGCAGCTTGGCGAACAGGATCGCCCGACGCTGACCCAGCCGGACCACCGCGCTGCGCAGTCCCTCGCCGCGATCGAACGCTTCGTCCGGCAGGGCGTAGAAGACATCGAAGCCGGCCACCCAGGTCGCCACGGCCAGGGTGATGGCGAGCAGCAGCCACCACGGCTCGCTCCAGGCGCCGGTCACGGCCAGCCATCCGCCGACCGGCGCGATGGCCAGCGACAGACCCAGCCAGAGCTGCGGCCAGTGCGTGAACCGCTTGGCGTAGGAGTAGGTCAGGATCCAGGCCAGCGCGACCGGCGCCAGCACCAGGCACAGCGGGTTGAGCAGCGCGGCGGCGCCGAGAAAGAGTGCGGCGGCCAGCACGACGGCCACGGAGGCCTGCGCCACGGTGATGGTGCCGCGCGGAATCTCCCGCGCCGCCGTCCGCGGGTTGCGGGCATCGACAACGCGATCGGCGATGCGGTTGAAACCCATGGCCGCAAACCGCGCGGCGGTGAAGGCCACCACCACGAGCGCGACGGTGCGACCGGTCACCGGTGCAACCCGGGACGCCGCCAGCACACCCAGCAGAGCGAACGGCAGCGCGAACAGCGTATGGGGCAGCTTGACGAAGTTGATCCACCGGATGACCGGCGATGTCTCCTGGAAGGTCTGCCCCTCCCGACTCACTTCGCGCCCCTCGACTGCCAGGCATCGAGACCGAGTTGCGGCCAGAGCGCGTCGACCGCCTGACGGGTTGTGTCGTCCATCGTGATGAGCGGAGGCCACTCGCGGGTGAAGCCCTCTTCGGGCCACTTCCGGGTCGCATCGATGCCCATCTTGCTGCCGAAGGAGAAATGCTGCGAGGCGTGATCCAGCACATCGACCGGTCCGCGGGCAAACTCGGTATCGCGCTTCGGATCGATGTTGTTGAGCGCGATCCACCAGACCTCGTCCGGATCCTGCACGTTCACGTCGTGGTCGACGATCACCAGCACCTTGGAGAGCGCCATCAGCCCCTGCCCCCACAACGCGTGCATCACCTTGTAGGCCTGACCGGGATACTGCTTGTTGATGCTGACGAAGACCAGGTTGTGAAAGACCCCCGCCGCCGGCATGTGGTAGTCGACGATCTCGGGCACGGTAAGCCGCAGCAGCGGCAGGAAAATCCGTTCCGTCGCATGCCCGAGCCAGTAGTCCTCCATCGGTGGCCGCCCGACCAGCGTGGCAGCGTACACCGGCTGCCGCTTCATGGTGACCGCCGTAACCTGCATGCGCGGATAGAGGTCGGCCAGCGAGTAGAAGCCGGTGTGATCGCCGAACGGCCCCTCCATGACCAGCGGCTCCGATGGATCGATCGTCCCTTCGATCACGATCTCCGCCTCCGCGGGCACCTGCAGATCACAGGTGAGCGCGGGCGCGAGTTCAACCGGCTGACGTCGGAGGAAGCCGGCGAAGAGGAACTCGTCGATGCCGGGCGGCAGCGGTGCCGATCCGGCGTAGATCGAAGCCGGATCGCCTCCGAGGGCGATCACCACCGGCATCCGTTCACCACGGGCTGCCAGCTCGCGCCAGTGAGCGGCGCCGCTCTTGTGCCGCTGCCAGTGCATGGCCAGCGAGTCGCGCCCCAGCACCTGCACCCGGTACATGCCGACGTTGCGGGCCCCGGTCCCCGGATCCCGGGTGATCACCATCGGCAGCGTGAGGTAGGGCCCGCCGTCACCCGGCCAGGTCTGCAGGATCGGCAGAGCGGTCAGGTCGATGTCATCACCCCGCAGCACCACCTCCTGGCAGGGCGGCCGACCGCTCCGCTCCCTGGGCGGGTACTTGGCGACTTCCGTCAGCTTGGGCAGCAGGGAGAGCTTCCCCATCAGGCCCTGGGGCACCTGCATCTTGACCAGTTCCCCGATGCGGTCCCCGATGGCGTCGAGACGGTCGACACCCAGCGCCAGTCCCATCCGGCGCCGGGATCCGAACAGATTGATCGCCACCGGAATCGGGCTCTCGCGACCATCGGGGAGCACGGGCCGCTCGAACAGCAGGGCTGGGCCGCCGCCGGGCGACTTCATCACGCGGTCGGCGATCTCGGCGATCTGCAGGTGTGTCGCCACCGGCTGGCGGATGCGGACCAGTTCGCCGGCCGAGTCGAGCGCCTTGAGCAGGGCGGGCAGATGTTCCAGTGTCATGAACGTTCCCGGGTTGCAACGTGGATCGCCACGATCCCGCCCCAGCGCCGCTGCCACGTCACGGTGGCGAATCCGGCGGCCGTCAGACGATCGGCGAGGGCGGCGGGCAGCGGGAAGGCGAGCACCGACGCTGGTAGCCAGTCGTAGGCGCTCCTATGTTTCGAGACCAGCCGACCGATGCGCGGAAGAATCCAGCGGAAGTAGGCCAGGTACAGTCCCCGCAGCGGCTGCCAGGTCGGTGTGGTGAACTCGAGGATGACCAGTCGCCCCCCTGGCCGGAGAACCCGTGCTGCTTCGCGGAGCCCAGCATCGAGATCCATGAGATTGCGGACACCGAATCCGACCGTCATGCCATCGAAGGTGGCCTCGGCGAATGGCAGCGCCAGGGCATCGGCGGCGGCGGGCCACACCAGTGGCGACTTGCCCGCGCCGAGGCGCAGCATGGCGGGCACAAAATCCGTCGCGATCACCGTCCCCGTGAACCCCGTGCGGTTGCCCAGCTCCGCCGAGAGATCGAGCGTCCCCGCGCAGCAATCGAGATATCGTCCGGCGGGACGATCGGTCCACTGCAACGCATCGATGGCCGCGCGTCGCCAGCGCCGATCGGCATTGAGCGAGAGCAGGTGATTCAGGTGATCGTACCGGGGCGCGATCCGTCCGAAGATCTCCCGCACGTAAGCGCGCTTGCGATCTGCGTCCGCAAGGGGGAGTGGCAGTCCGGTCCCGTCCATGGTGGCGAAAGGTACCGGCCCGGTCCGCGCTGTGCCACCGCACGGGGTACCACGCCCTGGTGACGCGCCCACCCGCCATCGACTGGAGCAGCCTCGACGATCAGGCCGTGGTGCAGCACGCCATGACCGGTGACCCGCGCGCCCAGCGGGAACTGATCAACCGCTACCAGCGGCCCATCCTGGCGCTGATCCACCGGATGGTGCGCGACCGGGAACTGGCGGAGGACCTGGCGCAGGAAACTTTCGTCAAGGTGCTCAACGCGCTCGACAGCTATCGCCCCGAGTACCGCTTCTCGTCGTGGATCTTCAAGATCGCCAACAACGTGGCAATCGACCATCTGCGCCGACGCCAGCTCGACACACTCTCGCTGGATGGCTCGCCTCACGCAGCCACGGGCGAGGCCATCGAGGCCACGTCGCTGCAGGTGAGCGACGGCCGCCCCTCCGCGCTGGAGGAGCTGACCCATCAGGAACTGGGGCAGCAGATCGCCGACGCGGTGGCCCGGCTGCGCCCGGAATATCGGTCCTGCATCCTCCTCCGGCATGTGGAGGGGCGCACCTATGAAGAGATCGCCGAGATCATGGACCTCCCCCTCGGCACCGTGAAGACCTACATCCACCGGGCCCGGCATGAGCTGCGACTGCATCTGGCCGATCTGCGCGACCCATGAAACCCCGGCAGTGCCCCTTCCGTAGAAGGATCAGGATATGCTGAACCGCCCACACCACCTGTCCGCCGACGATCTCGATCTCGCCCTGCTCAGTCCGGCCGCCCCGCCGGTGGCGTCTCACTTGGCCACCTGCGAGACCTGCCGCCGCATGGTGGATCTGGACCGCCTGGTGATTGACGGCCTGCTCCAGATGCCTGCCCTGGCCCCAGCGCCGGACTTTGCCGACCGCGTCATGGCCCGGATGGCCGCTGCGCCGCCGGTGCGCTCGGCCCGGGCCCAGGCGGCCCGGCGGCGGCTGGTGGCCGGGTCCCTCATCGGTGCCGGGAGCCTGGCCGCCAGCCTCGCCTGGGCGGCCATGGACCCCTCGGGCGGGGTGGCCTGGCTGGGCCCCCAGGGGCAGCAACTGGCCGAGTCGGTCTGGCCCACCTGGCAGGGCCTGTCCCAGCAGGCCGGCAGTCGGCCCTGGTCCAGCCTGCTCTCCACCGCGGTGGTCACCCCGGCCCAGGTGATGGTCGGCGCCCTCGTGGCGGCTGCGGTCTATGCCCTGGGCCTGATCGGCTTCCGGCAACTGCTCACCGAGCCGGTGCCCCATGCCGGGCGCTGAACGCACCACCAGCCGCTCCCGCCTCCTCACCCTGCTCTGGTTCGGGATCGTCTGGCTCGCGGCCTTGGCGCCCCTCCAGACGGTCCGCGCCGACGCTCCCCATGCCACCCTCGACGACCTGCACGCCGTGGACGCACAGACCTCCGGGGCTACCACTGTCGCCCAGGCCGAACCGCGCAGCATCTCCCCGCTGGCCCGGCTGGGACAACGTGGGGTCGGCGTGGTCGGCACCTTCCTGATGCTGGTGCTGCTGGGAATGGCCATGGTCACCTTCGTCCGGCCCAACCTCGAGATCGTTGCCGACACTGCCACGCATTCGCTCGGACGATCGCTCGTTGCCGGTCTGCTCGGGCAGCTCCTGGTGCTCCCCACCCTGGCGCTGCTGCTCATTGGGCTGGCCGTCACCATCATCGGCGTGGTGCTGATCCCCTTCACGCTGATCGCCACCGCCACCCTGACGCTGATCGCCCTGCTCGGCGGCCTGCTCGCCCTGGCCTACGCCATGGGTGAAACCATGACCCGCCGCCGCCTGGCCGCCGGACTGCGCGCCAGCCCCAACGGCTACCGCTACATGCTCACGGGCCTCGGGGCGGTGGCCTGTCTGTGGGTGGTCTGGGTCGGGTTCGGGTGGGTTCCGCTGGCGGGGCCGCTGCTGCTCGGGCTGGCCGGGCTGAGCACCTGGGTGCTGAGCACCATCGGCTTCGGGGCACTGCTGCTGTCGCGCGGCGGCTCACGCGAGCACTTCGCCGGCCCGCTGATTCCCGCCACGCTGATGACCGACGAGCACCTCTGGGCCACCCCGCGCCTGGGGGTACCCGCCGTCACGCGTCCGCCGACCACACCCAGGCGCTAGACCAGCTACTCCAGCACCGGCAGACGGACGCCCACGGCGTCGGCCTGCTGGCGGATATGGTCGGCCGCCTCCCGGAGCATGGTGGCCGCCGCGCTGGTCGGCGCATCCAGCACCACGGGCACGCCGCGGTCGGCCGCATCGGTCAGACCGGGCTGCAAGGGAATCTGTCCCAGCAACGGCACATTGAGTTCATCGGCCAGACGCTCGCCGCCGCCGCTACCGAAGAGGTCGTGGCGCATGCCGGTTACGGGATCGAGGAAGCCGCTCATGTTCTCGATCACGCCCAGCACCGGCACATTGACCCGTTCGAACATCTTGGCGCCGCGCAGCGCATCGCCCACCGCCACCTCCTGCGGCGTGGTCACGATGACGGCGCCACTGACCAGTACCTGCTGCACCAGCGAGAGCTGGGCGTCGCCCGTCCCCGGGGGCATGTCGACGAAGAGGTAGTCGAGCGGTCCCCACTCGACATCGTGCAGGAACTGGTGGATCAGCTTGGTGATGATGGGGCCGCGCCAGATGGCCGGCGCGTCGCGGTCGATCAGAAAGCCGATCGACATCAGCTTCAGGCCGTGCGCCTCCAGCGGCAGAATGCGCTCGTTCACCAGCGCTGGCCGCTCGTAGATGCCCGCCATCCGCGGCAGGTTGGGCCCGTACACGTCGGCATCCATGATGCCCACCCGGTACCCCTGCTGGGCCAGCGCCACCGCCACGTTCACGGCCACCGTCGACTTGCCGACACCACCCTTGCCCGACGACACCGCGATCACCCGCTCAATGCCCGGCACCTCCATCGGGGTCGGCGCGGGGACACCAGCCTGGGCACTCTGCGGCGGCGGATGCGTGGGCGTACGCTGCGCCTCGGGGTTGACCACCTGAATGGCCGGCTGCGGCAACTCGGCGGCGGTGAAGGCCTGGCGGGTCTGGCGCACCAGCGTGGCCGGGTCGTCGGACCGCAGCAGGAAGGTGAACCGCGAGGCGCCGGTGTCCTCCGCCACCTCAAGGTCGGCAATCATCTCGGCCTGGACCAGATTGGTCCCGGTGCGCGGATTGGTCACGCTGGCCAGCGCGGCCAGCACGGCATCGCGACGCGTCGTCATCAGATCGCCTCCACGGCGGATACATCGGGCAGGCGTTGGCGCAACTGGCGCTCGATGCCCTGTTTGAGAGTGATGGTCGCGGCGGAGCAACCCTGGCAGGTGCCACCAAGCCGGACGTAGACCACGCCGGAGACGGGATCGAAATCGACCACTTCCACCGTCCCGCGATGGGAGCCGATGTAGGGGCGGATGGCGTCCAGCGCGGCGTCGATCCGCGCCAGCATGCTCTCGACGGGGTCGTCGGTCACGAGCTGCTGCGCGCGGCCCGCAGGTCGGCCCGCACCGCGTCGAGCAGCAGCGCCTGCACCTCGGGCATGGTCCCCGGGATGGCGGCACCGGCGGCCTTGGCGTGACCGCCGCCACCAAACGGGCGGGCCATGGCGGCCACGTTCACCTCGCCGACACTGCGCAGCGAGGCCTTGATCCGGCCACCGGTGGCCTCGCGGAAGAGGATGGCCACCTGAACCCCCCGGATGGCCCGGGCGTGTTCCACCACGCCATCAAGGTCGTCGGCATCCACCCCGTGCCGCTCAATGGCCCCCGGCGGCACCGTGACCCAGGCCAGCCCGATGTCGGGTTCGACCACCAGGGTCTGGAGCACCTCGGCGAGCAGGCGCGGGCGACCGACCGGGCCGCTGGCATACAGATCGAGGTAGACCGACTCGGTATCGACCCCGCAGTCGAGCAGGTCGGCGGCGATCCGCAGCGTCTCGGCCCGGGTATTGGAAAAGCGGAACCCGCCGGTATCCGTCACCAGCGCGACGTACAGCGCGCGGGCCGCAGCCGGCGGGATGGGCATGCCCCAGGCCGCGGCCAGTCGGTGGATCAGTTCCCCCGTCGCCGCCACACCGGCGTCGATCATCCGCGGCCCCGGCGGCAGATCGCCCGGGGTGGTGTGATGATCGATGCAGACCACCGGCACGCCGCGCTCCTGCACCGTTCCCGCCAGGTTACCCAGGCGGGACAGGTCGGCAATGTCGAGCACCATGATCAGATCGGCCCGTCGCAGTTCGCGGATCGCGTGGGCGGTCCGGTCGGCGTCGGGGATGCCCTCGAACAGGAAGGCGAACCGGTCCGGGGTCGGGGTCGGGTTGGTGATGACCACCTGCATGCCGCGGGCGCGGAGCAGGTGGAGCAGGGCCACCTCGCTGCCCAGGCCGTCCCCATCGGGATTCACATGGGTGGTCAGGCAGACGCGGCGGCCCGGCTCGCACAGGGCGGCAATCTGGTCGGCGGCCGAGGTGGGCATGTCGGTGGTCAAGCGGCTCATGGCAGGCAAAATAATCGCGGCGCCCCCCCTCCCCGTCGCGGTCCAACCTTGGCACCGGGGCGGGCGTATGGGGACCCGGCAGCGCCTGACGCTTGACACCTGCCAGCGCGGCGGGCAGATTGACGGGATACATCGTGTCGCGCCAGGTGGAGTGGGGACCCTGATTTCGAGGGGTGGGTCCCCCCTGTGCCAGCGGGGCCGGCCCGGTGTCCACCCCAGGGAGCAGATCCACTAACAGCATCGCGAGGGACCGTTACGTGAGCGATTCACTCTTCCGGACCAAGTCGATCGACCGCCTGATTGCAGACAGCGGCGACAGCGAGTCCGGCCTCAAGCGCACCCTCGGCCCGTGGGCGCTCATCGCGCTCGGTATCGGGGCCATCATCGGTGCTGGCCTGTTCGTCCGGACGGCGGCGGCCATTGCCGACCGCGCCGGGCCATCCGTCACCATCGCCTTCCTGGTGGCCGGACTGGGCTGCGCCTTCGCCGGACTCTGCTACGCCGAGTTCGCCTCGATGATCCCGATCGCGGGCAGCGCGTACACCTACTCCTACGCCACCATGGGTGAGCTGGTGGCCTGGGTCATCGGCTGGGACCTGGTCCTCGAGTATGCCGTCGGCGCGTCCACCGTCGCCATCGCCTGGAGTGAGTACCTCAACAAGGCCCTCAGCTTCATCGGGACATCGATACCCTACGCCTGGAGTCACTCACCGTTCCAGACCTCCGAGAGCGGGATCAGCGGTATCGTCAACCTGCCCGCAGTCCTCATCCTGTTCCTGCTGACGGCCCTGCTGGTCCGCGGCACGCAGGAGTCGGCCTGGGTCAACAACCTGATCGTCATCGTGAAGGTCGCCATCGTGGTGATGGTGATCGTGATCGGCTGGGGCTTCATCAACCCCGAGAACCACGCCATCTACGTCCCCGAAGCGACCAAGTACACCGACACACTCGGTGTCACGCACAACTACGGGGGCGCCATGGGCATTATCGGCGCGGCCGGCGTGGTGTTCTTCGCCTTCATCGGGTTCGACGCCGTCTCGACGGCTGCCCAGGAAGCCAAGAACCCCAAGCGCGACATGCCCATCGGCATCCTCGGCTCGCTGGTGATCTGCACCCTGCTGTACGTGCTCTTCGCGCACGTGCTCTCGGGCGTGGCGTCGGTCGAGGACTTCCGTTCCACCGGCCGTGAGGCCTCGGTGGCCTTCGCCATCTCGACCTACATGCACGGCTACGAGTGGCTGTCCAAGCTCGTCACCATCGCCATTCTGGCCGGCTTCTCCTCGGTCATCCTGGTGATGCTCCTGGGCCAGTCCCGCGTCTTCTACACCATGAGCCGCGACGGTCTGGTGCCGAAGGTCTTCTCGGACATCCACCCGAAGCACCGGACGCCCTACAAGTCGAACTGGCTCTTCTTCGTGTTCACCTCGCTGTTCGCGGCCTTCGTGCCCGGCGACGTGGTCGGCGAAATGACCAGCATCGGCACCCTGTTCGCCTTCATGCTCGTCTGCGCCGGTGTCTGGATCATGCGGGTCCGTCGCCCCGACGTGCCGCGCGGCTTCACCGTGCCGGCTCTGCCGCTGGTGGCGAGCGCCGGCATCATCGTCTGCGGCGCCATGATCTACGGCCTCGGCTGGACCAACTGGCTCCGCCTGGCCGGGTGGCTCGCCGTCGGTTCCGTGTTCTACTTCCTCTACGGCATCAAGCACAGCCGTCTGAACACCGACCCGGAAGGCTGAGCCTTCCCGCCCGGAACACAACGGCCCGCCTCTCAGTGAGAGGCGGGCCGTTGTGCTGTCGGACATTCAACCGCGTGCCGAGGGTCGACCTGACCGCTCAGACGGAGTAGTTCGGTGCCTCGCGGGTGATGGTCACATCGTGCGGGTGCGACTCGCGCAGTCCGGCCGAGGTGATCTGAACGAACTGGGTGTCGCGCTGCAGCCCGGCAATATCGGCGACGCCGCAGTACCCCATGCCGCTCCGCAGCCCGCCGACCATCTGGAACAGCACGTCGGTGGCCGCACCCTTCCAGGGGACGCGCCCCTCGATCCCTTCCGGCACCAGCTTGGTCGGCGACACCTCACCGTCCTGGAAATACCGGTCGGCCGATCCATCCTGCATGGCACTGAGCGAGCCCATACCGCGGATCACCTTGTAGCGCCGACCCTCGGCCAGGATGCTCTCGCCCGGACTCTCCTCCGTCCCGGCCAGCATCGAGCCCATCATCACGCTGGAGGCCCCGGCGGCGATGGCCTTGACGACATCGCCCGAATACTTGATTCCGCCGTCCGCGATGACCGGGACATCCCCCGCTCCGGCGACGGCATCCATGATGGCCGTGATCTGCGGCACACCGACGCCCGTGACCACCCGGGTGGTGCAGATCGACCCGGGGCCGATGCCGACCTTGATGGCATCCACGCCGCGCTCTGCCAAGGCGCGCGCACCCGATTCGGTGGCAATGTTCCCGCCGATGAGCTGCACGTCGGGGAAGGCCTCGCGCAGGGCACCGATGGCGCTCAGCACACCCGCCGAGTGACCGTGGGCGGAATCGACCACCAGCACATCGACGCCTGCGGCGACCAGCTCGCGGGCCCGGACCAGCGCCTCCGAACCGCCGCCGACGGCGGCAGCCACGCGGAGGCGGCCGTGGTGATCCTTGTTGGCATCGGGATGATCGCGGCGCTTGAAGATGTCCTTGACGGTAATCAGGCCGCGCAGCATACCGTCTTCATCGACCACGGGCAGCTTCTCGATCCGATGCTGGGACAGGATCGCCTCGGCCTCGGCCAGGGTGGTCCCGACCGGCGCCGTGATCAGGTGGTCCCGGGTCATCGCCTGCTCGATCGGCTGGGCGAGATCCGACTCGAACTGCAGGTCGCGGTTGGTGATGATGCCGATCAGGCGGCCGGCCCCATCGACGATGGGCACTCCGGAGATCCGGAAGCGCCGCATCAACTGCTGCGCATCGCGCAGCGGGCGATCCGGCCCGAGCGTGATCGGGTTCAGGATCATGCCGCTCTCACTGCGCTTGACCCGGTCGACCTCGGCGGCCTGCCGCTCGATCGACATGTTCTTGTGGATCACCCCGATGCCGCCGGCCCGCGCCATCGCGATGGCCATGTCCGCCTCAGTGACGGTATCCATGGCAGCGGAGATCAGCGGAATGTTGAGGTGGATGCCGCGGGTGAGGCGGGAGACGGTACTGACGTCGCGGGGATGGACCTCCGAGTGCCGTGGCTGGAGCAGGACATCATCGAAGGTGAGGGCGTGGCCCGGACGCACGCGCGGCATCACAGGGGCCACCACAGACTTGCGGGATCAGGGACGGGTTCCATTGCCAAACCTAGCGGAGGGGCTGGCTCCCGATCAACCCGGGCCGGTGCCCCCGGGCCCCGAACCAGGCTCTGCGTCCGGGGGCACCCCAGCCTCCGCAGCGGGCTCCGGCGTCCCGATGGTGCGGGCGGCGGTGGCGGCCTCGTCGACCACCGCCCTGGCTGCGGCCGTCACCCCGCGCATCATCCGGGAGGCGCCATCCAGCAGGGTGACAGTCCCGCTCAGGGCCGTCAGGGGGAGTTTGCCGGCCCGCATGGTGTCCTGTACCGTGTCGGTCAGACGGGACAGGATGTTGTCGGGTGCGGCCCGGGCCGCGTACCGGCTCTCCAGGAACTCCACGTAGTCCAGTACCTGGAGGGCCCGCTCATCGGACAGCGTGTCCAGGCGCCGGAGAATGCGTTCCTTCAGGACGGGATCCATGGGGACTCTCCTCAGAGCGTGAGGCGCCGGACAAAGTCCAGCACTGGCGTGGGCAGGTAGCGCGAGCGACCCGCGCGGACCGTGGCCTGAACCCGGATCCGGGCCAGCGGCTCCAGCGCCCGAAACCGATCGACCTCGCTGGGCGGGATGACCAGGTAGACGAAGCCGCTCTCGGGCAACGGGCCGCGGGCCAGCACGTAGGGCTGCCCGGGCGGCAGTTCGGGCCGCAGTTCGTCGGCCCGCTGTACCGCCAGCACCTGCAGGGTCCATTCGACCGTCTGGCCGATGTACTTCTCCGGATTGGCGCGCAGTTCGGCGGCGCTGACACCACTGTTCGACACCTCACCAAGGGCATCGTCCCGCACCCAGACCTCGACCTGGACCCGCGACCAGCCACCCTGACGTTCGACCACGGCTGCCGGCAACGGCGCGTTGAAGATGCCGACCCGACTGCCACCCGGTTGCGCCGAGAAGGTCGCCCCGGCCACCAGGGTGGCGTCCCGGCTGCCGGGTGTAGGGCTGGTCGCCGGAGGCGGTGTGGTCGACGACGCTGTCGTGTCGGCCGGCGGCGTACTCCTGCGGGCACTGTCTGGTGCCGCCGGCGTGGCGCGGGGCCGCTCCGGTGTGCTGGGCGGCGTGGCCAGGCGGGAGCTGAGCACCCAGCCGGTGCGCTGCACGCGAATCCACTCACCCTGGGTCGCCATCCGCTTCAGCAGCGCGCCCGCCTTGAGTGTTGCCACCGTGCCGCCGCTGCCCGCCCCGGTACGGAGCGGTGTACCGGCCAGCACCGAGACGGCCAGATCAAGTCCATCACGGGCGTCGGGGCGCACGGCATTCGCCGCCACCCAGCCCTCGATGGTCACCTCAGTCCGCGCGGCCTGCACCTTCCCGATGGTCACCGTGGCCCCCTGGTGCACGCGCGCCAGGGTGGTGGTGCCACCGCTTTCCTTGGTGAAGTCCACTTCGGCGGTCAGGGTGCGTCGATTCGCCTGCGCCGACAACGAGCCGGTGGCGGCGACGACGCAGCCGAGCAACAGGAACAGCCAGGAGACTGGCTGGCGGTATCGGGGGGCGGTAGATTCCGGTCGGCAGATCACAATGGGTGAGTGTAGACGTCGTGGAGGAGCATGTCAAACGCTGCGGGGCGGACGGCACCGGTCGTCCTGGTTGTGCTGGACGGTTGGGGCTGGCGGGAGGACCCTGACGGGAACGCCATCGCCATGGCCCACACCCCCACCTGGGACACTCTGGTCCGCACCGCGCCCAGGGCCTTGCTGGACGCCAGCGGCCTGGCGGTCGGCCTTCCGGAGGGCCAGATGGGCAACTCCGAAGTCGGCCACCTCAACCTGGGCGCCGGGCGCGTGGTGCCCCAGGATCTGGTCCGCATCAACCAGAGCATTGCCAACGGCGAGTTTGCCCGGCTGCCGGTGCTGGCCGACCTGGTCCGCCACGTCCGGAGTACTGGCGGCACGCTGCATCTGGCCGGCCTGCTCGGCCCCGGCGGTGTCCACGCCATCGACACGCACTGGCTGGCGGCCATCCGGGCGGTGCTCCAGCTCGGGGCGCCCCGGGTGGCCCTCCACGGCTTCCTCGATGGCCGGGATTCGCCACCGCGCGGGGGACCGGAGGTGGTCGCGCAGCTCCTGCACGACATCGCCGGGATCGGCGAAGGCCGCACCCACCTGGCGACGCTGACCGGCCGCTACTTCGCCATGGATCGCGACCACCGCTGGGCCCGGACCCGGCTGGCCTGGGACGCGATGGTTCGCGGGGTGGGACAGCCAGTCCCCGGTGATCCGGTGGCGGCCGTCCGCGCGGCGCACGACCGGGGCGAGTCCGACGAGTTCGTACAGCCGCTGGTGATGGTTGCCGACGGCCAGCCGGTGGCTCCCATCCGCGACGGCGACGCGATCTTCTTCGTCAACTACCGCTCCGACCGGATGCGGCAGATCGTCGCCTCGCTGGTGGTCCCCGAGTTCAGCGGCTTCGACATCCAGCCCCGACCGGCCATCCGCGCCGCCTCGATGACGCAGTACGACGCCACCCTGCCCATCCCGCAGGCCTTCGCGCCGTTCTCCATGGCGCAGATCCTGACGGAAGTGCTGAGCAGTCAGGACCGGAGCCAGTTCCGCACCGCCGAGACCGAGAAGTATCCGCATGTGACGTACTTCTTCAATGGCGGCTACGAACCGCCGTGGCCCGGCGAGGAACGACTGCTGGTGCCGTCGCAACAGGTCGCAACCTACGATCTGGCCCCGGAGATGAGCGCACCCGGCATCGCCGACGCCCTCTGCGGTGCCCTGGCGCGCGGGGATCACGACTTCTACCTCGCCAACTTCGCCAATGCCGACATGGTCGGCCACACCGGGGTGCTGCCTGCTGTGGTCCGGGCGGTCGAGACGGTGGACCAGGCCCTGGCCCGGATCATCCGATCGGCCGAATCGGTCGGCGCCCGACTGCTGATCACAGCGGATCACGGCAACGCCGAACAGATGTTCGACCCGCTGACCGGCGGGCCGCATACCGCCCACACCACCAATCCTGTCCCCTGTCTCGGCCTCGGCCTTGAGCTGGCCACGTTCCGCCCCCAGGGGGCGCTCTGCGACATCGCACCCACCGTCCTCGATCTGCTCGGGCTCTCCCAGCCAGCCGAGATGACCGGACGGTCGCTGCGTCTCTCCAACCCGGTGCTCTGACCCATGCGCTTCCCTGTTCTCGGCCTCCTCCTGGCCCTCTCCCCCGGCACACCACTGATCGCACAGATCGGCTATGACCCCTACCAGTCGCCGCTGCGGTCCATCGATCGCAATACCTGGCTGGAAGCTCATGTTGGACACATGTCCGGCAGTGGCGGTCCGATCCCGGTGGGCGCGCGCAACGGCACGGTGATGGGCGCCCGGGTGATGTTCCGTCATCGCAGCACGCTCCAGTTCGGTCTCGGTGGCTGGGTCGCCAATGCGGAACGAATGGTGATCGACGCCAACGAGCCGGTGGCCACCCGGGTGCGTGGTCCCTATCCCCAGCGGGTGATCGGCCTGGAGACCACCGTCCAGTTCACCCTGACCGGCGGCAAGACCTGGCACGGCCTGGCGCCATACGGATCGATGGCGTTCGGGTTCGCCATGGGGCAGAAGACCCCCGCCTCGGATAGTTCCGGCTATGCCTTCGGCACCAAGACCATCTTCGGACCCGCCGTGGGTACCCGGATCCACCTGGGGTCACGCATCTCGGCGCGGGCCGAGGCGCGCGCCACGATCTGGCGCGTGAAGTATCCGCTCTCCTATTCCTTCGAACCAACCGAGGACCCGGGCACCGTCGGGTCCCCCAACGCGGTGAACCCCTCCGGCCGCGTCGGTGACTACACCCTTGCGCCCAAGCTGTGGTTCGGCCTCGGCTGGGCATTCTGACCGGCGGCATGCAGCTCACCCTGAGCCGCATGGTCAGTTTCCATGCCCGGCACCGATACTTCCGGCCCGAGTGGAGTGACGAGGAGAACCGGGCCCGCTTCGGCTGGACGGCGGACGCACCGGGCCATGGCCACCTGTACCAGGTGACGGTGACGGTGGCGGGTCCGCTGGATCAGCAGACGGCCATGCTGATCGATCTCACCCTCCTCGACACCATCCTGGCCGAGGAGGTCGAGGGCCCCCTGGCAGGCCAGTCGCTGAACGAGGCCATTCCCGCGGTGCGCACCGGGGAGATCCTCCCCAGTTGTGAAGCCGTGGCGGCCTGGTGCTGGTCCCGTGTTGCGCCGCGGATCCCCCACCCTGCCCGCCTGACGCGCGTCCGCGTGGCCGAGGATGTCACCCTGTGGGCCGACTGTCATGGCCCACAGACTCGGGCCACAGAGACAGAGTAGCGCCGTCTCCCGGCGGGGAGGGTAGTATTCGTCCGTCTCTTCTCTCCTGTGCCGTGGAGGTACCTCCCATGCCGAGTTCCCACCGCCTGACCGTCCGGTCCCGGCTCGTATTCCTGCTCGGTCTGGTGAGCCTGCCGACCCTGCTGGTCGGGCAGGCCACGCGGGACCAGCCGACCCTGACGTTGGGCGCCGCCGGCGGGGCCATCATGGGCACGCGGGATTTCTGGCGGGTGCCCAATCAGCCCATCCAGGCCCCGGATCTGGAGTTCGACGTCTTCGACCTGAGCCGGAAGCTGACGGGTAACGTGACGCTGTCCCTCCAGGCATCGCTCTTTGCCAAGCCGAACTTCGGCTATACCGCCGAGATGACCTATCTCGGCATCGGCACCAGCGACACCTGCCTGCGCGTGCAGGCCACCGAGTTCGAGTTCAATCAGTTGGTCTGCACCGCGCTCAACCGCGATGTGCGGTCCACGTCCGCCACCGCGCTGACCACCGGGGCCATCATCCGCCCGTGGTCACGCGCGCTGCTCCAACCGTATGTCAAGATGCAGGCGGGCATTGCCATCATCTCCGACAACCTGACTGCCATGACCGCCTACCTTGGCCCGGGGCAGCAGGTGGTGCAACGCATCTACCCCACCCCGGGGACCATGTCGGTGAATCCGACCGCCAGCACCTCCCTGGGGGTCCTCGCCAATGTGGGCACTGGATATCTGGTGCGCGTCGAGGCCCGCAATCACTGGCTGCGGATCAGTCGAGTGGCCGGGGCCAGTGCCCAGGATCGGATCGCCCCGCCCACCGAGAAGGTGGTCCGCAGCTTCCCGTCGCTCATGATCGGCCTCGACGTGGTACTCGAGAAGAGCCGGGGCCGCCGCTACTGACCCCCTCCCGCCCACGACCCGGCACAGCTATCTTCCTGTCAGAAGGGGAGTAGCCCAGCCGCCCGTGAGGCGGCCGGTGGTATCGTCAACACTGTGCCTCGGCGCACGGTACCATCGAGGAGCCCAGGACGGGCTTTTCCGGCGAGACCTTCGCCACCCGACGGATTCCCGTCGGCGGCGAGGTCTCGCTTTCTGTTTTCCGGTGACCCGGGGAGGATCGCATGAGCAGCACCCTGAAGACGTTCGCCCTGCTGGCCGCGATGATCTCGCTGCTGATGGCCGCAGGCCAGTTGATCGGCGGCATGGGCGGTCTCGCCCTGGGCGGCAGCATCGGCCTGATCATGGCCTTCGTCTCCTACTGGTTCTCCGACAGCATGGTGCTGCGGGGCTACAAGGCCCAGATCGTGACGGCTGCCGAGGCCCCCGCCCTCTACCAGATGGTGGACACCCTCCGTCAGCGCGCCGGCCTGCCCATGCCGCGGGTCGCCATCGTGCCCTCCGATCAGCCCAATGCCTTTGCCACGGGGCGGTCGCCCGAGAAGGCCGTCGTGGCCGTCACTGCGGGCATCCTGCGCACCCTGCCCGAAGATGAGATGGCGGGGGTGATCGCCCACGAGCTGGCGCACATCAAGAACCGCGACATGCTGACCATGACCGTCGCGGCCGGCATCGCCTCGATGATCTCGATGCTCCCGTGGATGCTGAGCTTCGCGCTGCGCCGCAGCGACGATGACGGCAACGGGATCAGCACCATCGCCTTCGCGATCCTCGCGCCGATCACCGCGACCATGCTGCAACTTGCCATCTCGCGCCAGCGCGAGTTCGCGGCCGACCGGCTCGCGGCCGAGATCACCGGGCAGCCGCGCCCGCTGGCGCAGGCACTGACGCGTATCGACGCCATGGCCCGGCAGATTCCCATGCAGGTTGCGCCCGCCCTGGCCCCGCTGGCGCAGGTCAACCCGCTCAGTGGGGTGGGCGGCATCAGCAAGCTCTTCGCGACGCACCCGCCGACGGAAGACCGGGTCGCCGCCCTGCTGGCACTCACGCCGACCACCTGAACCTTGCCTCCCGTGTGCGCGGTCGCCCCCCGGGGCGGCTGCGCCGCGGACCCACCACCCTTCCAGTCCTCCCCGAGGCCTGTCCGCCGCCATGATGAGTCATCACCCGCCCAGTGTCTGGATCGGTTTCACCGTCCTGATCGCGGCCCTGCTGATCCTCGACCTCGGGATCCTCAACCGGCGTTCCCATATCCTCACCCCGCGGGAATCGGGTTGGTGGTGTACCGGGCTGGTCACCCTGGCGATGGCTTTTGCCGGTTTCCTCTGGTCGCGCGAAGGCTCCGCGCACGCGCTGGAGTTCGTCACCGGCTACCTGATCGAACTCTCGCTCTCGGTCGACAACCTCTTCGTCTTCATCCTGGTCTTCCAGTACTTCGCCGTCCCGGCCGCGCTGCAGCCCAAGGTGCTCAAGTGGGGCATTCTCGGCGCGATGGTGATGCGGGGCATCATGATCGGCGTGGGGGCGATGCTGATCAGCCGCTTCGAGTGGATCATCTACGTGTTCGGCGCGATTCTGATCGTGACCGGCATCCGGATGTTCCGCACCGGCGAAGACGAGCGTATTGAACCGGCCCGCAACCCGGTGGTGCGCCTGGCCCGCCGCATCCTGCCGTTCACGGATTCGTATGACGGCGACCGGTTCGTGGTCCGCACCCACCACGGCCTGGTGGCCACGCCGCTCCTGCTGGTCCTGCTCATCGTGGAGTGGACCGACCTGGTCTTTGCGATCGACTCGATTCCGGCGATCTTCGCGGTCACCCGCGATCCGTTCATCGTCTACACCTCGAACATCTTCGCCATTCTCGGACTGCGGGCGCTGTTCTTCCTGCTGGCGAGCATGCTGGACCGCTTCGTGTACCTGAAGCCTGGTGTGGCGCTGATTCTGGTCTTCGTCGGCTCCAAGATGGTCGGGGCAGCATTCGGCGTCCATCTGCCGATCCTCGCGTCCCTGGCCACCATCATCGCCATCCTGACCATCGCCATCCTGGCGTCGATCCAGCGGGACCGTCGCCTGCGGAACGAACCGCCCCCCCTTGCCTGACACGCCGACGCGGGTTCCCTTCCAGCCATGACACGTCTTCCCGTCGCCATCCTTGGCGCGACCGGCACGGTCGGCCAGCAGTTCATTCGGCTCCTCGCGGAGCATCCGTGGTTCGAGATCGCCCAGCTCGTGGCCAGCGCCGACCGGGTGGGCAAGCGCTACGGCGACGAGGTCCGCTGGCGGGAGAGCACGCCGCTGCCCGACGCCGTGGCCGACATCCGGATGTCGGCCCCGACGCCGCAACCGGGCATCCGCCTGGCCTTCTCCGCGCTGGATGCGGCCGTGGCGCGCGACCTGGAACCCGCGCTGGCGCAGGCCGGTGTCCTGGTGGTGAGCAACGCCAGCGCCTTCCGCATGGACCCCGATGTGCCGCTGCTCCTGCCCGAGATCAACCCCGACCACCTGGTGCTGCTGGAGCGGCAGCGGCAGGCGCGCGGCTGGTCCGGCGGCATCATTGCCAACCCGAACTGCTGCGTGGCAGCCCTGGCCACGGCGCTGGCACCGCTGGACCGCGCCTTCGGCCTGCGCAGCGCGGTCGTGGCCACGCTCCAGGCGGCCTCGGGGGCCGGCTACCCCGGCGTCCCCTCCCTGGACATTCTGGGCAACGTGATCCCGTGGATTGGTGGCAGTGAGGAAGAAAAGATCGCCGCCGAAACCCGCAAGATTCTCGGGCAGGTGACCGCCGACGGCATCGCGGACCACCCGGGCGCCGTCAGTGCCATGGTCCACCGGGTTCCGGTCATCGACGGCCATCTGCTCTCGATCGCGGCCGCCTTTACCACCCGGCCGACCCCCGACGAGGCCACGGCTGTACTCAGCGGCTACCGCCCCGACGCACTCGCGGCATCGCTGCCCAGCACCCCGGCAGCGTCGCTGGAGGTTGATGCGCGCACCGATCGGCCGCAGCCGCGGCTGGACCTGTGGCGGGGCAATGGGATGACGGTCTCGGTGGGGCGGGTGCGCCCCTGCGAGGTGCAGGATCTGCGGCTGGTGGCCCTGGGGCACAACCTGGTGCGGGGTGCCGCCGGGGCGGCGGTGCAGAACGCCGAACTCGCGGTGGCGGCAGGTCTGGTCAGCTAGCGGGGGTCCGGAGCCAGGAGGGCTCCAGAAGCCCAGCCCACCCCCTTGTTGACACCGTCGGGGGGGGGGGTAGCTTCCGGGATCGTTCGCGACAATCCGCCCTAAGGAGGTTCCCTGTGAAGGCTCCCGCGTTCTCCCTTTCCCTGCTGGTCCTGCTGGCCAGTGGCTGCGGCAGTACTCCGGCCGCAACCGAAGCCGAGCTGGTGGCCAGTCCTACCGCCCAGGTGGTGCAGACCGACCCGGCGGTTCAACCCGCGGTCTCGGCGGTGCAGGCCAACCTGGCAGCCCTGGCCAGTGAACCGCTGCCCACTTCCACGCCGGCGCCTCCGGGCTGCGGCGACGACTATATCCCGACCGACGAGAACTTCGAGCTGTGCCGTCCGCACCTGGCGACGATGGCCAAGGAGCTGGAGGCCCGGATCGCGGAACTCGACCGCATGCAAGCCCAGATGGACGAGCTGCATCGGTCGGTGAAGGAGCTTTCCCGGATCAGCCAGCTCGATCGGCACTGAGCTGGCCGATCAGGTCGAGCTGCTGGCGGGGGGGACCGACCACCTGGTTCCGCCCGCCGGCCTTGGCCTGATAGAGCCGGGCATCGGCCACATCCAGCAGGTCGGTCATGGTGGTGCCGTCGTCGCCCCAGGCTGCCACACCAATCGACACCGTCGCCCGCCCCATCCCGCCGCGCGGCAGCGGAATCTCCCCCAGCCCCACCTGGATCCGCACCTCGTCGAGCTTTTCCATGGCGCGATCGATCGAGGCGCCGGGCAGAATGATCAGCATCTCCTCGCCCCCGTAGCGGGCCACCACGTCGGTCCGGCGCAGATTGCGGCGCACCAGATCGGAGATCCGCTGCAGCGCCCGATCCCCGGCGGCGTGGCCGTGGGTGTCGTTGAAGCGCTTGAAGTGGTCGACGTCGAGCATGGCGATCACCAGCGGTGAACGGCTGCGCGCCGTCCGCAACAGCTCACCCGACAGGAACTCCTCCGCGTAGACGCGGTTGAAGAGTCCGGTCAACCGGTCGCCGGTGCTCAATGTCCGGAACCGCTGGGTCCGGTGGACAATGGCCAGCGCCACCACCGTCATGGCACCGAGCAGCCCGACCCGGGCAAGTTGGGTGAGCCACTCGAAGCGCCCGTAACGGTCGATATCGACCAGCATGGCGTCGGTGCCCATGCCCAGCACGAGCAGCAGCGACAGCGCCAGATATTGGAGAATGGCCAGCGACCCCGCGAGCACGGTGACGCGCGGATCATAGCGCAGCGCTGAGGCCCCGATGGCGAGGAAATAGCACTCGAAGACCACCCGCGAGTTGGACGTCGCCAACGGCGTTTCGACCAGCAGGAACCCGACCAGCACCAGGGTGACCAGCGACACGTCGATCCCCGCCGAGATGAAGGCGATGCTCGGTCGGTAGAATTTCCGCTGCAGCCAGTGCTCGATGGCCACCGCAGCGGCCACCCCGCCGAAGGTGACCACCAGCGAGAGATAGAGCACGGGGGTTTCCGGCCCGATGGCCAGCGCCACCACCGGCCCGGTTGCCAGCAGCAGCAGCAGCCAGGTGCGGACCCGCGCCACCAGCATTTCGCCGTCGCGGGCCGCGTCGGCAAAGAACTCGTCGGGCGGGGCACTCAGCCACCGCCAGAGCCGCCGGAAGCGCTCGGTCGACACGGCTACATCAACCGGTACTTGGGGCCGCTGCCCCCTTCACGCGGCGTCCAGCGCGGACCCAGGACATCCGTGGCCTTGCAGTCGACGCAGTTCGGCGCGTTGACCACCAGGGTATCACCGTCGCGCTCGTAGACCCCGGCCGGGCAGAGTGCCGCGTAGAAATCCGCCACCGGACCGGGAATATCCTGCCCGACGATCAGGTGCGTGGGAATGCTGTCCCGCGTCGCGTTGCCGGCCTTGAAGACCGCGTCCACCTTGGAAAAGGTGAGCACCTGATCCGGCACCAGCGGTGCAGGCGCCGCTGCAGGCTCGTGACGCGGCGCCTCAGCGTCGGGCGGCATGGTGATGCGGCCTCCGGGGAAGGCCCCGCCGGTCAGCGTCATCATCGCAGCCTTGGCCCCGCCCACATAGAAGCCGTCCTTGAAGGCCAGCCGCATGTTGCGGGTCTTTTTCATGTCGGCGACGATTCGCGACGCCTGCACGGCCCGATCATAGGCGGCCAGGCCGTCCGCAGCACCTTCCGGCGCAGCAGCGATCGCGGCCGCAGCCAGCATGCCCGACTGCATGGCGTAGTGTACCCCCTTGAGCGAGGGCACGTCGACGAAACCGGCCGTGTCGCCGATCAGGACCATACCGTCGCCGCTCAACCGCTCGGGCAACGAGTAGTAGCCGCCCTCGGGGATGGTCTTGGCGCCCCATTCGAGCAGCGTGCCACCCTGGAGCACCTCGCGGAACAGTGGGTGCAGCTTCATCCGTTGCAGCAGTTCGTGGACATCGAGCGCCGCGTCGTGGTAGTCCAGCCCGACGACCAGCCCAATCGAGACCTGGTCCGGCCCCATGGGATAGCACCACGACCCGCCGAAGGCATCGCGCGGGAGCGGCCACCCCATGGTGTGAATGACCCGGTCGAGCGGCCGGGCCACCTGCCAGACCTCCTTGACGCCCAGCGCAAAGAGCTGCGGATTAGCCGATCCCACGCCGCGCCACTGGCACCAGGCCTGGGCGAGCGGTCCCCGGCTCCCCTCGGCGAGCACGATCACCTTGGCCGTCAGATCGGTCGGCTCCTGCCAACTGTCGGTCGGCTGCCCGTCGCGATCGAGCCCGCTGGCGACGGTCCGCACACCGATCACCCGCTCACCGTCCACCAGCAGCGAGGCCACCGGAAAGCCCGGGAACAGGTTGATCCCCATGGCCTCGGCGCGCTCACCCAGCCAGCGGACCATCTCGCAGAGCGAGCCCGACTGGTTGCCATGGTTGCGCATGGTGGGCGGCGTGGGAATCCGCGTGGCACCGGTTGCCGACATCAGATACACCGCTTCCCCGTCCACCGCCTGCCGGAAGGGGAACTCACTCATCGGCGTGTCGGGAAACAGTTCCTGGAAGGCGATCGGGTTCACCACGGCCCCGGAGAGGCTGTGCTCACCCAGCGCCCCGGCCTTCTCCAGCACGCCGATCGCCAGCTCCGGCTGCCGCTTCGCCAGCTCGATGGCACAGGCCAGACCAGCCGGTCCAGCCCCGACGATCAGCACATCGAGTTCGATGGCCTCCGCACTGGGCGCCTCGGCGAGAATGAGATCGGCAGGCAGCGGAACCTGGTGACGGACAGGGAGGATGGTACCCACGCAGCGGACTCCGGACCGAGGGCGGAAGAGGCGAACACGGAACCCTCAAATATAGGCAGAGCCCTGACCATCCGGGCCTCCTGCTCAGGCTCCTTCGCTGATCTCCAACCCCAGATCCACACTCGGCACCGAGTGCGTCAGTGCGCCCAGACTGATGCAATCCACGTCGGCCTCGGCGTAGGCGCGGACATTTGCCAAGGTGATCCCACCCGTCGCCTCGATCTCGACGGCGGGATGGAGCCGCCGAGCGCGTGCCGTCCACTCCGCCACCGTGGCGGGCGTCTGATTGTCGATCAGGAGCCGGGTGGCTCCAGCCGCACAGGCCTCGTCGAGCTGCTCGATCCGCTCCACCTCCACCTGCAGCGACGACACGCCCAGGTCCCGGGCCTCCGCCAGGGCGTCGCGAAGCGAACGCCCCCGGGCAGCCAGGGCCTGCCAGTGGTTGTCCTTGATCATCACTTCGTCGGCCAGGCTGCGGCGGTGCGGACTGCCCCCACCGGCGAGCACGGCGGCAATCTCGAAGGCCCGCAGCCCGGGTGTGGTCTTCCGCGTGTGCAGAATCCGGCACCGGGTGCCCGCCACCGCCTGCACGAACCGCGCGGTGAGCGTGGCGATGCCCGCCGCCCGCTGCATCAGATTGAGCATGGGCCGCTCGGCGCGCAGGATCGCCGACATGTCGCCGGTCAGCACACCCACCACGCTGCCCGCCGAGACGGTGAGGCCATCGGGGACCGTCCACTCGATCGGTACTAGATCGCAGCGCGCCACCACGGCGTCGGCATACATCGTCCCGGCCATCACCAGGTCCTGTCGGGCCTCGATCACCGCCCGACCACGCTGCCCCGCCGCCACACTGACCAGCGAGGAAATATCCCGCGTGCCATCTTCGGCCAGCGCGAGGTCGGCCACGCGGACTGCGTCCGCCTCAGGAACCAAGCGCCACCATCCGGTCGAGCGCCCCGCGGGCCTCGCTCAGCGTCGGTTCCGGCACCTCAATCACATGCTGGTCGAAGCGGAGCGCATCGCGGACATCCTCCAGCGTCACCACCTTCATGTAGGCACACTGGGCCGCGCGGTCCGCGGGGACGAAACGCTTGTCGGGCGCGGCCTGCGCCATGCGGTGCAGAATCCCCGTCTCCGTGGCCACAATGAAGGTGTCCGCCGGCAGTTCGCGGGCGAGATTGATCATCCCCTCGGTCGAGGCGATGTGGATGCCATCCGGCGGCAGATCACCGTCGGCCATGCGGTAGAGCAGGCGGGAGGCACAGCCGCATTCGGGATGCACCAGCACTTCCGCCCCCGGATACGCGCCGCGCGCCTGCTGCAGCGTATCGATATCGATCCCGGCGTGGACATGGCATTCACCCATCCAGACCTCGACCCGGCGGTGCGGCCGCATGCGGCGGACATGCGCGCCGAGAAACATGTCGGGCAGAAAGAGGATGCCCCGGTCCTCCGGGATGGCATCGATGACATCGAGCACATTGCCGCTGGTGCAGCAGTAGTCAAGTTCGGCTTTGACCGCGGCGGTGGTGTTCACGTACCCGACCGCGATGTAGTCGGGGAACTCCCGGCGCCAGCCCCGCACCTCGTCGGCGGTGATGGTGTCCGCCAGCGAGCAGCCAGCGCCCAGGTTCGGCAGGAGAACCTGCTTGCCCGGCGAGAGGATCTTGGCCGTCTCCGCCATGAAGTGCACGCCGCAGAAGACGATCACGTCTTCGGCCACCGCCGCGGCTTTGCGGGAGAGTCCCAGCGAGTCGCCGACGAAGTCCGCGACATCCTGCACCTCCGGGCGCTGGTAGTTGTGCGCCAGGATCACGGCGCCCTTCTGTCGGGCCAGCGTGCGGATCTCGTCCTGCATCGCGGACACCTCGTCGGGCGAGAGCTGCAGCGATTCGATGACGGGCAGATCCTGTTTCATGACGATCCCTCGAGACGGGGGTTGGGAAAATCGGTGCGACGGTGACCGCCCCGGGATTCCCGGCGACCCCGTGCGGCCCGGGCGATGAGCCCGGCCAATGTGAGCTGATCCCGCGCCTGCCAGGCATTGGCCGGCAGCGCTTCACGCAGTTCGGCGAGAGCCACCTCGGCCTCGGCCAGCCCCGGTTCGGTGCGGAGCAGGCCGACATCGCGGGTCATCCGTGCCCGCATCGCACCGAGCGGGGCGCGCACCGATGCCGCCGAGGCGTGCTCGGCATCGGCACTGGCGGCGGACAGATGCGCCACCGGGGGCGGGGTCTGGAGATCCTGGTGGAGCGTGCGGGCCGCGCGGTCGGCGAAGACCAGTCCTTCGAGCAGGGAGTTCGAGGCCAGGCGGTTGGCGCCGTGTACGCCGGTCTGCGCGCACTCGCCGACGGCCCAGAGACCGGGCACGGTGCTGCGACCGTCGAGGTCGGTCCGGATGCCTCCCATGGCGTAGTGCATGGCCGGGGCGACGGGCAACACGTCGTCGGCCAGCGAGAAGCCATGCAGAGCGACCAGAGCGGCCACGCCGGGGAAGCGTCCGATCACATCGGCCACGTGGCGGGCATCGAGGAAGGCGTCGTCGCGGATCGCCCGGCCCTGCACCGCGCGGGCCACGATGTCACGCGGGGCGAGTTCCCCCCGGCTGTCGGCCGCGAAGACGAAGCGCTCGCCGCGCCCATCGACCAGCCAGGCGCCGGCGCCGCGCAGCGCCTCTGTCAGCAGCGGGGCCGGCGTCACACCCGGCAGGCGGAGGGCCGTGGGGTGGAACTGCAGGAACTCGATGTGCCGCAGCTCGGCGCCCACCGCATGGGCCAGCGCCCAGCCGTCGCCCGTGGCGACCGGCGGATTGGTGGTGACCTCGAAGAGCTGCCCGACGCCACCGGTTGCCAGCACTACCGCCGAGGCGGGACAGGCTTCCGGCACACCCTGCCAGTCGAGCAGAATGGCGCCGACCACCCGATCTCCGTCGCGGACCAATCGGCGCACCCGCACCTGCTCGCGCAACTCGATGCGGGGGTCCTGCCGCACCACTCTGCTGAGCGCCCGCACCAGTGCGGCGCCGGTCCGGTCGCCCTCAGCGTGGACGATCCGCGCACGCGAGTGGGCCGCTTCGAGACCGAACCGCAGCGCACCGTCGGCATCGCGATCGAACTCGGCGCCCAGTCCCAGCAGTTCGCGGATCCGGTCCGGCCCCTCGGTCACCAGCACCTCGACGGCGGCCGGATCGGCCAGGCCATCCGAGGCCGCGATGGTGTCGGCCGCGTGGAGGGCGGGTGAATCGTCCGAATCCAGGGCGACGGCGATCCCCCCCTGGGCCCAGGCAGTGTTCGAATCGGCCAGGGTGCCTTTGCTGACCAGCAGCACATCGCGCCCTTCGGAGGCGAGGCGCCAGGCGGTCCAGAGACCGGCGATACCGGTGCCGACAATCAGCGGACGGGACGAACTCATCCCCGGAAAGATACCGAGTTCGGGCCCATGTGGTCGGACGGGAATGAGTCACGGGAGTGTGGCCGCAGATGGCGTCCACTTGACAACGGGGGCTGCCATCCCCCCCATTCAGGGGACCCTGTGGCAACCCTCCGGAATCGGGGATGACATGACAACCCAAATGCAGTGCCCTCACGCGGGTCCATCGACACGCCGGGGCAGTGGTGTGCGTGGTGGTGCGCTCGGCAGCGTGTTCCTCCTTGCCCTGCTGCTCGTCGCCGCACCGACCGCAGCCAGTGGCCAGTTCCCCGCCCCGACCACGGCTGGCATCCAGGCGACCTATGCCTCAGAAGAGACCGCGCCGCCCATGCGCATGCGCGCCCGGTTTCCCGATCATCGGATCGAGGGTGCAGTCGTCGGGGGAGCGCTTGGGGTGGGCTTTCTGGCGTTGTTCAGCGCGCTGAACAAGGAGTATGGCGGCTTGTGGGGTATCAAACCGTTGGATCCGCCCGTACTCTTCGCTGTCGGCCTGACGGGAATCGGAATGTTCGTCGGCTCGGTGATCCCGAAGCAGCAGCAACCGGAGCGTCAATGACATACCTATCGCAACGCACACACACGGATGCATCACCACGTCGGCGCGGTCACGTGCGATGCAGCGCACTCACCAGCGCCTTCCTCCTCGCCCTGCTGCTCGTCGCCGCACCCACCGCAGCCAGGGGTCAGTTCCCCGCCCCGACCACGACTGGCATTCAGGCGACGTATGCCTCTGAAGAGACCTCGCCACCCAAGCGCATGCGGGCACGGTTTCCGGATCATCGGATCGAAGGGATGGTCGTGGGAGGAGCGCTCGGCGTCGGGATGCTGGTGCTCTACCACGCACTGAGCAAGATGAACGACGGCCCGAGGTATACTCTCCTGCTCGACTCGCCTGTGGTGTCGGCGGTCGCCGTGACGGCACTCGGAACCTTCATCGGCTCGGTGATCCCGAAGCAGCAGTAGACGAATCGCCCCATCGCCGGGAGATCTACCTCAGCCAGCCCGCCTGGTTGGCCCGCCTGGCCACCCAGACCAGCGCGGCCCCGATGGCGAGAATCATCAGCGGGAAAGGCAGCGCCCCGGGCATCGACCGTGCTGCGTTCGATCAGCCGGTCCTTCCCCTCCGGCCTATCAGGGCTACATTCGGAAAATGGACAGCGTAACCATACGTGACCTGCGGACCCGCAGCAGACAGGTGCTCGGGCGCGTGACCCAGGGCGAGAGCCTCACCGTCACCCTGGATGGCCGACCGGTGGCTGAGTTGTGGCCCATCACGCCCCGGGCTCTCCCTGCGACCCAGCTTCTGGAACAGTGGCGCCATCTGCCTGCCATGAGTCCGGACGCATTGCGCCTCGACCTCGACAGACTCTTGGATTAGTCGCTCTGATGCCCCGGCGCACCGGTGCCGGACATGGGGACCTGGCCTGCGTCGGGAGCCTGCCCGGCAGCCTCTTGACAGGCGACCAGGGGTGTGTTAGCCGTTAACGGTCCACGTTGCTCTCCCCTGAGAGAAGGACCGCCTCCCAATGAGCCACCAGCAGACGCTCTACTCCACCATTCTTCCTCCGGCGCTCCTCATTGTCGGGGTAGGCCTCGCCGGTTGCTCACCGGGCACCCTGCCCTCCGAGGCCCAGCCCGACAAGGGGTTCGATCTGGTCGGCGTCCACGCCAACCGGTGTCAGCTTGGCTGCATGGATGAGGACTCCTTCCCCGAAGCGCCCGGCGTGTTCATCAACTTTTACACGACGCCCGAGAACTGCTTTGATCCGGAGTGGGGAACGGATCTCGATCAGGACGGAATGGCGGAGTTCTGCGAGGTCCGCCTGGCTGAAGGTTTCGCCCCCCGACTGATCTACGCGTCCGACGACGACGTCAGCGGCGAGCCCCGATACGCGGTCAGGCCGGGCGGCTCGGGCACCGAGGTGTACATCCTGTACATGACCAGCATGTACTTCGATTTCGGGTCAACCACCTGGGCGTGTCAAACCTTCGGATTCCTGTCGTACTGGTGTGACGGCCACCTCGGCGATTCCGAAGCCATCCTTGTGGTCGTCGACTACGACCCCAGCAGCTATCACTGGTACCTGAAGTCCGTGGAGCTGTCACAACACGGTTCCTTCGTGCCCTACCAGGATTGGGAACTCGACTTCTCGGACGAAGACCTCGGACGGCCTGACATCTGGGCTGCCTACTCCAAGCACGCACTGTACCCATCTTACGCGGAGTGCCAAACCGGCGGCACACTCGGATCAGACTCCTGCTCGGTGAATACCAACGACTTTGTACTCCGCGCATACCCGGTCGACAACGTCGGCTCCTCTACATACCACTTCATGGATTGCGTCTACTCCTACAAGCCCGGCATGCCAAGCAACACCCAGGAATGCTACTGGACGTACTCCGGCGGCCTGGGCGAGTTCGGGGGTTGGCATGGGGCTAACAAGAAGGCACAAGAATCCTATGGCCACATACTCGGATACTTCGGATTTTAGTCCGCTGCGGGCCCTGCGGACTACCGTGGGAGTTGCCCTGGCACACCGCGCCTTCCTCCTCGCCCTGCTGCTCGTTGCCGCACCGACCGCAGCCAGGGGCCAGTTCCCCGCCCCGACCACGGCTGGCATCCAGGCGACGTATGCCTCTGAAACAGCCGCTCCGCCCATGCGCATGCGCGCCCGGTTTCCCGATCATCGGATCGAGGGCGCAGTCGCCGGGGGAGCACTTGGGGTCGGCTGGCTGGCGTTCTGGTATGGGATGAGCAAGATCAATGATGGCACGGGGCGAATCACCCTGGCGGAGTCACCTTGGCTCCAAGCAGCCGCTCTCACGCTACTCGGAACCTTCATCGGCTCGGTGATCCCGAAGCAGCAGTAGCCTCCCTGCAATAACGGGCCGCACCCTGTGGGGTGCGGCCCGTGTCGTTATGCAGTTCCAGGTGCGGTGGTGCCCGCCCTACCCCTTCGCCGTCCGCACCGCCGCCGTCAGCGCCGGGATGACCTCGAAGAGATCCCCCACAATCCCGTAGTCGGCGACCTTGAAGATCGGGGCGTCCTTGTCGCGGTTGATGGCCACGATCACCTTGGCCGTCCGCATGCCGGCCAGATGCTGGATGGCCCCCGACACGCCGATGGCGAAGTAGAGTTCCGGCGACACGGTCTTGCCGGTCTGACCGACCTGAGTGCCGTGTCCGATCCAGCCAGCATCCACCACGGCGCGCGAGGCGCCCACCGCCGCATCGCCGCCGAAGGCATCGGCCAACGCCTGCAGCAGACCGAAGTGCTGCGCCTCACCCAGCCCCCGACCGCCCGCGACAATGACCCGCGCCTCGGCGATGTCGAGCGCAGTGGACGCTGCGGCGCGCACCGGTTCAACAGTCAGCCTGGGCGTGAACGCCGGCACGGCGACCTCGCTCACCGCCCCCGCCTTGCCTGCTGCCACGGCGGGATACGCCGAGGGGCGCACCGCGACCACGGGAGTCCCGGCGAGGTCGAGCGTCTGGAGCACCTTGCCGGCGTAGATCGGCCGGACCACGCGGATCGCATCGCCGTGCAGGTCGACCGCGGTCACGTCCATCCCGCAGGGGCTCCCGATCCGCGCTGCCAGGCGCGGCGCGAGGTCCTTGCCGGTGGCGCTGGCGCCAACCAGAATCGCCCGATACCCCGCGGCCAGGCTGGCGACCACGGCAACGGCCCCCTCGGGGGCGTAGTGGGTGAAATCCGCGTGGGTGGCGAGCAGCACCCGGTCGGCACCGGCCGCGCCGAGCGCGTCGACGCCGGTGACCGGGCCGGCTGCGAGGATCAGCGCGTCGACGGAACCGCCGCCCTGATCGGCGAGCCGCCGAGCCGCTGCCAGCAGTTCGGCGGCACCTTTGCGCAGCACCCCGCCACGCTGTTCGAGAATGGCAAGTACGGCGGTCATCAGAGCACCTTCGCGTCAGCAGTGAGAATCCGGATCAGCTCGGGCACCGCAGCGGCCCCCTCACCGACCACCCGTCCGGCCGCCCGCTCGGGCGGGAGCGCCAGCGCGTGGACCGTCGCGGCTCCGGCACCGACGGTCACCGGCACCACGTCGAGCGGCTTCTTTTTGGCGGCCATGATCCCCTTGAGGCCGGGGAGACGCGGCGTGTTGAGTCCCTTGTCGCAGGTGAAGACGGCCGGCAGCGCGCCGGTGGCGTCCTCGACGCCGCCTTCGACCTCACGCGACACCCGGAACCGGCCATCGGCAAGGCTCAGCGCGGTGATGGCCGTGGCGCAGGGCCGCTCCAGCAGCTCGGCGACCATGGCCCCGGTCTGCTGGCCGTAGTCGTCGACGGCCAGCTTGCCGAACAGCAACAGATCGAACGCTTCGGTGCGCACCGCATCTGCGATCACCCGCGCGTTGGCGAGTCCATCGACGGACGGGGTCCCTTGCAGATGGACGGCGCGGTCGATGCCCATGGCGAGCGCGGTCCGCAGCGTCTCCTGCACCGCGTCGCCACCGAGCGCATAGACGACGGTCTCGCCCGCGCCGGCGGCTTCCTTCAGCGCGATGGCGGCCTCGAGGGCGTACTCATCGTAGGGATTGGGCACGAACTTGACCCCGGCCTCCTCGATGGCGGTCCCTCCCGCGGCGATGGCGATCTTGGCGGTGGTGTCCGGGGTGCGACGCAGCAATACGGCAATCTTCATGTGTTCGTCTCTCAGTAGGCCGCCAGGCCGGTGATCTCCTGGCCCAGAATCAGCGAGTGCATGTCGTGCGTCCCCTCGTAGGTGTAGACGCTCTCCAGGTTCACGAGGTGGCGCATCGAGTGGTATTCGATGAGGATCCCGTTGGCCCCCAGCAGGCGGCGCGCCTCGCGGGCGCACTCGCAGGCCAGGTTGATGTTGTTCCGCTTGGCCAGCGAGACACGGGCGGGCGTCGCCTTGCCCTGGTCCTTCAGGCGCCCGAGCTGCAGCGCAATGAGCTGTGCCGCCGTGATGCCCGTCAGCATCTCGGCCAGACGCTCCTGCTGGAGCTGCGTCTGGGCGATAGGCCGGTTGAACATCACCCGCGCCCCGGCGTAGCGGCGCGCCTCGTCGAAGCAGGCCATCGCCGCGCCGACACCGCCCCAGGCGATCCCGTAGCGCGCCTGCGTCAGACACATCAGCGGCGACTTGATCCCCTGCGAGTTGGGCAGCAGGGCGTCCTTGGGCACGTGCACATCCTGCAGGTGCAGTTCCGAAGTATCCGAGGCGCGCAGCGAGAGCTTCCCCTCCTGGTCCTTGGCCGTGAAGCCCGGCGTGTTGGTCGGGACAATGAAGCCGCGGATCGAGCTGGCGTCGTCGATATCACCGGTCTTGGCCCAGATGATGGAGACGGTGGCCTGCGAGCCGTTGGTGATCCACATCTTGGTGCCGTTGAGCACCCAGCCGTCGGCCGTCTCGCGGGCCGTGGTGATCAGACCGGCGGGATTCGAGCCGTAGTCGGGCTCGGTCAGGCCGAAGCAGCCGATCTCCTCGCCCGCCGCCAGACGGGGCAGCCAGTGGCGCTTCTGCTCCTCCGACCCGAACGCGAAGATCGGGTACATCACCAGCGCGCCCTGGACGGACGCGAAGGAACGGATCCCCGAGTCGCCTCGCTCCAGTTCCTGCATGATGAGACCGTAGGCGACATTGTTGAGCCCGGCGCAGCCGTACTCTTCCGGCAGGTTCGCCCCGAAGAAGCCCAGTTCGGCCATGCCAGGGATCAGTTCCTTGGGGAACCGTCCCTCGACGTAGCAGGACCCGATGACCGGCATGAGGTGGTCGTCCACCCATGCCCGGACGGTATCGCGAACTGCCCGTTCTTCTTCGGAGAGGAGGCCGTCGACCTCGTAGAAATCGACGCCGGTGTACTCAGCAGATCCCGCCATGTTGCCCTCATTCCCGGTTCAGGTCCAAGCCCCGAAGATAGCAGGGCGCCCCATGGTTCCGGGATGGGGTGGGGTCAGGGCCGGGTGCGCACCGAATCCCCCTTCCCCACCGAATCCGGACTGATCCGCCGCATCCGCGAGTAGGGATACCCGTTGCAGCCGGTGCGGGGCGTGTCCGGGCGGGCCACGCGGACGCTCTCGGCGGCCGCGGCCGTCGGGGCCTCCCAAGCGGCCAGACAGAAGGCCCACTGCCACGGCGCCATGTCGGTCAGCAGCACCCAGTCGATCCGGGTCCACAGCCCGGCCGCGTGGCGGTTGGTGCTGTCGTTCCGGGCGATCAGGTAGCGCTCTCCCGGCACCCACAGTTCCACCCGGTAGGTGGTCCCGGGCAACTGCACCCAGGCGGTGGGCGTGATCCGGTAACGGATGCCGTAGTCGTCCTGGAAGGTGCCGATCAGGAGGGAATCCGGGACCGCCGGTGGGGAGGCCGGGCGCTGAGCAACCGCCACGGCGGGCAGCAGGAGGAGGCAGAGCAGCAGGGTGCGCATGGGGGAAAACTACCTGCGAATGGGGTCAGGCCGTCCCCGGGGGCACTGGCACCGCCCCGGGGGGGGTACATTTCAGAATCCCCCTCGCGGAGTGTCCCATGCTCATGCTGACTCTCGCCCTCCAGATCGGCGCGGCTGCCCCCGCCCCGGACACCGCGCAGATCCGTGCGGCGCTCCGGGTCGCAGTCGAACAGGTCGCAGCCGCCGAACGCCCCAAGCCGGGCGCGACACCGCTGTTTCTCGACCTGGCCACCTTCACACGCGCAGCGACTGCCGCTGGCATGCCGTCGGGATCGCTCTCGGCGCTGCCCGGCGAGATCGGTCCGCAGGCCAGCAACGCCGTGGGGGACAGCGTCCGCGTGCGCTCCGCCACCAACGGCAATGGTGTCCGAGACGACGGGATGCTCCTGTCCCTTGCTTCCATCGCCCGCACCGACTCGATGCTCACGATCGAGTTCACGACCGAACGGAATGCGGCCTTCGAAGGCGGGACCTGGATTGTCAAGCGAGGGTGGCAGGCCACCCTGCGGCGCGAGGGCGAGCAGTACGCCTTCGTCGCAACACGCCTGCTCTGGACGCCGTGAGTCGGGCCAGGAGAGTCTCCTCAGGCCCGGGCTGACGCGCTATGCACTGAGGCGCAGCGATGGCCTGTGCCCGACCCGCTGGTACACCGCCTCCAGGCCATCGAAAATCCGGTCCCAGTCCCGCGCGGCGGCCGTGGCCAGCCCACCCGCCGCCAGAGCCCGCCGCAGCGGAGCATCCTGAATCAACCGGGTCATCCCCTCACACAGCGCAGGCACTGAGTCGGGCGCCACCAGCCAGGCGTTCTCGCCGTGCCGGGCGAAGTCGAGCACACCGCCGGCCCGCACGGCCAGCGAGGCGACCCCGGACCCCATCGCCTCAAGCAGCACATTGCCGAAGGTCTCGGTGCTCGACGGAAACACGAAACAGTCCGCCGCCGCGTAGACCTCCGCCAGCGCCACACCGGTTCGCACTCCCGCAAGCGTGACGTCGGCCGGTGCGTCGGCCCGGAGCGCCTCCTCCAGCGGCCCCTGCCCCACGATCACCAGCCGCGCCCCTTGGCGCACGGTATCCGGCAACTCACGCCAGGCCGCCAGCAGCAGCGGCAGATTCTTCTCCGCCGCAAGCCGACCGACGTACAGCACCATCCGCTCCTCGGGGGCAACGCCGAGCGCAGCCCGCACGCTCTCCTGCCGACGGTCGGGTGAGAAGAGCTGGCGATCGAGACCGCGGGTCCAGATCCCGGTGTGCGGCACGCCGCGCTTCCCCAGATGCCGCCGGTATTCCTCCGACGGACAGAGCACCTGCTCCGCCTGCCCGTAAAACCAGCGCAGGTAGCGCCAGCCCGCGCCCATGAGCCATTCGACGCCGTACCGCGAGGCATACCGCTCGTAGTCGGTGTGCGCCGACGCCACCACCGGAACCCCGTGCTCCCGCGCGAGGCGGAGTCCGGTCATCCCCATGGCGAACTCGGTGGCCACATGCACCACATCGGGCTGGAAGCGTGCGAAGTCGGCGGAGATGGTGGGCCACACCGGAAACCCCCATCGGACATCGCGATAGAGGAAGAAGCGCCGAGAGGGGACGCGGAAAACTGATGGCTGATCGGGAACGCCCGCCGGAAGGTCGTACGCGGGCGCATAGATACGCACCTCATGACCTCGGGCGGTGAGCGCCGTGGCGAGGCGCTGCAGCACCAGCGAGACCCCGCTCACCATCGGCCACCAGACTTCGGAGAAGATCGCGATCCGCATGGGGGGAACGATCGGCCCACCATGTCACGCCCCCGCCACAATCGGGTCATCGAACGGCATCGCTGCGCCGGGCGCCCGAGTCGCCATATTTCCCCGCGTCCATCGACCCGCTGCTCTTCCTCCGGAGTGTCCTCTGTCCCGGCGCCGCCCACGACCCCCTGCCCCTGAGCCCCGCCCGTCGGCACCGACGGTCGCCCCGGCGCCGCGTCTGCGGGATCATCCGGCCGCCTGGCGCATCCTCCAGATCGGGCTGGTGCTGACCTGCCTGGCCTATCTCCCCTCGCTCACGGGACCGTTCATCTTCGACGATGCCGTGGCCATCGTCGACAACCCCTCGATCAAAACCTTGTTCGCCTGGCCGGGCCCGCTGGCCCCGCCCCCCGGCAGTGCCGTGACCGGGCGACCAATCGTGAACCTCACCCTGGCTCTGAACCATGCCCTGAACGTCGTGCTCGGTGTGCCACAGGACGCGGCTGCATCGGGGCAGGTGATCGGGTATCACCTGGTCAATCTCCTGCTGCACCTGGCCACCGGACTGCTGCTGGCCGGCGTCCTGGCGCGGTCACTCGCCACGGGCCGCTTCGGCGCCTGGTGGCAGGAACGCGCAGCGCTGGCCGGCGCCTGCATCGCCACCGTGTGGCTGCTCCACCCCATCCAGGTCGACGCCGTCGCCTACGTGATCCAGCGCACCGAACTGCTCGCCTCCTGCTTCCTGCTGGCAACACTGTACGCGTCGATCCGCGCCTGGACGGCCCCCACATCCTCGTCACGCACGCGCTGGTACCTGGTCGGCATCGCCGCCTGCGCCCTCGGCATGGGCTCAAAGGAGATCATGGTCGGCGCGCCGCTGCTGGTGCTGCTGCACGACCGAGTGGTCCACCTCACCGGCTGGCGGGACCTGCTGGCCCCGGAACACCGCAGCCGCCTCGGGTTCCACCTGGCCCTGGCCGCGACGCTGCTCATTCTGGTCGGCATCCTGCTCGGTGCGCCACGCGGCAGTTCGATCGGCTTCGCAGCGGGCATCCCCTGGTACGAGTACCTGCACACCCAGGGCTGGGTCATCGCCCGCTACCTGCGGCTGATGGTGTTCCCCCTCGGGCAGACGGTCGACTACGGCAGCACGCCCATCCCCCATTGGCAGGGCGTCCCGGGCCTCCTGCTGCTCACTGCCGCTGGCATCAGTACGCTGCTGGCCTGGCGGCACCTGCCGCGCTGGGGCGCCGTCGCGCTGGCCGGGAGCTGGTTCTTTGTGCTGCTGGCCCCCTCGTCGAGCGTGGTCCCGATCGTGACCGAGGTCGGCGCCGAGCGCCGGATGTACCTGGCCTCGGCGGCGGTCATCGTCCTGCTGGTGGTGGCCGGAGTGCAGGCGCTGGCGCGGCTCCGACGCACGGTGCCTCCGGCCGCCGGTCTGGTGCTGCTCCTGCTGCTGACTGGCCTGACCGCCTGGCGGACCAATCGCTATGCCCATCCGGAGGCGCTCTGGCGTGAGGCAACTCGGGTCCGCCCCGACAATGCCCGCGCCTGGTACAATGTCGGGACACTCGTGGCAGAGGGTCCGCTTCCCGCGCAGGCCGACTCCTGGTTCGAAGCCGCGCTGCTGCGCGATCCGTCCCACACCGATGCCCGTCTGCAGATGGTGCTCAGCGCCATCGACCACCGTGATGCCGAGGGGGCGCAGTACCACCTGCAGCGCCTGCCCCTGACGAACGGCATGGACACCGTGCTCACCGCGCTCGGCACGACCCTGTTCGGCGCCGACGACACCACCGCCGCCCTGCTGGTATTGGAGCATGCGGCGACCCGACCATCGCGCGTCGAGACGCTCACCTCACTCGGAGTGCTGTATCGGATTCTGGGGGATCTGCCTCGGGCGGTGGCCGTCATCCGGCAGGCCCACACCATGGCCCCGGACGACGCCGACGTGACCCGCTATCTGGGCGAGATGCTGCTCGAAGACGACCAGATCGCCGAGGCGGTCCCGCTGCTTGTTGAGGCTGCCCGCCATGATCCGGGATCAGGCATCGGACGGGCGCTGCTGAGCCTGGCGCTGGCCCGGAACGGCCAACCGAGGGACGCCGAAGCCGAGGCGCTGCGCGCGGCCACACTGGTGGTGAACGATCCGGAGGCGCTGACCATTCTCGCGCAGGCCATGCTGATCAGCCGTCTGCCGGAGCGGGCGGTGATCTTTCTGGATCAGGCGTTGGCGCTGGACCCGGGGCATCCCCAGGCCGGAGCGCTGCGGGCGCGAATTGTGGGGCGGTGACGGGAATGATTGCCGGTCCAGCAGGGGTCTCCAGCTCGACCGGCACCACGACCCGGTGGTAGATCACTGCGGACACGGCCCCGATCAGTCCGGCCGGTACTGCGATCAGAACACCGTACAGCGGCACGTCCTGGAAACCCGTCGGCACCAGCACGGTGAGCCAGCCCAGGGCGCCCGCCACGCTGCCCACGGCGGCGGCCCGCCGTGGTGACCGCAGGGACACGCGGGGATCGGTCGCCACGAGACTCCACCACAGTCCGGAACACAACCCGCTCATACCGGCAAACAGCACGAACAGCATGAACTCCAGGCTGCCCAGTCGGGAGATCACCACCGTCACACCAATGGCGATGACCAGGCCAAGAACGGCCCACGCCACGCCCCAGAGGGCGCTGATCCGGAAGACGAGTTGCGTGCGGGACAGACGGGTCACCGACGAAGACATCACCCGCAGTCGATTCGGCGACCACTCATCGACAGACCCATGGCACCATGCGGCACCGTTGCCGCGGGGACGATGCCCACCTCGCGCGCCTTGCGGCGGAACACCGGCCCGTGGTCCAGTGGCAGGCCGTTCTCGCACTGCCACTGGTGCACCATCTCGTGCAGCAGCGTGTCCGTCATGGCGGCCCAGCCGTCGCGACGCAGATGACGGCTGGACACCGTGATCGCCACGGCGCGCCCGGCGCGATCAGCGCGCAGCTCACCCAGTCGCGTCGACATGCGATGCGACACATGAATCGGGATCGGCGGCAACGCACCACCGAAATGCCGAATGTTCAGAATCTCGTGCAACCGGACCAGGCGCTCCAGAGTCGGACGATCGGCATCGCGCACCAGCACCGGTCGCCGGGATGCGGGCGTGGCCCCGACATGAAGTTCGACTGGGAAGGTCAGGAAAATCCGCCGAGCGGCCAGGCGTTCTGCCCGCGGACGGCGCGGCGCCAGAAAGCGGACGATGGCGCGGAGCACTTCGTCGGGCGCCCAGGCATACCCGGCGTGCAGCCGGAGTCCGGCGCGCGGGTGCTGACTCAGCAGCACCGTGCGGTTACGGGTCAGGGTGACTGGCATGTCGGCCGGCAGCCCGAGCCGGACCAGGCGGGCGGGCAGCCCGGCCTCGGGCGCGACATCCAGCGCCAGGCCGAGCTGTTCGCTCTCAGCCACCGGCACCCGTCCGGTGGCGGGGCAGCGTGGTGGCTGGCCCCGGGATGAACGCGCCATCGGGATGCCAGGTGTGATGCTGCACGGTGATCGAGGTGGCATCGGCGACGATCACATTGCAGGCTGACGGCCGTCCGCCGCGGGTCCGGTGCGTGTGGGTGGAGGAGGTCGCGACCACTGCGCCGTTGGGCAGGGTCCCGACGGCCTCTTCGTGATCGTGGCCGCACAGCACCAGATCGACGCCCGTCGCCATCACATTCCGCCAGGCCCGTTCCCACCAGGCCAGTCCCATCCGCTGCGAGATCCGCCCGCGCAGCAGGTTCTGGTGCATCACCATCACCCGGAGCAGGTCGGCGGATTCAGCCTGGAAGCGGGTGCCGGCCCGCTCGGTTTCGCGCGGCGGCAGATGCCCCTTCACCGCCATGTCGTTCAGGTTGTAGGTCATCGAACCGGCCGCCACGCCGTACGAGGTGAGCACGCCGCACAGAATCACACCGTCGAGCACCAGGGTCGGCGTGAAATCATCGCCGAAGTAGCGGCGGTACTTCTCGTACTTGGGTGCCGCGCCGACCACGTCGAAGGGCGCCGCCCACCACTGCACGTCGTGGTTGCCGGGCACCACCAGCGTGGGGGCCACCCGGCGCATGGTCTGCACAAACTCCAGGGCGCGCTGAAACTCGCCGTGCCGGGCGCGCTGGGTCAGATCCCCGGCGATGGCGATCGCGGTGGGCGTCACGGCGCGGGCCAACTGCTCCAGTCCGGCGATCTGGGCCAGGTCGACGTCGCGCCCGAAGTGGACGTCGGAGCACTGGAGCAGCGTGATGCGGTCTACCACACCACCCGCATCCGGTATGTCAGGGTCGCCGATCCGCGCGGCGGCACCGGGACGCTGAATGCGGTGACGAAGGCCGAACGCCGCTCCGCCGTCACCGAGGAGGCCAGCACCGACCACTCGCCCGACCGCTGCTCCAGCACTTCGATGGTGACGGGGTTATCGCCGGCGTTGCTCAGCTCGACCGAGTAGCCCACCGTCGCCACGGTGCGGCCGTTGGCCCCGCGGACAGCGGAGAACTCGGTCTGGGTGCGCTTGGCGGTCAGGTCGAAGGCGGTGCCGGTCTGCACCGCGATTGGGGCACCAGCCGCCGTGTGTCCGATGCGGCCCATGCCGATGAGCTGCGCCCGGCCGTTGCGGTCCACGTCGAACACCGACACCTCACCAGCCGGCAATGGCAGATCCCCGAACGCGGCACCCCGAGTCCGGTCAAGGCGCCAGGTCACCGCCACCGGCACCTGCTCTTCGCCGGGATACTGACCCATGCCGCCGAACCAGCCCAGCGCGCCGGCCACGGTATAGTGGCGCACCGCCGACGCATTCACCGGCGCGAACAGCGGTGTGACCACCTGACTGCCCGGCACGAAGCTGATCCGACCCGGCAGAGTGTAGAGGTGCGCCTCGCCGACGCTCTCCTCCACGGCATCGGCCATGGGCGCGGCCATCAGCACCGCCTCGCGGGCCATCGCATACCCCGGTCCCTTCATCGTCGGCATGCCGATGTCGCCCGCCAGCAACTGCACCTCGGCGTTGGCCAGCGACAGGGGGCCACTCTGTACCTGCGCGGTCCCTTCGACTCGCGCCGTGCCGCCGACAAAGAAGCGGTAGTGCGCCGACCAGGATCCGCCATCCGTCTGATACATCACCGGCAGCGAGGTCCGCGCCCGGTCACTGGTCAGCTCGACATCGGCGGCGATCTGCGTCGGCACCAGGTCGGTGGGCCACTGGAGCACGCCGGGGCGCCCGAAGACGATCCGCTCCTCCGGCTCCAGGCGCCACCGCTCGGGATCGAGCCCCACCAGCACGGCAGTGCCGGTGCCGCGCGGCGTGGTACTGGTGTGCCAGGTGAAGCGCTGTCCGATGGCGCGGCGCAGCAGGGCGTCCTCGCTGGTTGCGGGATCGTAGCGCAGACGGGTCACCCGCACCCCCGGATCGAGCACCGTGAACGTGGCCGGGTCAAAGGCACCGAAGGGCAGCGCGTGCGTCGAGGTCCCTGCGCCAACGGCCAGCGGCAGCGTCTGACGCACCAGCGTCCGGCCGCCGCGGAAGAGCGTGACCGAGGCATCCTGGGCAGACATGGGCAGCGTCCCTCCGAGCAGAAGCAGCGCAACGAGTGAACGACGGATCATGACAGCACCTCCTGAAGAATGCGTTGTGCGATCAGGTAGACCAGCGCGTAGGTCACGGCGACCGCGGCCGCCGCGTACCACACCGCCGTCGGGTCTGTCGGCGGATTCCGCAGCATCCAGAAGGCGGCCAGGACCGTACTGCCCAGCGCAATCCGCCGAGTCAGGCGACCGACCCGCCGGGCCCGGCGGCGGGCGCAGGTGCGACACCGCTCGCCGAAATCGATCCCCGGCACGAAGGCGCCGCACTCGGCGCAGGGAACCTCAGGCCACCCGGCGGGCGACGGCATCTCCAAACTCCCGGGTGGTGGCCGTCCCGCCGAGGTCACGGGTCCGGACCCCGTCGGCCACGATGGTTGCCACCAGTGCGCGGCGAACCCGGTCGCCGGCGTCGGTCTCGCCAAGATGATCGAGCATCATGGCGCCCGCCTGGATCAGCGCGGCCGGATTGGCGATCCCCTGTCCGGCAATGTCGGGCGCCGACCCGTGTACCGCCTCGAAGATGGCCGCATGCGCGCCGATGTTGCCGCCGGGGGCCAGGCCGAGTCCGCCGACCAGTCCCGAGATCTCGTCGCTCAGGATGTCGCCGAAGAGATTGGTCGTCACCATCACGTCGAACTGTTCGGGCCGCATGACGAGCTGCATGGCGCAGTTGTCGACGATCATCTCGACGAACTCGATCCGCCCCTGGTACTCCGCGGCAATCTCCCGTCCCACCTCGAGGAACAGCCCCGAGGTGTGCTTGAGGATGTTGGCCTTGTGGATCAGGGTGACCTTGCGCCGCCCGTGCGACAGGGCGTACTCGAAGGCGAAGCGGATCACCCGATCCGACTCGCGCCGGGTGACCACGGCCACCGATTCGGCCCGTCCATGCGGGTCGCCGTCGACTTCGACCCAGCGCTCCTGCCCGATGTAGAGCCCTTCGAGATTCTCGCGGATCAGCACGATGTCCACGTCGGCATACCGACCGCCGGGAATGATGGTGCGCGCCGGCCGCAGATTGGCGAACAGCTCGAACTCCTGCCGCAGGGCCACGTTGACCGACCGGAACCCGGTGCCCACCGGCGTGGTCAGCGGCCCCTTGAGGGCCAGGCGGGTGCGGCGGATGCTCTCCAGCGTGGCGACCGGCAGCGGTTCGCCGGTGGCGTCGACGGCGGCGAGCCCGCCGAGCTGGCGATCCCAGGCGAAGGCCACACCGGTGGCCTCGAGGACGCAGACGGTGGCGTCGGTGATTTCCGGACCGATCCCGTCACCGGGAATCAGGGTGATGGAGTACGACATGACCTCTCGATCAG
>CAYQXR010000001.1:0-126720 GCA_964421625.1 uncultured Gemmatimonadaceae bacterium | reverse complement strand
CCCCCTCCTGCCCCATGGACGCCCAGACATCGGTCACCACCACATCGGCCCCGGTCACGGCGGTCACCGGATCGGGGCACTCCTCGATCAGACCCGTCGGCGCGGCGGCGATCAGATCGGCTGCCGCCCGATAGCCCGGCGGTGAGGCCAGGCGCAGCCGGACGCCCAGCAGAGCGGCCGCTTCAATCCAGGAGTGGGCCATGTTGTTGCCGTCGCCCAGCCAGGCCACGGTGCGGTCCAGCGACCCGAACACCTCGCGGATGGTCAGCAGATCGGCCAGCACCTGACAGGGATGAAACCGGTCGGTGAGCGCGTTGATGACCGGCACCTGCGACCACCGGGCCAGCTCGACCACGTCGGCGTGGGCGTGAGTGCGGATCACGATGGCGCTGACCATGCGCGACAGCACGCGGGCGGTATCGCGGATCGGTTCGCCGCGGCCCATCTGGCTGTCGCGCCCCGGCAGGAAGATCGAGTGACCGCCGAGCTGATGGATGCCGACCTCGAAGGAGACCCGGGTCCGGGTCGAACTCTTTTCGAAGAGCAGCGCGACGCTGCGTCCGGCCAGCACCGGCTGGGCGGGGTCGCCGGCCTTCAGCGCAGCCGCGTGATCGAGCAGTGCGAGACACTGGTCGCGTGTGAGGTCAGCCAGCGAAAGAAGATGACGGGGTCCCAGAACGGCTCCGCAGCAGGGGTCGGCCAGCATGGCAGCGCCTTAGAGAATGTACCGGCGCAGATCCTCGTTCTGCACCGTCCCGGCCACCCGCTCCTGCACCATGGTCGCATCGACCACGATGGTGCGCGCACCGCCCTCCGGCAGCGTGAACAGCAGTTCCTCCATCAGCGTGGCCAGGACGGTGTGCAGCCGCCGGGCGCCGATGTTCTCCATCTGGTCGTTCGCCTGCCATGCCAGCCGGGCGACCTCGGCGATGCCCTCCGCCGTGAACTCGAGGGTACACCCCTCGGAGGCCACCAGCGCCTGGTACTGCCGGGTCAGGGCGTGCTCCGGCTCGGTCAGAATCCGCACGAAGTCGGCCTCAGTCAACGGCTCGAGTTCGACCCGGATCGGGAAGCGCCCCTGGAGTTCGGGGATCAGATCGGTGGGCTTGGACACATGAAACGCCCCCGCCGCCACGAAGAGGATGTGGTCGGTACGGACATGGCCGTAGCGCGTCTGCACCGTGGACCCCTCGACGATGGGCAGCAGGTCGCGCTGCACGCCGGCCCGGGACACGTCGGGCCCGGTGGGGTTCCGCTCGCCGGCAATCTTGTCGATCTCGTCGATGAAGATGATGCCGTGGTTCTCGACCCGGTCGAGCGCTTCGTTGACGACATCGTCGGCGTCGACCAGCCGACGCAGCGCCTGGTCTTCGAGAATCCGCCGAGCATCGGGCACGCGGGCACGCCGCAGCTTGGGCTTGCGGGGCAGGGCCTCCAGCAGCGCATCGATGATCGAGTGCTCGGGCGATTCGGGGCCGTCGGGACGGAAGGCCTCGTTCCCCGGGCCCTGCGCCTGCACCTCGACATCAACTTCGCGGTCGTCGAGCTGGCCGCCTTGCAGCATGCCCCGCAGCTTCTCGCGTGACGCGGCCCGCCGCTCGGCGTTGCCCTCGGCCTCGGCCGCATCGGGATCCAGCGGCGGCAGCAGCAGATCCAGCAGGCGTTCAATCGCCTCGGCCTCGGCCTGCGGCCAGATCTCGTCCTCGCGTTCGGCCCGGACCAGGGAGATCCCGTTGTCGACCAGATCGCGCACCATCGACTCGACATCGCGACCGACGTAGCCCACCTCGGTGAACTTGGAGGCCTCGACCTTGAGGAAGGGCGCGCCCGCCAGCCGGGCGAGCCGCCGGGCGATTTCGGTCTTGCCCACGCCGGTGGGCCCGATCAGAATGATGTTGCTCGGCGTGATCTCGTCGCGGATCGCGTCGGGCGTCTGGGTGCGCCGCCAGCGGTTGCGCACCGCAATCGCGATGGCCCGCTTGGCCGCCTGCTGCCCCACGATGTACCGGTCGAGTTCCGCCACGATCTGGCGCGGCGGCAGCTCCTCCAGCCAGGGCGGGGGCGTCGGGGCGTCGGCGGGGGCAGCAGGTTCGGGCGTCGTCATGCGACCGAACATAGCGGGGCACGGCCCCGCAACGTGCCGCGACTCATGGCTCGCTGCCCAGTTCCAGCAGGGTCACGTGGTCGTTGCTGAAGATGCAGATCGACCCGGCGATGGCCATGCTCCGCTCCACGATGGTGCGGGCATCGAGCCGCTCGTCGGGCAGCAGGGCGCGCGCGGCGGCCAGGGCGTAGTTGCCGCCGGAGCCCACGGCCAGCACCCCGTTGCCGCCGGAGGTCATGGTGAGGCCGCCGTCGTCGGGCTCGATCAACTCGCCGTTGCCGCTGAGCAGCAACAGGTGCGACCGGTCGGCCACGATCAGCGAGGCGTCCAGCCGCCGCAGGAAGCGGTCGCTGCGCCAGTCCTTGGCCAGTTCGGTCGCGGCCCGGATCAGGTTGCCCGGGTGGCGGTCGAGCTTCTCCTCGAAGCGCTCGAACAGCGTCAGCGCATCGGCCACCGAGCCGGCAAATCCAGCCAGCACCTTGCCGCCCTTGAGCGCCCGGATCTTCACGGCGTTCTGTTTGACAATGGCATCGCCGATCGACACCTGGCCGTCGCCGGCCAGCGCGACCCGGCCGTCCTTCCGCACCGCGAGAATCGTGGTCACTGTGCTTCTCCTTCGCGGCCCATCCCGCTGCGCGGGTGGGCCTGCCGGTAGACCTGTTTGAGCCGCTCGACCGAAACGTGCGTGTAGAGCTGCGTGGTGCTGAGCGAGGCATGCCCCAGCAGTTCCTGCACTGCCCGCAGGTCGGCCCCGTGATCGAGTAGATGGGTGGCGAAGGTATGCCGCAGGGAGTGCGTGGTCACCCCCTCAGCGCCGATCGCCTGGTAGAGCCGGTGGATCCGGCGCTGGACGGTCACCGCGCTGACCCGGCGCCCCTGCCGCCCCACGAACACCGCCTGGCGGTCGGCGCCGGGCTTGTGGGTCACCTCGTCCCGCACCGCCAGATACCGGCGCAGCGCCAGCGAGGCGCGCCGCCCCACCGGGACGATCCGCTCCTTGCGCCCCTTGCCCATGACCCGGACCTGATCGCCCAGCAGATCGAGCTGCGGCAGATCGAGCAGGCGCAGTTCGGAGAGCCGCAGTCCCGACGAGTAGAACAGTTCGAGCACGGCGAGATCGCGGACGGCATCGAGGTCGCCGCCCTCGGCCACCGCCTCGGCATGCGCGAAGAGCGCCGCCACCTGTTCCAGCCGCAGGTGGGCCGGCAGTCGCTTGGGCAGGCGGGGGAGCCGCACCGCGCGCACCGCCGCCACATCGATGCCCTGCTGGACATGCAGCCAGCGGTAGAACGAGCGGATCCCCGACAGGGTGCGGGCAATCGACCGGCGGGCCAGGCCGCGGCCGTCGAGCTCGGCCAGAAAGCCGCGCATCGTCAGACGATCCACACTGTCGACCTGCCAGGCACCCGCACCGTAGCGCCGATCGAGGTAGTCGCACCAGGCATCGAGATCGCGCCGGTAGGCGGCGAGCGTATGCGGCGAGCGGTCGCGGACCTTCTCCTGATGCACCAGGTAGGCCTCGGCCAGCGCGCGGCTCACAGGGCCGACTGCCACCGGGCGAAGTCCTCGCGCGCCCGGGTCACCTGCCAGGCCTTGCGGTCGGCTTTGGCCACCGTGCCGATGGGCGGGTCGAGCAGGCCGAAGTTGGCGTTCATCGGCTGGAAGTGCGCCGGGTCGGCCTCGCGCAGATAGCGGAGCAACCCGCCGAGCATGGTCGTGGGGGGCGGCACTGATGGCTCGCCGCCGAGCAGCACCCGCGCCAGGTTGATCCCCGCGAGCAGGCCGGTGCCGATCGACTCGGTGTAGCCCTCGACACCGGTCACCTGACCGGCCAGAAACAGCGGCGCGCCGTCGCGTGGGCGCAACCCGTCGGTCAGCACAGCGGGTGCGTTCACATAGCTGTTGCGATGGATGCTGCCGTAGCGCAGGAACTCGGCGTCGGCCAGCCCGGGGATGCTGCGGAAAACGCGCTGCTGTTCGGGAATCCGCAGCCGGGTCTGGAAGCCCACCAGGTTCCACATCTGCCCCGCCCGATCCTCCCGGCGCAACTGCACCACGGCGTACGGATCGCGCCCGGTGACCGGGTGCCGCAGACCGACCGGGCGCATCGGCCCGAAGCGCAGCGTCTCCGGACCACGGCGCGCCATCTCCTCGACCGGCAGGCAGCCCTCGAAATACGGCACTTCGTCGAAGGCATGCCCGCTGAACTGGTCGGCCGCGACCAGCGCCTCGATGAAGGCCTCGTACCCGGCCCGGTCGAGGGGGGCGTTGAGGTAGTCGTCGCCGTCGCCCTTGCCCCAGCGCGAACGGGCATAGAGGATCCCGTGGTCGAGCGAGTCGTGACTGACGATGGGTGCGATGGCATCGTAGAACGCCAGCGATCCCGCACCGAGCCGGGCGGCAAGCGTCTCGGCGAGGGCGGGGGAGGTGAGCGGGCCGGTCGCGATCACGCCGGCCTCGGGCAGGTCGGTCACCTCGCCGCGGACCACGGTGATCTTCGGGTGGGCCATGACCTGGTCGTGTACGGCGCGCGAGAACAGCTCGCGGTCGACGACCAGCGCCGTGCCGCCGGGCACCCGCGCCGCATCGGCCAGCGGCAGCAGGATCGACCCCAGGTCGCGCAGCTCGGCCTTCAGCAGGCCGTGGGCATTCTGCACGTCGATGGACTTGAAGGAGTTGCTGCAGACCAGCTCGGCCAGGCGGTCGGTCTGATGCGCGGGCGTGGAGACCACCGGTCGCATCTCGCAGAGGGTGACCTCGACACCGCGCTCCGCCAGGGCCCAGGCGGCCTCGCACCCTGCCAGCCCGCCACCGACGACGGTGGCCTTCACGCGCCCTTCGAGGGTCGCTTCGCCGCCGCCTTCTTCCCGGCCGCCTTCTTGGCCGCGACCTTCTTCCGGGCGGCGCCTTTCACCGTCTTGGTCACGTTCATGTCGGCACCTGCGGCGCGCGCACCGCGCCGGGCGGGTGCAGCGCCACGTTTGCGGGCGGCACTCTTCGGCGCCTTCCCCTTGTCGGCGATCAACTCGACCGCGGCCTCGAGCGTGAAGGTGGCCGGGTCGGCACCGCGCGGCAGCGAGGCGTTGAGGTCGCCGTGTTTGACGTAGGGCCCGTACTTGCCGTCGAAGAGCTGGACCGGCTGGCCGTCCTTCGGATGCGCGCCGATCTCGCGGATCGGGGTCGCGGCGCGCTGCCCCCGTGCCAGCTTCGGCTCGGCGAGAATCTGCAGGGCACGTTCGAGCGTCACGGTGAGCACATCGTCGCCCGCTTTGAGCGACCGGAACTCCGCCTCGCCCTTGCCCTTGTCGTGGAGAATGAAGGGACCGAAGCGGCCCATGCCCGCCTTGATGGGGCGACCGCTCTCCGGGTGCGCACCGAGAAGACGCGGCAGCGCCAGCACCCCGACCGCCATCTCCAGCGTCATGTCCTCCGGCTTCACGCCCTTGGGCAGCGACCCGCGCTTGGGCTTTTCGCCGCCCTCCTCGGCGTCGCCGAGCTGCACATAAGGGCCGTACTGGCCGTCCATCAGATAGATCGGCTGCCCGGTTTCCGGATGGTTGCCGAGCGTCGGCGGCCCTTCGGCGCGCTGGCGGAGGAGAGCGTCGATCCGGTCGGCATCGAGGTCGGCGGGGGTTGCGTCACGCGGCAGCGAGGCGCGCAGCGGGGCCTCGTCGTCGGTGCCGTCGCGCTCGACATAGGGTCCGAACCGGCCGATCCGCACCGTGGCGCCGAGTCCGTCGATCGCCACCCGGCGCGCTTCGCCGGGCTTGATGTCCCGCTCGCCGCGGGCGGTCTGTTCCTGCAGGCCGCTGCTGCCAAGATAGAACTGGGCCAGGTAGCGCAGCGAATCTTCGTGACCGGAGGCGATCTCGTCGAGGCTGTCTTCCATCCCCTTGGTGAACTCGACATTCACCAGATGGCCGAAGTGCTGGATCAGCAGGTCAGTTACGGCGAAGGCCGTGAAGGTCGGCACCAGCGCCTGGCCCTGCCGCACCACGTAGCCGCGATCGACGATGGTGCCGATGATGCTGGCATAGGTCGACGGGCGCCCGACACCGTTCTCTTCCAGGGCCTTCACCAGGGAGGCTTCGGTGAAGCGTGCCGGCGGGCGGGTCTCGTGTCCGACCGGCTCGAGCTGGCGACAGGTTGGGGTGTCGCCCACGGCCAGCGGCGGCAGCGGCGTATCGCGATCCTCCAGCGCGGCGTCGGGATCGTCGGACCCTTCCACGTAGGCCCGCAGGAACCCGGCAAAGTCGGTGCGCATGCCGGTGGCCTTGAACAGCGCGTCATCCACGATGATCTCGGCGGCCAGCGAAGTCTGCTGGGCGTCCTTCATCTGCGAGGCGACGGTGCGCTTCCAGATCAGGGAATAGAGGGCCAGTTCGTTGCCGTCGAGTCCGGTCTCTTCGGGGGTGCGGAAGGCCGCGCCTGCGGGGCGGATGGCCTCGTGCGCCTCCTGGGCGTTGGCGACCTTGTTGGCGTAGGTCCGCGGCTTGGGCGGCAGGTAGTCGGGGCCGTACAGCCGTTCGACATTGGCGCGGGCCGCGTGGATGGCCTGGTCCGACAGCGCCACCGAGTCGGTCCGCATGTAGGTGATGAAGCCGCGCTCGTAGAGCTTCTGGGCCACCTGCATCGTCTGCTTGGCCGAGTAGCGGAGCTTGCGGTTCGCCTCCTGCTGGAGGGTCGAGGTGGTGAACGGGGCGTAGGGACGCAGGGTGCGGGGCGTCTCTTCCACCGAGCGCACCTGCCAGGATCCCTGCTGCAGCCGGTCGGCGAGGGCGCGCGCGGCCTCTTCGTCGAGGAGGAGGACGTCCTTGCCGGCCGCGATCCGCCCGGTCTGCTCGTCGAAGTCCTTGCCGGTGGCGAGCCGGGTGCCGCCCAGGGCGATGAGGCCCGCCTCGAACTCGACCTCGCCGCGGTGCAGCAGCGTGGCGGTCAGATCCCAGTAGCTGCCGGTGCGGAACGCCATCCGCTCGCGTTCCCGGTCGACGATCAGCCGGGTGGCCACCGACTGGACTCGACCGGCGGAGAGCCCGAAGGCGACCTTTTTCCAGAGCAGCGGCGACAGGGTGTAGCCGACCAGCCGGTCCAGAATCCGCCGAGTCTCCTGGGCGCGGACCAGGTTGGTGTCGATGTCGCGGGTGTGGTCCAGCGCGCGCCGGATCGCCTCTTCGGTGATCTCGTGGAAGACCATCCGCTTGACCGGCACCTTGGGCTGGAGCACCTCCAGCAGGTGCCAGGAGATGCTTTCGCCCTCGCGGTCTTCGTCGGTCGCCAGGTAGAGCGTGTCGACGTCGCGGAGCAGTTCCTTCAGTTCCTTGATGACCGGCCGCTTGCCGCTGGGGATGACGTACAGGGGGGCGAAGTCGGCCTCGACGTTCACGCCCAGGCGGGCCCAGTCCTCGCCCTTGTACTTGGCCGGGATCTCCTTGGCATCGGAGGGGAGGTCCCGGACATGCCCCATTGAGGCCGCGACCGTGTACCCGTCGGGCAGAAATCCGCGGATCGTCCGGGCCTTGGTGGGTGACTCGACCACCACCACGGCACGCCCCAGCCCACCCCCGGCGGAAGCGGCGCGTCGGGCCGATGATCGTGTTGTCCGTGCTGTCGCCATCGTCGCTCCCCGGGTCACACCGTACGCGCCCCGATCGGGGCGCTTCGGCCTGCACTAATACTTCGGGCCGGACGCGGGGGCAAGGCGAGGTGGGGGGGTGGGGGGGTGGAGGGGCCCACCACCCGCAGCGCGCCGCCTTGTACACCGAACCGGTCGCCGGTACACTCAAGTCATGCTCCCCATCACCGGTCGGACACCCCTGCCGCGCCCCACCACGATCATCCGTTTTGTGGTCATCGGCCTGGCCCTGATGCTCGGCGCGTGGCTGCTGCTCGACGGCTTCCGGGCGGTGCTGGTCGGCGACTACACCACGGTCACGGTGAGTGGGCGCCCCGGACAGCTCGGGCCCTGGGCCGGTCTGCTGGAGTCGCTCGGCGTGGACCCCCGCTCCACCGCCGTCAAGCTGCTGCACCTGGTGCTGGGAATCGGGTGGCTGGCCGCGGCTGGTCTGCTGATCGCCCGGCACCCGGCCGGCCCCACCAGAGCCCGGTGGCTCGCGGTGCTCTCACTCTGGTATCTCCCATTCGGGACAATCATCGGGGTTATGGTGCTGCTGCTGACCACCGTCCACGTGCGGGATGAGCGGTCGGGGTAGGGGGGGGCGCCTCTTTGAGGACGGTGAGCCCCCGCCGGGAGCAGTTGTTAGAGGATATCTAATATCTGCCTCTGGTCAACGACCCTTTCGCGTTCATTCGCGTCCATTCGCGGCCCCCCCCGGCAGTCAACCGCGACCCGCCCCCTCACCCCGACAGCAGCCGCCCCACCCAAGCTGAGGGCAGGATGACGACGCTGAATAACCGGTCGGAGCGTCGGCTGGAGTAGCGCAGACCCTTCTGGACCCGGACCAGCGTCTCCCCGATGGTGGGCACCGACCAGGGTGCGAGCGTGCCGTCCGCCAGCCGCCGAGCCTCCACGGCTGCCGCCAGGGCATCCCATTCAGCGTGGGTGCCCACCGACAGCGAATCACTCAGTGCCATCAGTCCGGCGTCGATAGGGCGGTGGGGATCCGCGGCCCAGATTGGCAGCAGCCACCGCAATGCACCAGCAGTGCCGGGGATCTGTGCCTCGGCGTCCCGGAGCGCCTGGCGGGGGTCCGGGCAGTAGCCAGTCGCGTGGATCCCCGCCAGGATGCCCCAGGCGGCGGAGAGAGTTTCCGCGAAATGTTCCTGGGCATTGGTGGCCGCATACTCAGCGGTATCGGGCGTCGACAGCTTCGCCATCAGCCGGGCCACCAGATCCTGGTAGGCATAGTCGAGCAGATGCGCCCGCTCATGCACTTCCACCCGCTCGCCCCGCAGCGTGCCATAGGTGCGATCCAGGTCTTGCAAGGCGACGGCAGCAATCTCCACCTGCGCGGCACTCGCGTTGGCCACCCCATCCCGATCCAGCGGCAGCGTCTCCACCAGAGTGCCGAGCGAGCCATTGGGCAACAGCCGGTCGATGGCCGCGTCCCGCTCGCCAAGGTAGCGGTCGACGATCCCGACCAGTGCCGTGTCCCGCACATCCCGAATCAGGCCGCCAACCCCGGGGGCACCTGCGGGCCGCGAGAGGACCTGGAGTGGCGCGAAGAGCAACACGACCGCATTCGTCGAGGCCACAGCCATCACCACCAGCTTCACGATCCGCCTGAGCATTCGTCCTCCCCCAGTTGCACGTATCTGCCCGCAACATACCCAGTTCCATCCCCCGGCAGTCAACCGCGTAGGCACACGAAGGGGAGGCCCTGGCTGGCGGCGGGTAGGGGCGGGCGACTCAGTCCATGGTGGTCCCTGAGGTCATCCCGGCGCGAACACCAGATCAGAAGAGTCGCATCCCAGCCGGACAAGCATTTGCTGCCTGGTTGATCACCACCAGACATCCTCGCGGGGCGCCATGCAGGTATACCGTTTATGTCGTCGACCCCGCCGATTCCACGACGCCTCTTGATAACCCAAGCGTCAGGTTATAGGTTCCATATGCCAGTGGTGCTCCGCCAGGACGGGTTCGTCATCCGGGTACATAGTCCCCCTCGGGAGCACCCACCCCCTCACGCCCATGTGCAGTGTGGTCGGGGTGGAGGGACAGTCATACTGCTCGGATCAGCAGACGCTCCGCCCGCGGTGTGGAAGATTTTCGGCATGAAGGACCACGATGTTCTGCGTGCATTCCGGCTGGTAGAGCAGAACCATGACCTCATCTGGCACGAATGGAGGCGCCTGCATGGCCCATCGCCCCACCCTCACCGACGCTGACATCCTCGCGCAGATCCCCGCCGCCCGGGAGCGGGCCCGCACGTCCGGCGGGGTGGCCGTGGGCGTCCGCTACCGCCGCACCCGGGGCCACCTCGAGATTGCGTTGGCCAGCGGGGCAACCCTGCTGATCCCGGCGGCGCTGGTGCCCGCCCTGCACGGCCTGACCCGGACCGCGCTGTCCCAGGTCGTGATCACCACGGCGGGCATGGGCCTGTCCTGGGAACGGGCCGGGGTGGACCTGAGCGTTGCCGGACTGGCCCAGCTCGCCCTCGGGCGCCACACCCTGCTGCGGGCGGCCGGTGCCGCCGGCGGGTCCGCCCGATCCCCCGCCAAGACCCGGGCCTCCCGCCTCAACGGACGCAGGGGCGGTCGCCCCCGCGGCGCTGGACGGCCCACCTCCCCCTGACTACTCTTCAGATTACCACCGAACACCCAACCAGCCCGTCCCACCTCCCCGCTGCGGGGCACCATGTCGGATGTCGTTCCCGGATTCGCGCAGGCCCTCGCGGCCCGCTACCGCATCGAGCGCGAACTCGGTGCGGGGGACGCAGCGGACGCGCGCACACCGGACCAGCCCGCCGGGCGTAGATTCCGACCCATGGCATCGGAGGCATTGCCAGGGGGTGACCTGATTGCGCAGGGCCTACGCGATCTGGAGCAGGGCATCGAAACCATCGAATCGCTGCTCGTCCCGCTGGGCGCGCCGGCACTGCGCGCGTTGGGACTTCAGGTTCCCGATCCATACGCCGACGCCGAACTCCGGCTGTACCGGCTCCTGGCCGCCCGCTACGGTGCGGGCGCCCACGCGAAATACAATGCCCTGATACGCCGGTTGGTCAGCTTCCAGCGTGCGGCCGCATGCGCGAGAACGGATTGATCGTGGCATCTGACCAATTCACAGCTGCCCTCGCGGGCCGCTACCGCATCAAGCGCGGACTCCATCAGTGGCAGGGTGGCATCCTGCGGGGCGTGCAGGTGCGCGGGCGTAGATTGTGACAATGACCCCGAACACCGAAACGCAGCAGCGCGCCTGGATGGCGCAGTGGCGGGCGGCTGCGGTGGCGCTCGAACAGATTCGGGCGCAGGAACTGGCCGCGGCCGATCTGGAGCATATCGCGTCGGCCCTGGATGACGCCTGTCTGGCGGCCGCACGTCTGGCGGCGCGATCGGTCTCGTCCGGCCTGGTGGAACAGCAGCGCCTGCTGCACCGGTGTCGGGCAACGTGAAGACACTGTTGCAGGCGGGCGCCAGGCTGCAAGAGGTCCTGGAGGACCGGGCATGGCAGTTCTGCTTCATCGGGGGAGTGGCCAACTTCCGCTGGGGAACACCGCGGCTGACCAGCGACCTCGACTTGACCCTGCTCACGGGGTTCGGGGAAGAGGCGAACTATGTCGAGGCACTGCTGGCGGAGTTTCAAGGCCGGATTCCTGACGCGGCAGACTTCGCAGCCCGGCACCGGGTGCTGCTGCTGCGTACCCGGGACGACTTCGCGGTGGATGTGGCACTCGGTGCCATGCCGTTCGAGGAGCGGACCATCCAGCGATCGTCCAAAGCGGCCATGGTCCCGGAAGCTGTCCTCCGTACCTGCTCGGCTGAAGATCTCATCGTACACAAGGCATTTGCGGCACGCCCACAGGACTGGGCCGACATCGAGGGGGTCATCCTCCGTCAGCAGGGGCGCCTGGCATGGTCACAGATCTGGGACGAGCTGACCGCCCTCGCCAGCCTGAAGGAGACACCCGAACTGCTCGACGATCTTGCACGGGTTATCCAGCGCACAGAATCGGTACTCGGCCCACTTCCGTGGCGGCCATGACCACCCGCGACAGCGCCTCTTCCGGAAGACTGAGACCATGAGCCTCGACGCCCTCCGCACCGCCCTCGCCGACCGCTACCGCATCGAGCGCGAACTCGGGCGCGGCGGCATGGCCACCGTGTATCTGGCCGAAGACCTCAAGCACCACCGGCGGGTGGCGGTCAAGGTCATGCGTCCGGAACTGGCGGCCTCGCTGGGCGCCGAACGCTTCCTGCGCGAAGTCGAGATCGCGGCGCAACTCTCGCACCCCAACATTCTGCCGGTGTTCGATTCCGGCGAGAGCGGCGGCTTCCTCTACTACGTCACGCCCTACATCGAGGGCGAGTCGCTGCCCGACCGCATCCAGCGGGAGCGGCAATTGCCGGTTGCCGAAGCGCTGCGACTGGCGCGGGAAGTGGCCGAGGCGCTCAGCTACGCCCACGCCCGCGGCTTCGTGCATCGCGATATCAAGCCGGCCAACATCCTGCTGCACGCCGGCCATGCGCTGGTCGCGGACTTCGGCATCGCGCGCGCGGTGTCGGATGGCGGTCAGGCCCTGACGCAGACCGGTCTGGCCATCGGCACGCCGCAGTACATGAGTCCGGAGCAGGCCACCGCCTCCTCCGATGTGGACGGCCGCAGCGACATCTACGCGCTGGGCTGTGTGCTGTACGAAATGATTGCCGGCGAGCCGCCCTTCAGCGGCCCCACGGCGCATGCCGTACTGGCCCGCGCCCTGACCGAGACGGCCCGACCGCTGGAGCAGACCCGGTCGACCATTGCCCCCGAGGTGAGCACGGCGGTGATGAAGGCCATGGCCCGCACACCGGCCGACCGCTTTACCACCGGTGCGGAGATGGCCGCAGCCCTGCTCAACGCCGAAGACCGGGCCCGCACGCCGGCCGACGGCACCACCGCCTTCCGCATCCGCCGCGGGCTCCGGCCCTGGCAACTGGCCCTGGGTGTCATCGCCGTGCTGGCGCTCGGTGCACTGGGCATGAAGGTGCTCGGTGGCGGCAGCTCGACCCCCGCTGCTGCTGCGATCAAGACCGTGGCCGTGCTGCCCTTCGACAATCTCGGCAGCGCGGAAGACGCCTACTTCGCCGATGGTGTGGTGACCGAACTGCGCGACAAGCTGGCCCGGCTGGCGCAACTCACGGTGACCGCTGCGGCCAGCGCCGATCAGTATCGCGGCACCACCAAGACCGTCCCCGACATTGCCCGCGAACTGCGCGTGGATCAGGTGCTCACCGGCAATGTGCGCTGGGCGCCTGGCAGCGACGGCCGTCGGCAGGCCCGGATTGCCACCGAGTTGATCGATGGCAAGACCGGCGCCGTCACCTGGCGCGAAACCTTCGATGCCGACGTGGCCAACGCCTTCGAAGTTCAGGGTCTGATCGCCACCCGCGTGGCGCGGGCGCTGGGGACACTGGTCGCGGGGAAGGAAGCCCAGAGTCTGGCTGGTCGGTCCACCGACAACGCCGAGGCCTACGACATTTTCCTCAAGGCGGCTGCAGTGGATGGGGACGGTCCCACGACCTATCGTCAGCGGGTGAACCTGCTGGAACAGGTGGTGGCGCTCGACCCGAAGTTTGCCCGGGCCTGGGCCTATCTCTCGTCCAATTTGTCCACGATCTATTCGGATGTGACCAAGGACACCAGCGTGGCCCGGCGGGCCAAAGAGGCGCTCGACCGGGTGATGGAACTGGCCAGCGACTCGGCCGGTGCCCATCTGGTCGCGGCAGACTACTACCGGCTGGTGGTCCACGATCCGGCAGCCGCGAGACGCTCGATCGCCCGCGCCCTGGAACTGGATCCCAAGAATCTCTCGGCGCTCCTGACGACCGCCCAGTTCGACCTCGAAGAAGGCAACTTTCAGCCGATGTTCGAAAAGCTCACCACGGCCCGCCAGCTCAATCCGCTGGCCCGCGGGGTGCTGACCAGGCTGATCAGCGCACAGATCTATACCGGACACCTGGAGGAGGCGCTGGCCTCGAGCAAGGAACTCCTGGCGCTGGAGCCGGAGTCTCTCAACCAGATCCAGACCATAGTGTTCGCCCATCTGGCAGTGGGCGACAGTGCCGGTGCCAGAGCAGTGATCAACGAAGTCCTCAAGCGGGTCCCCGTGGCTGCCCTGGCGGCTCACTTCGCTGGTTACCAGGAGCGGGCCTACCTGCTGTCGGAGGACGCCCGCTCGCTGCTGTTCCGGATGTCTCCGGCGGCCTTCGACAACGACAGAGCCTGGTGGGCGCAGGCGCTGGCCACGGCAGCGTACCAGCAGGGCGACAAGGCCCGCGCCCGCGCCTACTCCGATTCGGGGTTGGCGGTGGCATTGGAGCAGGTCAACGCCACTCCCAATGATCCTCAGCTCAGGGTGCTGTATGCCGTGATGTTGGCCTATGCCGGGCAGAGCGACGCTGCCATCAGGGAGCGGGACCAGGCGGTGGCATCAATCACCGACGGATACCCTCCAAGCAGCGTCGCCTACGTCCACCTCCAGGCTGTCCGCGTCGATCTGGCACTGGATCGGCTGCACCAGGCTATGGACGGCTTGGAGAAGCTGCTGGAACGGCCCGAGTACATCACCAGACACACCCTGGCCATCGATCCGATGTTCACGCCACTCAAGGGCAACGCCCGGTTCGAACGGATGAAGACCGGCGGCCTGAAGGTCCCGGTGGACTGATGCCATGCATGGCCTGAGGAGTCACGGATGACCGACGAGTTCCGCCGCCGCCTGGAACCGGCACTGGCCGACCAATACACCTTCGAGCGTGAACTCGGCGGCGGCGGGATGTCCCGCACCTATCTGGCGCGCGAGATTGCACTCAACCGGTTGGTGGTCATCAAGGTGCTCTCCCCGGAACTGCTGGCGGGCATCTCGGTGGAACGGTTCCGCCGGGAAGTGCTGCTGGCGGCCCAGCTCCAGCACCCGCATGTGGTGCCGGTGCTGTCCACCGGCGATGTCGATGGCATCCCGTGGTTCTCCATGCCCTACGTCGATGGCAACTCGCTGCGCCACCGGATGGACGAGGGCCCCGTCCCACTCGCCGAGGCGGTGGCCATCCTGCGGGATGTGGCGCGCGCCCTGGCCTATGCCCACCGATCCGGCGTCGTGCATCGCGACATCAAGCCCGACAACGTGCTCCTCTCCGGTGGCAGTGCCACCGTCACCGACTTCGGCATTGCCAAGGCCATCAGTGCCGCGCGCACCGGCGTCGGCGCCGCCAGTGCGACACTGACCCAGGTGGGGACCGCCATCGGCACGCCGGCTTACATGGCACCGGAGCAGGCCGCCGGCGACCCGGACACTGATCACCGTGCCGACCTCTACGCCTTCGCGGTGATGGCCTTCGAGTTGATCGCCGGTGAGTCGCTGTTTCCCGCCAGTGCCCCCAGCAAGCTGCTGCTGGCACACATGAGCGAGCCGCCGCGCCACCTGCAGACGCTGCGCCCAGACTGCCCGGCGCCACTGGCCAACCTGGTGATGGCCTGTCTGTCGAAGGATCCGGATGGTCGGCCGCAGGACGCCACGGCCGTGGTGCGGGTGCTGGACTCCATCAATACCAGCGGCAGCGGCGCGGCCATACCGGCCATCCTCCGGGGTGGCCGGATCAGGACGGGGCGGGCCGTGGCGCTGTGGGCCGTGGCCACGGCAGTGGTGGCCCTCACCGCGTGGGCCGCGACGGATGTCATCGATCTGCCGGACTGGGTGCTGCCCGGCGCGGTCGGTGTCATGCTGGCCGGGCTGCCCGTGATCCTCTTCACGGCCTTTGCGCAGCGGGTCACTCAGCGGACGGTGGCGGCCACACCGGGCCGCACGCCCACGCACGGCACCATGGCCGGCATCGCCCTCAAGGCCTCGCCCCACCTGAGCTGGCGCCGGACGTGGCTCGGCGGTGCAGTGGCCGTTGGCGCCTTCGCTGCGCTGGTCATCGGCTTCATGGTTTTCCGCGCACTCGGCATCGGGCCGATGGCCTCGCTGACGGCCAAGGGCGCCCTCGCCGTCAACGATGCGCTGGTGATCGCCGATTTTGCCTCACCCGAGGATGACGCCAACCTCGGCCCCATCATTGCCGAGGCGCTGCGCACCGATCTGGCGCAGTCCTCCGCCCTGCGGGTGCTGACCCGTGCGGCCCATCGCGACGAGCTGGGTCTGATGCGGATGCCGGTCGACACCGCCATCTCGCCGGACCTCGCGCGCCAGATCGCGACCCGGATGGGCGCCAAGGCCGTCCTCGAAGGCAACATCGACCGCATTGGCTCCAGCTATGTGGTCTCGGCCCGCATGGTCACGGTCGACAACCGCCAGTTGGCGGTATTCCGGGAGACCGCATCCGACGTGGATGCCCTGCTGGCAGCCATCGGCAAGTTGTCCAAGCAGGTGCGGGTCAAGGCCGGGGAGTCCTTCCGCGCCATCCGGGCCAGTGGCGACCTCGATCGCGTCACGACGGCGTCGCTCCCCGCGCTGCGCAAGTATGTCGAGGCACTCCGCCTGGCCGATGAACAGGGCGATCCCGAACGGGGTCTGGCGCTGCTGTACGAGGCGGTTGAGATGGACACCGCCTTTGCCATGGCCTGGCGGAAAATCGCCGTGCTGGTCGGGAACGTCGGCCTGCCGACCGCGGAGCGGTACCGGGCAATCGAAGCGGCCTATCGCCATCGGGAACGCCTCACCGAGATGGAGCAGTTGCTCACCGAAGGCCTCTACCACTACAGCGGCCCCCGACCGGACCGGGCCAAGGCACTGGCGGCCTACGAGGCCGCCATCGCGATCTCGATCGATTCAACCACGCCGGCGCTCAACAATGCCGGGATCATCTACGAAGCGATGCGGGAATACCAGAAGGCCGAGCAGCTCTTCCGCAAGGTGACCCGGGCGCGGGACAGTTGGGGCGGCGGCTACACCAACCTGCTGTACCAGCAGATTGCCAATGGTCGGAGCGGTGCCGTGCTGGATTCCACCGTGGCGGCCTTCCGCGCCAGACTGCCCAACAGCAATGATCTCTGGCAGGCCGAGGTCATCGGCGCCTGGGGCAAGGGCGATGTGGCGGGCGCCGACAGCATGGTGCGGGCCGTGATGGCGGCCCCGACGACGACGATGCAGGCCATCGGCTCTACCGGCGTTGGGGCGGACCTCGCCGAGCTGGGCGGGCGCCTCGCCGAGTCGCGTGCGCTGACCGCCCGGATGCGGGCCGAGTACGCTCGGGTGGCACCGGGTGTGGCTGGTCGGCTCATGGTCGGGCTCGATTCGGCCTACTACGAGGGCGTGTACGGCTCCAGGACCACTGGCCTCGCCATGCTGCACCGGGCGATGGCCCGGGTGCCGATGGACAGCATTCCGCCCACCGAACGCCCGTGGAATACGATCACCGAGTTGGCACTGCTGCTGGGCGACGCCGACCTGGTTCGCACCGCGACTGCCGGAGAAGAGCGCGATCTGCGTGCGCGGATCTACGACCAGGTTGGCGCCCAGGCGCTGCGCGACGCGGCGGTGGCCTTCGCAGAACGGCGCTGGGCCGAGGCCATTACCGGGCTCAATACCGCCGACCGGGCGCTGGAGTTTCCCGAACGCAACGCCGCCTACTGGCTGGGCCGGGCCTACCGCGAGATGGGCAACCGCGACTCGGCGATCGTCCATTTCGAACGGTTCATTGCCCTGCGCGATGCCCTGCCGAGCAACGATGCCCGCTACCTGGCGACCGTCCGCCAGCAGCTCGGCGAGCTGTATGAGGAGCAGGGCGACCGGGTCAAGGCGCTCCACCACTACCGCGCCCTGGTCGAGCAGTGGCGGCAGGCCGACCCCATCCTGCAACCACTGCTGCGGGATCTGCGCGAGCGAATCGCGCGGCTGGACAAGGAAAGCGGATGAGGGGGGGCGACGCCCCCACCATGGCGGGCGGAAGCGCCTTCCGGCCCGCATTTTGCTTCCTGACACCCTGCGTATCTCTTTGCCGCCATCGGCCGCTGTGTCCAGGTGGCCCGTGGCCATTTCCGGTGTGGCTCCCGGACCACAGCGGCAGTCATCAACTGAAGGAGTAGCTCCATGGCCAGCGTTTCCGAATACCTGCAGCAGTACGAGGATGTCGGCTTTGTCCATCTCCCCGGCGTCATCCCGGCCCCGCACGTGGCTCGGCTGCGGGAGGCGTTCGACCGGGCGGCGGCAGCCCACAAGCCGGTCTGGGAGGAGCAGGTGCGGGCCGGGCAGGCACCGGCGTCGTACTTCGACATCCCGAACATCCTCGATGTCGACGACAGCTTCGTGGACCTGGCCGACCTCGACACGGTGCTGCCGCTGCTGCGCAAGGCCATCGGTGAGGACATCCAGCTCAACCACACCCATGCGCGGGTGATGTTCCCGGGCAAGACCTTCACGGCCCCGTGGCACTCGGACCTGGAAACGCTGATCGGCGTCAATCTCGCCACCAGCCCCAACTTCTTCGCCAAGGTCCATTTCTACTTCCAGGACCTGCACCCGGATCAGGGCTGCCTCGCCTTCATCCCCGGGACGCACCGCCTGCCGCAGGGTGCCCCGCGTCCGAAGATCGCCGACGTGGCCACGTCCACCGAAGCGGTGCGGATCGTCCCGAAGGCCGGTGACGCGGTGCTCTTCAACGTGCACGTGCAGCACATGGCCCTCGACAACAAGACGGACATGCCGCGCAAGTCGCTGATCTACGCCTTCTCGCACTTCTGGCTGAAGAACTACGCCAACGCGGTGCCGAGTGATCTCGATCGGGTGGCCACCACGGCGGTGCGTCAGCAGCTCTTCGGCATGGAGGCCGAGGGCGTGTCGTACTTCGACCAGCGCCTGGACCTCGACAGCGTCCTCTCGTCGGAGACGCTCGCCAACCGCGGCAAGCGCTTCCTCAAGCGCGTGCTCAAGGGCTCCTCGGTCACGAAGACCCGGTGAGCGCACCCCGCATTGCGGTCCTGATTCCGTGCTACAATGAGGCGGTGACCATCCGGGGGGTCGTCGAGGACTTCCGACGCGAACTCCCGGATGCCACCATCTACGTGTATGACAACAACTCCTCCGACGAGACCGCGGCCATTGCGCGGTCCGCCGGAGCGGTGGTGGTCGGCGAGAAGCGGCAGGGCAAGGGCCATGTGGTCCAGTCCATGTTCCGTGACATCGACGCCGATCTGTACGTGATGGTCGACGGCGACGCGACCTACCCGGCCGACCGGGTCCACGACCTCCTCGCCCCGGTGGTCGAGGGGCGCGCCGACTTGGTGGTCGGCAACCGGCTGGTGTCCTATGCCAGCGGTTCGTACCGCCCGCTCCATGTCTTCGGCAATCACCTGGTGGTCCGGTCGATCAACTTCATCTTCAAGTCGTCACTGCACGACGTGATGTCGGGCTACCGCGCCTACAACCGCGCCTTCGTCCGCGGCCTCCCGGTGGTGTCGCGCGGCTTCGAGGTCGAGACCGAACTGACCCTGCAGGCACTCTACCGGCGCTTCGTGATTGTCGAGGTGCCGATCCACTACGCCGAGCGCCCGGCTGGGTCCTTTTCGAAGCTGTCCACCTTCCGCGATGGCGCGAAGGTGCTGCTCAAGATCGTCGACATCTTCAAGGCCTATCGCCCGCTGCTCTTTTTCGCGACCATCGCGCTCCTGGTGGGGCTCATCGGCCTCGCGCTCGGCAGCATTCCGGTCCGGGAGTACCTGGCCACCGGTCGCATTGCCCGCTTCCCGACCGCCATTCTCGCTGCGGCGCTGGAGATCGTGGCCTTCGTGGCCCTGGTCTGCGGCATCGTGCTGGACAGCATCAACCATCATTTCCGCGAAATGGCGCAACTGGTGATCCAGAACGCCCCCGCCCGGTCCCGGGAACCCGTCGCATGACGGAGCGCCGGTGGCTGTGGTGGGTGGTTGTCGTGGCGGTGCTGCTGCGGTTCGGACTGGCCTGGCACCAGGGGCTGAGCACGCCGCTTCCGTCCGGCAGCGACGAAGTCGAGTACGACCAGTATGCCTGGAATCTGGCCCAGGGGAACGGCTACCGCGGGCCCAGTCCCGACGTGAGCGACCAGGATCACCTCACCGCCTACCGCCCGCCCGGCCCCTCGCTGGTCTACGCGGCGCTCTATGCCGTGGCTGGGCATCATGTTGCCCTGCCGCGCCTGGCCAACATCCTCTTCAGTGCGGCGACGTGCCTGCTGATCTTCGCCCTGGGGCGGCGCATCTTCCATCCGCGCATCGCCCTCGCGGCAGCGGCGGGATGGGCCATCTGGCCGGTGAGCATCCTCAACGCGACCACGCTCCTGTCCGAATCGCTGTCGGTGCTCTGCTTCTTCTGGCTCCTGCTGGCGCTGTTCGACTTTGCCGACCGGCCAGGCTGGCGCGAGGGTCTCCTCGCCGGACTCGCCCTCGGTGTCAATCTGCTGGTCCACCCGAGCCGCCTGTTCTTTGTCCCGATGATCGCCCTCTGGGTCCTGCTGCAGTTCCGCTGGGCTCCGCGGATCTGGGTACGCGCGGCCGTCATCCCGCTGGTCGCCGCGCTCTGCCTCACGCCATGGATCGCGCGGAACTACCGGGTGTTCGGGACGTTCATCCCCTTCTCGACCATGGGCGGCTCGGTGCTGCTCCAGGGGAACAACCGCATCGTGGCGACCGACCCGGAGTACTGGGGCTACAACATCTGGGACACGCGGATCCCCGAGTATGCCGATCAGCTTCGCGCGCCGAACGACGAGGTCGAGCGGGATCGTGTCGCCAAACAGCTTGCCAAGGAATGGATCGCGGCCAACCCGGAGCGCCTGCTGCCCATGGCGGTCAAGAAGGTCGCCCGCGGCTGGACCCCGTTCCTGCAGCCCAAGTCGCCGCTGTCGGCCCGGCTCGGGATGCTGTTCTCGTGGGGGCCCGTCCTCCTCTTCACCCTGATCGGCATCGGCCCGGCACTCGGGCTCTTCCTGCGGCGGCGACACCCGGGCCTGCTGCTCCACCTCGCGATCCTGCACATCGTCGCGCTGAACGTGGTGTTTTTCGGCTACTTCCGGTACCGGCTGGTGGTCGAGCCGGTCTGCCTCCTGCTGGCCGCCTACGGCGCGGCGTGGCTGGCCTCGCGCATCGGCGGACCGCGGTGGCTGGCGTCGCTGGCGGCCCCCACGTCGAGCGACCCGCCGCGCGTCTGAGCCGCCACCGTGCCGACGGCCCTGACCAGGACACCGGCAGCGTGAGCCACGCCATCTCCTTCGACGACGGCCTGGCCTACGAGGCGTACATGGGCCACTGGAGCCGGTTGGCGGGAGGCGAGTTCCTGCACTGGCTCTCGCCCGCCAGCGGTCTCGACTGGCTGGACGTCGGCTGCGGCAACGGCGCCTTCACGGCACTGCTCACCGAATGTTGTGCGCCGCATGCCGTAGCGGGCATCGACCCCTCCGAAGCCCAGCTCGTTCACGCCAGGTGCCGTCCGGCACTCGCGCACGCCCGGCTGCTCAACGGCGACGCAATGGACCTGCCGTTCCCGGACAACACCTTCGATGCGGCGGTGATGCCGCTGGTGATCTTCTTTGTGCCCGATCCGGATCGGGGCGTGTCCGAGATGGTGCGGGTCGTGAAACCGGGCGGGATCGTCGGTGCCTACGGCTGGGATCTCACGGAGGGAGGCTTCCCGTACTTTCCGCTGATCGACGAACTGGAGCGGTTGGGGATCGCCGCGCCGAAACCGCCGAGCCCGTATGCAGCCACCCTGTCGGAACTGCAGCGCGTGTGGCACGGGGCCGGACTCACCGAGGTCGCTACCACCACCATCACCGTCACCCGCCAATTCGAGAGCCTGGATCAGCTCTGGAGCATTGTCGGCACGCAATCCACTGTGGGGCGGATGCTCCCGCACCTCACGCCGGACGCCCGGCAGGAGTTTGAGCACAGCGTCCGAGCCAGACTCCCGATCGACGCTGCGGGCGGCGTCACCCTCACGGGTCGGGCCAATGCGGTGCGGGGAAGAGTGGCCGTCGGGTAGCACATCCGAGCCCAGGAACCGTAACCTCCTCTGCCGCGTTCCCGGTAGATCGATCCGGTCATGGTGACGGGTCACCCTCGAAAGGCTCCCCCAGTGCCCCGTCAGGAATTGCTCGAACTCGGTCTCGACACCTTCGGCGACATCACCCGTGACAGCGACGGCACGGAGCGATCCCATGCCCAGGTGCTCCGCGACGTGATCGACGAGGCCGTGCTGGCCGATTCGCTCGGCGTGTCGTTCTTCGGCGTCGGCGAGCACCACCGGCCTGATTTTGCGATCTCGGCACCCGAGGTCCTTCTCGCCGCCATGGCCGGCCGGACCTCTCAGATCCGACTCGGCAGTGCCGTGACCGTCCTGTCATCCGACGACCCGGTGCGCGTCTTTCAGCGCTTCGCCACACTCGACGCCGCGTCGAACGGTCGCGCCGAGATCATCGTCGGACGGGGGTCGTTCACGGAATCATTCCCCCTGTTCGGCTTTCCGATGGACGACTATGAGTTGCTCTTCGAGGAGCGACTTGATCTCCTGGTGAAGCTGCTGGCGCAGCAGCCGGTCACCTGGCAGGGCACCACCCGGGCTCCGCTGCACAACCAGACGGTGTACCCACCGGTGGCCTCCGGGCGACTGCCCGCCTGGGTCGGCGTCGGTGGCTCACCCCAGTCGGTCGGGCGGGCGGCTCGACACGGCCTGGGTCTGATGCTGGCGGTCATCGGCGGCGACCCGCGCCGGTTTGCACCCTACATCGATCTCTATCACCGCTCACTGGCCGAACACGGTCATGCGCCGCAGCCGGTGGGAATGCACTCGCCCGGCTACATCGCCGACACGGACGAACAGGCCCGCGAAGAGTTCTGGCCGCCGTACCGGGCCATGATGGCGCGGATCGGCGCCGAGCGGGGATGGCCGCCGATGAGCCGGGCGCAGTTCGACATGGAGGTGGAGCACGGCTCGCTCTACGTCGGTTCGCCGGACACCGTGGCCCGACGGATCGCCGCGGCGGTCTCCGCGCTGGGGGTCTCGCGCTTCGACCTCAAGTACAGTGCAGGGGCACTCTCCCACGACCAGTTGATGCGGTGCATCGCGCTGTATGGTGGCAGGGTGATGCCGCGGGTGCGGGAGCTGGTCACCACGTGAGCACTGCTGCGAATCGTGGTGTGGCATGGCGTGCCGTCCTGTGCTACTACCCGGTCGCACTGCTCATCGCCCTGCCCTTCAATCTGGGATGGTTCGCCCCGTGGTTCGCGGACCACTTGCCCGGTACGCCGCTGGCCATCTGGCCCTTTCTGCCAGCGGCCCTGGGTCCCGCACTGGGGGCAGCGCTGGCCAGCCGCCTGCTCCCCCCCGGATCGCGGCGAACCTCCTTCTTCGGCACTTCGGTGCGACGCAGCCTCGCCACGGCGGCGGTGCCCGTGGTGGCATTTGCCTTCCTGGGCGCCGAGTCGGCCCTGCTGGCCCTGGTGGCCATCCTCTATGCCGTCGGCGAGGAGGTCGGCTGGCGTGGTGTCCTCCGCGATGCCCTGACACCACTGGCGCAACCGCTGCTGGTGGTGTTCACCGGCCTGCTCTGGTGGTTCTGGCACCTGCGCTTCAGCTCGGGCTTCGACCTGACCTGGTTTCTTGTCATCATCATCGTCAGTTCAGCCGTGCTGAATCATGCCGCGAAGATCACCGGGTCCTGGCTGGTACCCGCCGCCATGCATGCGCTGATGATCCTGCTCACCGGGTCGGGCGCATCTGGTCGCCCGGCGATAATCGCTGCCGCTGCGACCGTGGCCGCCTGGATTGTCATGGGCAGGATCTGGCCCCATCCAGTGCCGGGGAACGAACTGCAGCAGGACGCCGTGGTGACCACTCAAACCGACGGGAGCGCAGTGGAGTAGGATTCATTCCGCCAGCATGATCCGTGCGCTGACGACCCATCGCGGCATCTCCCCGATCCTGCATGGCGAGGTACGGCTGAGCGGTGTAGCGTTCCCCCATGGACAAGGTCGAGGAGATGCAGCGCGAGATCATCCGCCGGATGTCACCCGGCGACCGGCTCAAGCTCGCCTGCGAGATGAGCGACCTGGCGCACCAGTTGGCCTTCGCCGGGTGGCAGCACCGGCACCCTGACTGGAGCCCACAGCGGATCTACCGGGCGATGGCCTTCAGTGCCGCAGGGATCCCCGATCCGGATCCGCTTGCGGAATGATGGATTGTCACTCTCCGTTGCCATGGGGTCGGACCTTCCACGCCCCGATCTTCGTGAACCCCCGGGCGATGGCCCTGATCGACGCGGCGGGCGGGAGCGACTGAGTAGCCGGGTCGCCGGACCAGCTACTATATACGGAGTCGACGTACCCTTTCACGGGAGTCCCATCATGCTGCGCCGTGTCGCTCCGCTGCTGCTCTGCACCGTTCCCGCAACCGCATCGGCGCAGCAGATCAATGCGGCCGACTCACTCTGGTTCAAAGTCACTGCGCTGACCAAGTACCGCCAGTGGACGGATCTGTTGCTCGGCCCTGCCAAGACGTGGCTGTTTGATCCAACCGTCGTCAGTGCCGGGTACGACACCGTGCTGCGCATCCGGCAGCCGGTCCCGCGCCCTCCCCGCGACTCGACCGAGGTGACCACCCTGGCAAAGGCCCTCGGCGCCGACGTGGTGCTGCCGACGGAGGTCACCTGCCCCGAGCGTCAGACGCCGTGGATCTGCAATGTCAAAGGTCAACGACTCGATCCGCCGGGGTTCCTCGTTGCGATCGGCGAGCCGAGGCAGCTCGGTGATTCCGCGACCATCGTCGTCAATCGCCGGCCGATCGAAACCATCGGGCGCAACGAGATCGCGGCGGGACGAGCCGGGGCCGTGTACAGCGCCTTCTTTACCCGACAGGATGGCAAGTGGACCATGACCTGTCTGACAACGGTGGCGACGGATATCACTCTCACCTACAAGCAGGCCGTCGCCCGCTGCTGGACGCCGCCAGCCGATCGGTGAGCAGCAGACCGCGCCCGCCTGCCCAGATAGGCCCCTCCACTCCGCCGACCCCGACGCCCGGCCACACATTCGCGTCCCTTCGCGTCCCTTCGCGTCCCTTCGCGGTCCCCTGGCACGGACAGATCCACGAAGGTACGCAACGGGACTCAGAGGGGAACCATCGCACCCCGCCCCCGACCGGTCTAGCTTACCTGCATCCGCCCGGGTGCATTTCCCGGGGACAACCGCGACACGAAGGGAGGGCGCATGCGACCGGCACACCACCACACGCGGCAACGGTTCGCGCTCGTTCCCCTGCTCCTGCTGACGGCCCAGGCCTGCGCCGCCGGTCGGGTCGGCGCGCCGGTTGGCTCCCCCCCGACCCCGGTGCCGACCGCCGCCGCCAGCACCATCCCGCTCACCACCCCTGAAGCCATTGCCCGGGCCCGGGCGGACTCGACCCGCTACCCCTGGACTCCCGCCGACGCCGCCTTCATGACCGGCATGATCGGCCACCATGCCCAGGCCATCCAGATTGCCCGCTGGGCCCCGACCCACGGCGCCAATCCTGAGATCCAGCGGCTCGCCGCCCGGATCATCAACGCCCAGCAGGACGAGATCACCCTGATGCGCCGCTGGCTGGCCAGCCGCGAACTCCCGGTGCCCGCGCCCGACTACGTGGACCCCCGCCAGGACCCCCATGCCGGTCACGGCGCCCAGGATCACGCCGCCATGACCGGCATGCTCACCGCCGCCCAGCTCACCGAACTCGACGCCGCGCGGGGGGGGGCCTTCGATCAGCTCTTCCTCCGCTTTATGATCCAGCATCATCGGGGCGCCGTAACCATGGTCCAGGACCTCCTGGCCACCGACGGCGCTGCCCAGGACGAACTGGTCTTCAAGTTCTCCAACGATGTCCAGGTCGATCAGCGCACCGAAGTGGCCCGGATGGAACGGATGCTGGTTACCCTGCTGATTGGCTCGCCGCGCTGACCGGGCGCGCGAGCTGCCCGGTACTCTCACCCCCTCGGTCGAGGAGCTGTCCCATGCTGCTGTCCCTTCCCGCCGGTCGCGCCGCGGCCCTCTCCCTGATGGCAGCACTGCTGGTGGCTGGTTGTGCCGGTCGCGGCGGGTCCGTCTCGACCGCACCGACCGGCCTGCGGCCATCCGCGCCCTCGCCCGACCCGCGGGTCGGACTCAAGGCCGGTCGCACCGACGCAGCCGAGGCCTTCTGGAACATGAAGCTGCTCTCCGCGACGCCGTCGCCGGAGCGCTTCGCCGGAGTGACCAACTCCGATCTGGCCTTCCTGGGCCCCTACGCCATCCAGGGGAACTACAACGGCTGGCAGATCTGGGACATCAGCACGCCCACCGCTCCCAAGCTGGCCACAGCCTACTTCTGCCCGGCCTCGCAGAGCGACGTGTCGGTGTACCGGAACCTGTTGTTCATCTCGGGTGAGGGCCTGACGGGCCGGCTCGACTGCGGCGGCGAGGGCGTCAACCAGGCCGTGAGCAAGGACCGCCTCCGCGGGCTGCGGATCTTCGACATTTCCGATATCCGCAATCCGCGCAATGTCGGCAATGTCCAGACCTGTCGCGGGTCGCATACCCACACCGTGCTGGTCGATCCCAAGGACCCGGACAACGTCTATGTCTACATCTCCGGCTCGGCGCCGGTCCGCCCCGCCGACGAACTGGCCGGCTGCTCGGGTGCCGCGCCGGGCGAGGACCGCAACACCGCGCTGTTCCGCATCGAAGTCATCAAGGTGCCGCTGGCCAACCCGGGTGCTGCGGCCATCGTTGCCTCGCCGCGGATCTTCGAGGGGCTGGTCGAGGCACCGGTGCATGGCCCCACGCCCAGTGAGCAGGCCCAGATCGATTCGCTGCGCCGGGCCGGCCACTTCATCGCCATGGTCGGCGGCGACCCCCTCATGCTCCCACCCCCGTTCGTGGCAGCCCAGCTCGACTCGCTGGTCCGGCTGCGCGGCGGTACCGGCGCGCCGACCGGTGCCGACAGCACCAAGCTGCGCGACGATCTCCAGATCCTGATCAACCGGCTCCTCGGCATGCCCGAGGGCGGCCACGATCATGGCCCCAAGCCCGGCCCGAACCAGTGCCACGACATCACCGTCTACCCGGCGATCGGCCTGGCCGGCGGCGCCTGCGAGGGCTACGGCCTGCTGCTCGACATCCGCAACCCGGCCAATCCGGTGCGGATCGACGCGGTGGCCGACTCGAACTTCTCCTACTGGCACTCGGCCACCTTCAACAACGACGGCACCCGGGTGCTGTTCAGCGACGAGTGGGGCGGCGGTGGCGGACCCAAGTGCCGCGCCAGCGATCCGCTCGCCTGGGGCGCCAACGCCATCTTCAGCCTCGACAAGGGCAAGATGCGCTTCCGCAGCTACTACAAGATGCCGGCCGCCCAGACCGAGGTGGAGAACTGCGTGGCCCACAACGGCTCGCTGATCCCCATTCCCGGACGCGACGTGATGGTCCAGGCCTGGTATCAGGGCGGTCTCTCGGTCTTCGACTGGACGGAGGCCGACCGACCGGTCGAGATCGCCTTCTTCGACCGCGGCCCGGTCAACGCCAACGAGATGGCCATGGGCGGGAGCTGGTCGGCCTACTGGTATAACGGCGTGATCGTCAGCTCCGAGATCGAGCGCGGCCTCGACATCCTGGAGCTGACCCCCAACGCGCTGCTGACCCGCAACGAGATCGAGGCCGCCAAAACCGTGGTGCTCGACCACCTGAATCCGCAGGGACAGCCCCGCTTCGTCTGGCCCCCGTCGTACGCCCTGGCCGGCGCCTGGCTGGACCAGCTCGAGCGGAACAGCGGCCTCGGTGCCAGCCAGATTGCCGGCGCCCGCACCGGGCTGGCCTCGGCCGAACAGGCGGGCGGTGCCGCACAGCAGGCCCTCTTGCAGGGCGTGGCGGCGGAACTGCGCCGAGCGCTGGGTGGCGCCCGCGACAAGGCCCGGGTGCAGTCCCTGCTCGACACGGTGAACCAGCTCGCCAGCCAGGGACGCTGACCCGATGACCACCGGCCCCCAGCCGACCGATCGCTCCGCCGGGGGGCGCCGTCCCCTCGGCCGGACCGATCTGCACATTGCCCCGCTGGTGCTGGGGGGCAATGTCTTCGGCTGGACGGCCGACCAGAACACGGCCTTCGCCATCCTCGACCGCTTCACCGACGCCGGACTCAACGCGGTCGATACCGCAGACTCCTACTCCACCTGGGTCCCCGGACATCAGGGCGGCGAGTCGGAAACCATGCTCGGCGACTGGATGGCCAGCCGGTCCCGGCGCCATCAGACGGTGGTGATCACCAAGGTCGGCTCACGGATGGGCCCCGACCGCGCCGGTCTCGCCGCGCGCTACATCGCCTCGGCCGCAGAGGACTCACTCCGGCGACTGCGCACCGACTATCTCGATCTCTACCTCTCGCACTGGCCCGACCCCGCCACGCCCTGGGACGAGACACTGCGCGCCTACCAGTTGCTGCTGGAGAGCGGCAAGGTCCGCGCAATCGGTGCCTCGAACCTCGACGCCACCCAGCTCCAGGCCTCACTGAACGTGGCCCTGGCCCAGGGACTCCCCCGCTACGACGTGCTGCAGCCGGAGTACAACCTGGCCGACCGGTCGACCTTCGAGGGACCACTCGCCGACCTCTGCGTGCGCGAGGAGATCGGCGTGATCAGCTACTACGCGCTGGCCAAGGGGTTTCTGACCGGGAAATACCGCAGCGAAGCCGACCTGGGGCAGAGCCCCCGAGGGGGCGGCGTGGCCGCCTACCTGACGCCGCGCGGCAACCGGATTCTCGCGGCGCTCGACCAGGTGGCTGCGGCCCATGCCGTGGCACCGGCCGCCGTGGCGCTGGCCTGGGTCGCGGCGCAGCGGGGCGTGACCGCGCCGATTGCCAGTGCAACCAGTGTGGCCCAGGTCGAGACCCTGATCGCCTCGACCCGCCTGGCGCTCACCGCCGATGAGCTGGCCCTGCTGACCGCCGCGGGCTCCGACTGATGGCCGGATCGTTCATTGTGCTGGAGGGGATCGACGGGAGCGGCTCGACCACCCAGGGCGACCGCCTCTGCGCCTGGCTGCGGGACCGCGGCCACGCCGTACACCGGACCCGCGAGCCGAGCCAGGGTCCGGCCGGTCTGCTGCTGCGGCTGGCCCTGAGCCGCCGCCTGCGCGGGGCCGATGGCGCCACCCACGGCGCTGCCGCTGCTCAGGAGCAGCCTGCCCTTGATCCGCACACGCTGGCGCTGCTCTACGCCGCCGACCGGATGGATCACCTGGCCACCGAGGTGCTGCCGAATCTGGCGGCCGGCCGCCACGTGGTCTGCGACCGGTACCTGCTCTCGACCCTGGCCTATCAGGGCGTCACCCTCGGTGAGGACTGGCTCCTGGCCATCAACCGGCACGCGCCACCGCCCGACCTCTGCCTCTATCTCGACCTCGATGTCGACCGGGCCACGGGCCGGATGGAGAGCCGCTGGACGCGCGAACTCTTCGAAGAACCGGACATCCTCCGCGCCACGCGGACCCGCTACCGGGAACTGGTCGATCGGGAACTGCCCGCGTTGGGACCGATCGCGACCATCGACGCCTCCCCGGCAGCCGATGCCGTCGCCGAGGCCGTGCAGGCCGCCGTCGCGCGCCACCTGGGAGTGAGCCGGTGAGTCGATTCCAGGCGGCCGTTCGCTGGACCCGCGACGGCATCCCGATGACCCGCTACTCCCGCGCCCACACCTGGCACTTCGATGGCGGCGCCGCAGTCCCGGCCTCCGCCTCGCCCGACCTGGTGCCCGCAGGGTGTGCCGACCCCGCGGGCGTCGACCCCGAAGAAGCCTTCGTGGCGGCGATCGCAAGCTGTCACATGCTCTGGTTTCTTGGCCTCGCGGCCCAGCAGGGCCTGATCGTCGAACAGTACGACGACGCGGCCGACGGTGAACTCGGCCCCGATGCCGACGGCCGCCAGGCCATGACCCGCATCACACTGCGCCCGCATGTAGTATTTGCCAGTAGTACTACTCCGTCGCCCGACACGGTACTGGCCCTGCATCACGCCGCCCACGAGGTCTGCTTTCTCGCCAACTCGGTCCGGACGCCCATCGAGGTATGCCCCGAGTGACGGGGTGGCGCCCCCGCTTCCATACTCTTCCTTTCCCCGAGGTGCCATGATTCCCGCACCCGAAGCGCTCGAACGTCTGCGAGAGGGCAATCGCCGCTTCACCGCCTCGATCCACAACGCCGACGAACTCCATGGCCCGATGCGCCGGACCGACCTGGTCACCAGCGCCCCGCCATTCGCCGTCATCCTCGGCTGCTCCGACGCCCGCGTCCCCGCCGAACTGGTGTTCGATCAGGGGCTCGGCGATCTCTTCGTCGTCCGGGTAGCCGGCAACATCGTCGCTCCGTCCCAGGTGGGTTCGGTGGAGTTTGCCGCCGATGTGTTCAAGACCCGGCTGGTGGTGGTACTGGGCCACACCAGTTGCGGCGCGGTGATCGCCACCATCGAGGAGCTGCGCCAGCCGACGGAGGGACGCTCCCGCCATCTGCGTTCGATCGTCGATCGCGTCCGTCCCTCCGTGGCTGGTCTGATGGAGACCTCGCTGCGCGACGACCCGGAGGCGCTGCTGCGTCAGGCGGTGCGGGCCAACATCCGCGCCTCGGTCGATCACCTGCGGCACGGCTCTGAGGTACTGGAATCGATGATCCGGCACCAGGGACTCCTGGTGGTCGGCGCCGAGTACTCGCTGGCGACCGGCGAGGTGGAGTTCTTCGACTGATGCCCGCAGAGTCGGGTGGGGGGAGCAGGGCATGACGGCAGTGCAGATCGACCGGGTGACCAAGCGGTTCGCCGGTCATGTGGCGGTGCGGGACCTTTCCTTGACCGTGCCGCGCGGCGGCATCTTCGGCCTGCTGGGGCCGAACGGGGCGGGCAAGTCGACCACCATCCGGATGCTGATGGACATCATCGCCCCCGACGAGGGCACCATCACCCTGTTCGGCACCGCCCGGTCCTCGCGCGATCTGTCGGCCCGACTGGGCTACCTCCCGGAGGAACGTGGTCTCTACCGCAAGATGGCCGTGCTCGATCACCTGGTCTTTTTCGGCCGAGTGAAGGGCATTCCGGCCGCCGACGCCAAACGCCGCGCCACCGCCTGGCTGGAGCGGCTCGGCATCGCGGCGTGGACCCGCAAGAAGGTCGAAGACCTCTCCAAGGGCATGCAGCAGAAGGTCCAGTTTGCCGGTGCGCTGCTGCACGACCCCGAGCTGATTGTCCTGGACGAACCCTTCTCGGGCCTCGATCCGGTCAACTCCCAGGTGATGAAGGACGTGGTGGTCGAGCTGGCCCGCGAGGGGCGCACCATCCTCTTTTCGACACACATCATGGAGCAGGCCGAGCGGCTGTGCGACCGGGTGGTCATCATCGCGCGCGGGGAGAAGGTCGTCGACGGCCCGCTGGCCGAGGTCAAGGCGTCGTTCGGCGGACGCCACGTCGGCCTGACCTTCACCCGAGACCGTGAGCGCGCCGAGGCGGTGTTCGCCGATCGCTACCTGGTGGCTCGGGTCGACGACTACGGTCAGAGTGCCGATGTCGCCATGGCCGAGCATGCCAACCCCGAGGCGCTGCTGCTCGCGCTGGTGCGCGCGGGCGTGGGGCTCTCGCGCTTCGAGGTCATCGAACCCTCGCTGCAGTCGATCTTCATCGCCACGGTCGGCGATGCGGCCACTGCGGTCGCCACACCGGAGGCGTCATGAGCAAGGTGTTCGCGGTCATTGAGCGCGAAATCGTCTCGCGGGTCCGCACCCGCGCCTTCGTGCTGACCACCCTCCTGCTCCCGCTGCTGATGGCCGCCATGCTGGTCCTCCCTGCGCTGATGATGCAGGGGAGCGACCGCACCATGCAGCTTGCACTGGTCGACGGGACCACCGGCGACTTCGGGCCGCGCATCGAGGAGGCGCTCCGGCAGCAGCGCATCGGCACCGACAGCGCCGCGATCCCGCGCTACGCAGTGCTTCGCCTTCCGGTGGTAACATCGGTCGAGGCACTGCGCGACTCGCTGGTGCAGAGCACCGGACTCGCGCGGGCGGCGGGGCGCGAGAGCTTCGATGGCGTACTGGTGGTCACGGACAGCGCGCTGCTCACCGGGCAGATGGAATACCTGGGCGACAATGTCGGCTCGTTCGAGGCCATGGGTCGACTCGAGGGCGCCCTGCGCCAGGTGCTGATGGTCGCGCGACTGCAGAAGGCCGGCATCGATCCGGCTGTGGTGGCGGGCGCCATGTCGGCGGTGAAACTCCGCACCACCAAGGTGACCGACGGCAAGGTGACCGGTGCCTCCGGCGCCGACTCCTTCATTCTCGCCTACGTCATGGGGTTCCTGCTGTATCTGGGCGTGATGCTCTACGGCCAGCAGACGGCGACCTCGGTGGTCGAGGAGAAGAACTCGCGGATCATGGAGATTCTTGCGTCCTCGCTGACGCCGTTCCAGATGCTGCTCGGCAAGGTGCTCGGCGTCGGCCTGACGGGCTTGCTCCAGATGGGCATCTGGGGTGGGACCGCCTTCCTGCTGACGCAGCAGCGCGTCGCCCTCGCCGGTCTGTTCGGGGTGGATCCCGCCGCGATCCAGACCCTGCCGATCCCGGTCATGGCGCCGGACCTGCTGGTCATTTTCCTGGGCTACTTCCTGCTCGGCTTCCTCCTCTACGGCGCGCTGTACGCCGGCATCGGGGCGCTCTGCAACACCGTGCAGGAGGTGCAACAGTCCTCGATGCCGGTGATGATGCTGATCATGGTGGGCTTCTTTGCGGTGTTCGCGCTGCTGAGCGATCCCAGCGGTGGACTGGGGCGGGTGATGTCGCTGATTCCGTTCTTCGCGCCGCTGGTGATGCCGGTGCGCTACTCCCTGGTGGCGGTCCCGCCCCTGGAACTGGCGCTCTCGCTGGCGCTCACGGTGGCCGCAATCCTCTGTGCCGCCTGGCTGGCGGGCCGGATCTACCGGACCGGCATTCTGATGTACGGCAAGCGGCCCGGGCTGCGGGAGGTCCTGCGGTGGGTCCGGCGTTGAGCGGGCGGTGTCGCCCGCTCAATCCTTGCCGCACAGGGCAACCTTCACCCGCCGGTCGGGTGATTCGGTGTTGAAGGTGATGGCTATCACCTTCTTGCCGTCGGTCCGGAAGCCGTAGACCGCCGACTCGAAGAGACGCTCGCGGCGGTGGTACGAATTGTTCGTATCGGCAAGCAGGCTCGCCACCACCCGCATGGTGACGGCCTCGACGGCCTGCCGGTCGCTGGTCTGGGCCGAGAGGGGACCGCCGAAGGCCACTGTCAGGGCCAGGGTCATCCAGAGTGTTCGCTTCATGTGGTCCTCATGCGGAGGAGCCGACTCTGGCGCAACCGACGCACGATCCCAGCTCCCTCAATCCTTGCCGCACAGGGCGACCTTCACCCGCCGGTCGGGCGATCCCGTATCGAAGGTGATCAGCCCCGCGAGGAGCGGGTGGGCCACGCACCACTGCCCGGCGACCTTCTTCAGGATCAGCGCGAACCGTGTGTTACGGGCAGGCAGTCCGACTTCATTGTCCGCCCGGAGGTGGATCCGGTAGAAGATGACTGCGCTGTCCCCCACGATCTGCGGGGCCCCCAGCGCGACCAGTACTCCCCGTGTGCCGGAGCAATTAATTCCTCCATTGCAGCGGATCTCGTCCTCCGGTGCGGCGATCCGCGCCTCGATCATGCGGGCGAGAGCCGTCGCCGCCTCCGGGCTCCGCGGCTCGCTCGCGACGGATATCACCTTCTTGCCGTCGGTCCGGAAGCCGTAGGTCCCTGATTCGAAGAGGCGTTCGCGGCGGTGGTACGAGCTGCTGGTATCGGCAAGCAGGCTCGCCACCACCCGCATGGTGACGGCTTCGACCGCTTGTCGGTCAGTGGTCTGGGCCGACACCGTGCCGCCGAAGGCCACTGTCAGGGCCAGGGTCATCCAGAGTGTTCGCTTCATGTGGTCCTCATGCGGAGGAGCCGACTCTGGCGCAACCGACGCACGATCCCAGCTCCCTCAATCCTTGCTGCACAGGGCGACCTTCACCCGCCGGTCGGGCGATTCGGTGTTGAAGGTGATGTTGCCGGCCAGGGACGCGTGGGCCACGCACCACTGCCCGGCGACCTTCTTCAGGATCAGCGCGAACCGCGTCTGCCGGGCCGGCAACCCCACTTCGTTGTCTGACCGGAAGAGAATGCGATAAAAGACGACTGCGCTGTCCCCCACGATCTGCGGTACCCCCAGCGCGACCAGCGCCCCCCGCGTGCCGGTACACTCCATCGCGCGGCAGCGGATCTCGTCCTCCGGGGCGGCAATCCGCGCCCCAATCATGCGGGCGAGAGCCGTCGCCGCCTCCGGGCTCCGCGGCTCGCTCGCGATGGGGATCACCTGCTTGCCGTCGGTCCGGATGCCATAGGTCCCTGATTCGAAGAGGCGCTCGCGGCGGTGGTACCAGTTGTTCGTATCGGCCAACAGGCCCGCCACCACCCGCATGGTGACGGCTTCGACCGCTTGTCGGTCAGTGGTCTGGGCCGACAGCGTGCCGCCGAAGGCCACTGTCAGGGCCAGGACCATCCAGAGTGATCGCGTCATGTGGTCCTCCAGCAGAAGTTGAGAGGGCTCTGGGTGCATCGGCTCATTGCTGGTCCCATTGGCCCGTAGGACAGACCCCGTTGTGATAATCGTCATCCGTCGACGTGTAGTCCAGGCCTGTTCGGTTCCATGGGTCAGGCCAGGGTGGCGAATAACCGGATTCGGGCTCGTTGCGGAAGGCGTGGCCGACTTCGTGATAGATGTCTGCGATCAGCATCTCAATGTTGCTCATGTCGTACGAGGGCATGTCCATCCGGATGTTACCATCGTAGCCCTGATCAGCTTCCCCATACAGCTCGACCGAGCCCCAAGTGAGCTTGCCGCTCGTGTACCGATAGAAAAGAAACGAGCCGAAGTCAGGGCATCGATCCTGAATCTCCATAACCGCAACATACAGGTAGTCAAGCTCAGCGGCCTCCCGGTTGACGTGGTCCGTGTCGCGAGGAGAGGCTCCGCTGGGGAGCTGGCCCCAGCACCCTGACGTCGAGAGGACTGCGGCCAGGAAGGCGACCCTGCGCCCCCACCTCCGAAACGGGACTCTTCGCGCTTGCGCCATATCGTGTTCTCCGTCGGCCAGAGATGACCCCAAGAAGGTGAGTCGCACCCGGACTGCGTGCCGTACACCCTTACATGACGGACAACCCCCCACCAAATTACCGCACCGATCCCGGAAGGTCGCACGCTGCGACAGCCAGGGGTCAGTCCTCGGTGATCCCGTGATCCTCCAGATCCCTCTTGAGCCGGGCCAGTGCTTGGGGAACCCACCGGTAGACCTGGCGCGGGGTCCAGCCCACGGCGGCAGCGATCTCTGGGGCCGTCTTCCCCTCGACATGGAGCCACACGGCGCGTGCAGTGATAGAATCGAGCTGCGCGAGGGCGCTGTGAAGCGCCGCCTCACGTTCCTCCTCGACCATCTGCTCCAGGGCATCGATCGGGAATTCGTCCGGAATCGCCTGCGGCGGCAAGTACGTTTTCCCGGAGGCCGCGAGCAGGCCGGTCCGCCCATGATCGTCCAGCGACCGGTACAGTGCCTGGAGTTCCAGACAATAGGCATGCCAGGTAAGGTCGCGATGCTCGGGTTGGGCCACGATGATCTCATAGCCCTCGATCTGCGAGCGGTGCGCGAGTATGACGTACCGCCAGATCAGCAGCCCCACCGCGGAGAGCCCAGCGGGCGCCCGATGGCGCGGGCGACCCTGCGTCCGGCGGTGTTCGTCGGTGGCCATGTGCCCCACCACCACGGTCAGCCAGGCCTCGAACACCCCATCCGTGTCGGGGTCGTACTGGCGGAGCCGGGCGTACCGGTCCTCCTCCAAGGCGTCAATGATGTGGCCATACCACCCGGCGGCAACCTCGGCATCACCCGCCATCCGCTGGAGCACCTGCATGATCAGTCCATCCGCCTGCGCAACGAAGAACTGCCACCCCTGCTCAGCATGGGGACCGAAGAGCAACTGCAACCACTCCATGTCCATCGTCGACAGCCCCTGGGCAAGGGGGGGGAGGCACGTGACCGCGTCGTTCCGAATCAGCGCGGGCCCGCCAGCGGGCCTCCCGAACAGTACCGCCCCGTCGGTCCATTCACAACCGACGGGGCAGCAACCCCCTCCCTCAGTCCTTGCCGCACAGGGCGACCTTCACCCGTGGATCGACCGATCGCGTGGTGAGACTGATGGTACCGGCGAGGAGCGGGTGGGCCACGCACCACTGCCCGGCGACCTTCTTCAGGATCAGCGCGAACCGTGTGTTACGGGCAGGCAGTCCTGCTTCGTTGTCAGATCGAAGGCCGATCCCATAGAAGATGACCGCACTGTCGCCAACGATCTGTGGGGCGCCCAGTGCGACCACCGCCCCTCGCGTGCCGGAGCATTTGGCCCCGTTACAGACAATCCGGTCCTCCGGAGTAGCCATCCGTGCCCCGATCAAGCGCGCGAGGGCCGCCGCCGCCTCCGGAGTCCGCGGCTCGCGTGCGACAGCTATCACCTTCTTGCCGTCGGTCTGGAAGCCATAGACCGCCGACTCGAAGAGACGCTCGCGGCGGTGATACCAGTTGTTCGTATCGGCCAACAGGCCCGCCACGACCCGCATGGTGACGGCCTCGACGGCCTGCCGGTCGCTGGTCTGGGCCGACAGCGTGCCGCCGAAGGCCACGGTCAGGGCCAGGGCCATCCAGAGTGATCGCTTCATGTGGTCCTCATGCGGAGGAGCCGACTCTGGCGCAACCGACGCACGATCCCAGCTCCCTCAATCCTTGCCGCACAGGGCGACCTTCACCCGCCGGTCGACCGATTCGGTGGTGAAGGTGATCAACCCCGCGAGGAGCGGGTTGGTCACACACCACTGCCCGGCGACCTTCTTCAGGATCAGTGCGAACCGCGTCTGCCGGGCCGGCAGCCCGGCCTCGTTGTTCGAACGAAAATCAATTCCGTAGAAGATGACCGCGCTGTCCCCCACGATCTGCGGGGCACCCAACGCAACCAGCACCCCCCGGGTGCCGGTACACTCCAGCGCGCGGCAACGGATCTCGTCCTCCGGCGCAGCGATCCGCGCCCCGATCAGGCGCGCGAGGGCCGCCGCTTCCTCCGGAGTCCGAGGCTCCCGTGTCGTGGGCAGAACATCCTTACCGTCGGTCCGGAAGCCATAGACCGCCGACTCAAAAATGCGCTCGCGGCGGTGGTACGAGGTGCTGGTATCGGCAAGCAGGCTCGCCACCACCCGCATGGTGACGGCCTCGACCGCCTGCCGATCGGTGGTTTGGGCCGAGAGGGGACCGCCAAAGGCCACGGTCAGGGCCAGGGCCATCCAGAGTGATCGCGTCATGTGGTCCTCCAGGAGAAGTCGAGAGGGCTCTGCGTGCATCGGCTCATTGCTGGTCCCATTGGCCCGCCGGGCAGACCCCATTGTGATAGTCGTCATCCATCGACGTGTAGTCCAAGTCCTCGCGACCCCAAGGATCTGCCCAAGGAGGGGAGAGGCCTGACTCAGGCTCGTTGCGGAAGGCATGACCGCCCTCATGGTAGATGTCCGCGACCAGCATCTCGATGTTGCTCATGTCGTACTCGGGCATATCCATCCGGATGTTGCCATCGAAGCCTTGGTCCGACTCCCCGTATCTGTGCACGGACCCCCAAGTTATCTCGCCATTCCCGTACTTGTTGAAAAGGAATGAGCCGAAGTCTGGGCAACGCCCCCTGATTGTGTTGATGGCGACATACAGATAGTCAAGCTCAGCGGCCTGCCGGTTGACGTGGTCCGTGTCGCGAGGAGAGGCTCCGCTGGGGAGCTGGCCCCAGCACCCTGACGTCGAGAGGACTGCGGCCAGGAAGGCGACCCTGCGACCCCACCTCCGGAATGGGAGGGTGTTGCCCCTTCGACCTCATGATCTCCGTCGGCCAGAGATGGCCCCAAGAAGGTGAGTCGCACCCGGACTGCATGCTCTACACCCATATATGACGGACAACCCCCCACCAAATTACCGCACCGACCCCAGAACGTTGCACACTGCGACAGTCAGGGGTCGGTCATTGGTGATCCCGTGATCCTCCAGATCCCACCCCTAGTTCCCCTTGCGCAGATGCTGCGCCAGAAACGCCGTCATCTGCTCGTAGAACTCGAAGCGGTTCTCCTCGTTCTGGAAGCCGTGCCCCTCGTCTTCCTTCACGAGGTAGGGCACCTCGATGCCGCGCGCCCGCAGCGCGGCCACGATCTGGTTCGACTCCTCGATGTTGACCCGCGGGTCCTTGGCGCCCTGGGCCACGAAGAGTGGCGCCCGGATCCGGTCGGTGTGGAACACCGGTGAGGTGGCGGTCATCCGGTCCTTGTCCTTCACCGGATCGCCGACCATCTCGTGGATCATGGCCAGGAACGGCTTCCAGTACGGTGGAATGGTCTCCATGAAGGTGAACAGGTTCGACACCCCGACATAGTCGACCCCGCAGGCGTACAGCTCGGGCGAGAACGCGAGCCCGGCGAGCGTGGCGTAGCCGCCGTAGCTGCCACCGTAGATGCAGACGCGACTCGAATCGGCAATGCCCTCGCGGATCAGCCACTGGACGCCGTCGCTGATGTCGTCGTTCATCTTCAGGCCCCATTCGCCGAACGAGGCCTCCCAGAACGCCCGCCCGTAGCCGGTCGAGCCGCGGTAGTTCATCTGCAGAACGGCATAGCCGCGGTTGGCGAGGAGCTGCACCTCCGGGTTGTAGCCCCAGATGTCCCGCACCCACGGCCCGCCGTGCGGGTTGACGACCACCGGCAACCCCTTGGGCGCCACACCCTGCGGCAGCGTCAGGTAGCCATGGATGCTCAGGCCGTCGCGCGAGGTGTAGTGGATCGGCCGCATCTCGGCCAGATGGGCCTCGTCGAGCCAGGGCGCGAGATCGGCCAGCTTGGTCAGATCGTGAGTCACCCGGTTGTAGAGATAGCGCGTGCCCAGGGTCCGGTCGTTGTGGGCCGCGACGACGAATACCTCCTCCTTCCGATCGGTGCTCTGCAGATCGATCTGATACCCCGGCAGCCGAGCGGCGAGCGAATCGTACACGGCGGCCATGAGCGGATCGAGCACCTCACGCGTCGGCTTGTCGGTAACATAGACGAACTCCGTCAGCACCTTCCGCTCGTGAGAGTAGTCGACGCCGCTCACGTCGACCTCCGGATGCTCGAAGAGCACCCGCACCTCCGTGCCGGTGACCGGGTCAAACTCGACCACCGCCGTGCGGTCGCGCCCGAGGTTGGAGAGCGCGTAGAGGTTCCGGTTGTCGAAGGTGAAGAAGACGGGTGAGAGCGTCTCCCGGAAGCTGGTGGTGATCACGGGACGGAATCGTTCCGACGGCGTGGCCCGGTAGAGGAGCGTGGTGTTCACGCCGTCGGTGGTGGTCGCGACGCGGATCCGGCCGTCGTGATCGGTCACCCACCCGGTGATGTTGCCCGGATTCTCGGCGATCATGGTCAGGTCGCCGGTGGCGGTGTTCAGCCGCCAGGCGTCGAAGACCTCGGGATTGCGCCGGTTGAGACCGAGCACCAGGTCGGTGGGATGATCGACCAGTTGATCGATCAGCTCGACGCGGACCCCGTCGAAGGGGGTCAGGTCGGTGAAGTTGTTCCCGTCCACGTCGACGGTGAAGAGGTGGAAGTTCTCATCGCCGCCGAAGTCCCGCAGGTACATCAGACGGCTGTCGCCCTTCCAGAAGAAGGCCGCGATGTCGCGGTCGGTCTCGCCGGTCAGACGCCGCCAGGTGGTCGAGTCGCGGTGCCGCACGTGGATGTTCATGCGTCGCTCGTACGGCTGCAGCGAGGCGAGGTACTGGCCGTCGGGCGAGACGCGGAAGGTGGACTGCTCCGGATTGCGGAAGAAATCGCGAACCGGAATCTCTGGGACCGCAGAGCTGCAGCCGCTACCGGCCACACCGGCGAGGATCATGAGGGCCAACCGTCGATGGAGGGGGTGCACGGGAACTCCCTGGCAGGAGGGCGTGAGCGGGACGTGGTGGATGCTGCAATCTATACGGCTCGGCGGGGGCGGGGCGGGGGGCGAGGGGCCAGAATCTTTGTAGGGGCGACCGGCTGGGATCGTCCGACTGACGAGACCGTAGGGGCGACCGGCTGTGATCGTCCGACTGACGAGACCGTAGGGGCGACCGGCTGGGATCGTCCGACTGACGAAACCGTAGGGGCGACCGGCTGGTCGCCCGGCCACGCAAGACGCTGAACTTCGACACTCCGGCCGAACGCATGGCGAGCCTGTTGCGTTGACAGCTTGAATCCACCACCTCCAGGGCCGTTTGGGGCTCCTACCGCAACCTCGGCCTACCCACTTCCTTGCCGAGCCGGAACACGGTGGTGGCCGCACACTCCTGCTTGACAGGCATTACGTAATTGACGAAGAGATAGTCCGGCCACGACTGGTAATCGAGCTCGACCAGCATCGGCACGGTTCGCTCCGAGACAACCGAGTCGCCCTCGCGGAGTTCCAGGCTCGCACACCAGGCGCCGCTCCTCAGGCTGGCCGGTGCCAGCATTCGATGCCAGGCTTGCACCTCTGCTTCGGCCGTGAGCGTGGCAGTAATCGTGACGGCCGGATCCGGGCGCAGCGTGGGTCCGAAGAGGCTGACAGTGGTCTGGCGGATGGGCAGGAAGGAGAGACTCACTCGATAGTCCGTACCGTGCCGCAGGCCAGCGAACTGGGCGAAGAGGGCCACACTGTCGGAGGTCAGCCATTCGCTGCCGGGGGCCAGCCAGATGTCCCCATCGTCGGTCGGGGCCTTGGGACCTCGCCCGGGAGCACCGGCGCTGAACGTGAGGATCTGGGCTGGCCCCGGAAGAGTGGGGACACTGACAGAATGGCGGTGAGCTGCTCCGCCACCCTTCTCATCGAACAGGTAGAGACCAACTTCATACTCGCCGGGGGGCAGCACGAGTTCCGACCGCAGCTCGATCTGGCCCCGGTCCTCCTGCCTCCGCCGATTGAGCGGGATCGCGGTCGCAAGCTGGCGGACTGAATCCTGGACAATCCGAAGTCCGTCCGACCGGACCGCAACGATCCGGACGCGCAGCGGGTACACGAACCGTGTCCCCTGCGGAGAGGTGACCTCCCGGAAGGCCAGGTTTTGTCGCAGCACCGAGATCCCCACCTGCAGGTGATTCCCGTCGGATCGCAGCACCGGCCAGATCCGACTGCGCACCAGGATGGGATAGGCCCACGGTGGCAGGGAAAGCGGTTCCACCACCATCTCGACGGCTTGGCGCGTGAGGGCACCCATCGGGCAGTTGGAGGCTGGGCAATACACGCGATCGATCCAGACCCTGAACAGATTGGCATCTGAACCCGTCAACAGGGCATACAGCGAGTCTCTGGCATCGGAGCGTCCCAGCCGGAGTTGGGCGCGCTCGGTGAGGAACCGGACGAGAACATCCGGGACATCGCCGCTCGCCCGTGCCCGCGCCAGCAGGGCCAATGCGCTGTCCGGTTGATCATCCATATCGAGCACGGCTGATGCGAGGCCGTACCATCCGGGCCCCCACGAGGGATACTTCGCAACAAGCGATGTCAGGGTACGCCGACCCCGACTCATCTCTCCCTCCGCCTTGTATTCGGGGAAACCGAGATTCAGATCAATCAACAAATCGACGACACCCATGTCCGGCTGGTTGACCATGAACTCGGACCCAGGGATTCGCCCGGTCGGATCGACCCGCCGAGAGGGGACTCTGGCCGGGCTCCCGGCCCGGACATTGGCCAGTGCCTCGCACGCCGTCCGCGCCTCGCCACGCTGTTTGCGGCAGAAGGGACGGATCGCCCAGGACTCTGAAGTCCGGGGTTCATTCCCCGTGCTCAGCAGCAACAGCAGCGCCGAGTCGGAGACCGACCTTTGCATGGGCGCTTGCCCGGCCAGTGGCCCCAGGAGGAGCGTCAGGGCCAGTGAGATGCCGAGCAGCCGTGACCTGCTCAACGCACCCCTCCCTGCGCGGGCGGAATGCGGAAGGTGAAGAGCGTATCCGTCATGGGGTTGCTGCCGTACAGCACCGAGTCCCCGACCTGCACGATCGAGATCACTTCGTGTGTCAGATAGAAGATCCGCTCCAGGGCACCCTCCCAATTGAACACATGCACGAAGGTGCCGCTGGTCTTCCCCGTCCCGTAAATCGGGGTGGTGGTGCTGTCCTGCAAGCGCCCGGAGAAGAGGGCGTACAGGTGATCCTGGGAGGCAGTGCACGCGATGTAGAACAGGCGGCGACTCCGCTCGCCCCACTCTCCCATCCGCTTCGAGACACCAAACTGTCCTTCCGAGGGAAAGGGGACCTCGGCAGTCCGAATGAGCCGGAGGGTGGCATCATGAATTGCCAGTCGACCAGCCCGCCGGTAAGCCAGGGCAAATCGGTCGCCATCAGGCCGGACACAGACCTTTGCCAAGGCAGATTGCTGAACTCTCAAGGGGCGTGGTACGGAGTCTGGTCCGAGGAGAACCCCAGGACTCATCTGAAGGACCTGTCCCACGGTATCCACTACCGACAGGTGGGCGGTGTCCCTCCGCGTCAGCACGAGCAGACGGGTCGAATCGAGCCAGGCGATCTCCGTGAGTCCAAGCACCGCCTGCCGGATCACCCGGGGTGGGGTCTCCGGATCACGGAACACCGCAGTCAGACGCTGAAGCCCGACATCCAGCACCCACCCTTCCGACGGGTGCCCGGGACGAATGGCAGCATGCCAAGCGCTGGAGAAATCGCCGGGGCCATCCCCCATGCGTCCCGCCGAGCGCAGGTACGCCCCGGACCCCGCCGCAATGAGATGGAGAAAGGGATCGCCCGATCCATCAGTCAGCCAAACAGTGCCGTCTGCATAGGAGATCCAGCTCGCCACGCCGATCCGGTCATACGGCCCGAACGGCGTCGGCGTCAGCGTGTCCAGGGACCACCCGTCATGGGAGAACACGGAGTCGTCCGAGGCCAGAACGGCTTCAGGCGTGAGTGCCGTCGGCGAAGGCGAGGGAGCCTCCGCGCACCCCAGGACGCCGAGCACCGATACGAGTGCCCACCGGATGTGCTGGATGCGGAACCACGGACGGTTGATCATGCGGCCTCGGGCAGCGCCGATCGGGGAAGTGCCGAGCGCAGCGGCTCGGCCCGGATTGTCCACGTGCCGAATGGTACCCGGGGTCGGCGGCTGGCGCCAGCGTCGAGGCCCCCCCGTGTCAACCACCAATAGAAATGTCCCCTGTGTTCCACCAGTAGAACTGTCCCCTTGGGGTGCGGGTGCAGACCGATCCGGGCTCATCCCGCGACGGTCCGACGGTCCCGTGCCGCGCAGGCCTCGGCCTGCCAGCGGCGATGTTGGTGGCGCCACGGGTGCTCGGGGCTTGGACGCGCCACCGGGCGCTCGGGGGGCGGCGGGGCGGGCGCTGCGGGCTTGGGGAGGCGCGGGGCGGCGGGGGTCCATCCCACCACCCGCTCCCGGCCCCCGACCGGCTGGTGGATGAGCCGCAGCGTCCCATCCTGGAGCTCACGCACCACGACCCGACTCTTCGCCGGGACCCGCCCCCGACTGCTCCGGTCCAACTGCAAGCCCTGCCGATGGTATTGCACCACGAAGTCCGCCCCGACCACCCGCGGCGTCTCCAGGCAGAAGACGTCCGCATCCGCCCATGCCGGCTCCCGGGGCCGGTGATAGTCCGCGGGCGCCGCGGGCGGCACCGCGAAGCGGGCGTTGTGGGCCGGCAGGTAGGTCTCGGCCAGGTAGGCGTTCGCCGTGGCCACGTCGGCGATGCCCTGCAGCCGGAGCTTCTTGATCAACCGGTCCTGATGGGTCCCGTGGCCGCGCTCCACCCGCCCCTTCGCTTGGGGACTCCCCGCCCCGATCACCTGGATCCCCAGCTTCTGGCACATCCGACCAAACTGCGTCACCGGTGCCACCCCGCACGCCGCCTCGTGCGCCGTGGGGGCCCGCAGGTAGACGCTCTTCCGGTCCACGTAGAGGGCCAACGGCACGCCGTAGGCCGCGATCCACGCTTGCAGGATGTCTGCCGCCGCCCAGGTCGTCTCTTCGGCCCCGACCCGCAGCAGGGTCTGTCCGGTCGCGTCATCCACCATCGTCATCATGCACGCCCGGGGCCCTCGCCCCTCGAACCAGTCGTGGAAGCTCCCGTCGAGCTGCACCAGCTCGCCGAAATGCGGCTTGCGCACCCGCCGCTGGGGGCGCGGGCTGCCCCGCCGCCGACGCCCCCACAGGCCCTCGGCTCGCATCCACCGCGTCAGCGTCGTCACCGACACCCCCACCCCATGGTCCGCTCGCAGATGCTCGGCCGTCAGCGTCGGGCCGAACCGCTGCCCCGGGCCCCGCTCGGCCGGGCCGCTGTAGTGCGCGCGCACCAGCGCCAGCACCGCCGCCCGCTGCCCCGACGGGCGCGCCCGATTCGAGGCCTGCCCCACACTCCGATGCACCAGCGCTCGCGCCCCCCCGCCCCGGAACCGCTGGAGCAGCCGCTTGGCCTGCCGATAGCTCACCGCCAACAGCGGCACCGCCGCCGTCAAGGACAGGTCCCCCGCCACCACGCGCTGCAGCACCGCAGCGCGGCCCACCTCTCGAGTACTCATCGCTGTCCGATCCACCCGGGCCTCCGCTCAAGGAGGCCCGAAGCTAGGGGACAGTTCTAATGGTGTCCCGAGGGGACATTATCACTGGTGCTCAACACGTCGAGGCCCCCCCGCTCCACCACCCCTAGATTCCCCCCATGCAGACCGACGTGCTCATCCTGGGTGGCGGCCACGCCGGCGTCGAGGCCGCGGCCCTGGCGGCGCGGCGCGGCGCGCGCGTGACGCTGCTGACCCAGCAGCTCGACACCATCGGGATGATGTCGTGCAATCCGGCGATCGGCGGCATCGCCAAGGGCACCGTGGTCCGCGAGGTCGATGCCCTCGGGGGGATCATGGGCCGAGCCACCGACCGGGCGATGATCCAGTTCCGCATGCTCAACGCGAGCAAGGGACCGGCGGTAGCCTCCCCTCGGGCCCAGTGCGACCGCACGCTGTACCGCACCGCCGTGCGCCACCTGCTCGACACCCTCCCGGTGCGCCACCCGATCCGCCTGGTGCAGGGATCGGCCGCGCGCTTTCTGCTGACCGGCGATCGAGTGACGGGGGTGATCACCACCGATGGCCGCCGGATCGCTGCCCGCGCCGTGGTGGTGACCACGGGGACCTTCCTGCGGGGCGCGATCCACGTCGGCACCTCGACCACCATTGCGGCGGGCCGAGCCGGTGAACCACCCTCCGTCGAGCTGTCGCAACACCTTGCAGATCTTGGACTTACCGTCGAACGCTTCAAGACGGGCACGCCGCCGAGGGTCGACGGGCGGACGGTCGACCGACTGGGCATGGAACCCCAGGACAGCGACCCGGGCCCCTACTGGTTCTCCAACCATGTCCGGGCGGCCCGACCCGACCAGCGCTCGTGCTGGCTGACCTGGGCCGGCGAACCGGTGAAGGCCTTCATCCGGGAGCACCTGGCGGAGAGCGCCCTGTACGGCGGGGCAATCGCTGGCCGCGGGCCGCGCTACTGCCCCTCGGTGGAAGACAAGATCGTCAAGTTCCCCGACGCGCCCAGGCACCAGGTATTTCTGGAACCCGAGGGGCTGGACACCGAGGAGCTGTACGTGGCGGGGCTCTCGACCTCGCTGCCCCCGGCCATCCAGGAAGAGATGCTGCGGCTGGTGCCGGGCCTGGAGCAGGTGGCCATGACCCGTCCCGGGTACGCCATCGAGTACGACTATCTCCCGCCCACGCAGCTCGACGCCCATCTGGCAGTGCGGGGCGTGCCCGGCCTGTTCACGGCGGGACAGATCAACGGGACCACCGGCTACGAGGAGGCGGCGGGGCAGGGAGCACTGGCCGGCCTGAACGCCGCCGCGCTGGCGCTGGAGCTGGAACCGGTCACCATTGCCCGCGACGAGGGCTACATCGGGGTACTGGTCGACGATCTGGTCACCCGCGGCGTCGACGAACCGTACCGTTTGTTCACCTCCCGCGCCGAGTTCCGGTTGCTGCTGCGGCAGGAGAACGCGCTGCGCCGCCTGGCCCCGCTGGCCCTCCGGCTCGGCCTCTGGAGCGAGGAGGAGCGCGCCGCGTCCGAGGCCCAACTGGCCCGGGAAGACGCCGCGCTCGACCTGGCTCGCGCCGCCGTGGTGTCGCCGGAACAGGCGGCGGCCCTGCTGGAGCGGGCCGGGAGCACGCCACTGCCCGAGCCGACCCGCATCAGCGAAGTCGTCAAGCGTCCGGGATTGGCGCTGAACGATCTATTCGAGGCGGCAGGGATTACGGTGGCATCGGAGGACGCGGAGTGGGCCGGCATAGAACTGCAGTACGCCGGATATCTCGCGCGGGAGCGGGAGCAGGCGGCGCGGATGGCGGAACAGGAGGCGATGCGACTGCCGGACGACCTCCCCTACCAGGAAATGACGGCGCTCTCCTGGGAGTCGCGCGAGAAGCTCAGTCGGATCCGCCCCGGAACGCTGGGACAGGCCGGGCGGATTCCCGGCGTGTCCCCGGCCGACCTGCTGGTGCTGCTGACGCAGGGGTCCAGGAAGTAGCTCCCCGGTCGGCGCCAGGCTGTTTCACGTGAAACGGCCAACCGGCGGCCCAGGCGACACCCCTGCTTGTTTCACGTGGAACAGGGCGACAACTCCACCACAACCCCCGACGCCTTCCGTCCTCATCCGGCCCACGGTATCTTTCCGCCATGGCCAGAATCATCGCGATCGCAAATCAGAAGGGCGGCGTGGGCAAGACGACCACCGCCGTCAATCTCGCAGCCTCCCTGGCGATCGCGGAGCGGCGCACGCTCCTGGTCGACGCGGACCCGCAGGGCAACGCCACCTCCGGCGTCGGCGTCGACAAGAACACCGCCCCCCGGTCGCTCTACGACGTCCTGGTCGACGGCGTGCCAGTGGCCGATGTGGTGCACCAGCACGAACGGCTCCCCTACCTGCACGTGGTCCCCGCCAATCAGGATCTGGTCGGCGCCGAGATCGAGCTGATCGGCAAGGAGCGCCGCGAGACGGTCCTCCGCCGCGCCCTCGATGCCGTCCGGTCATCCTATGAATACGTATTGGTGGACTGCCCACCGTCCCTGGGCATGGTGACCCTGAACGTCCTCGCCGGCGCCGATGCCGTGATCATTCCCATTCAATGCGAATACTATGCATTGGAGGGTATCTCTCAGCTAATCAACACGATACGGCTCGTTCAGCAGAACTTCAATCCCGACTTCCAGCTCGATGGCGTCCTGCTCACCATGTACGATGCCCGGCTGAATCTCGCCCGCGAGGTGGCCTCCGAGGCCCGCGACTACTTCGGGGCCAAGGTGTTCCGCACCGTGATCCCCAGGAACATCCGCCTCGCCGAGGCCCCCTCCTTCGGCGAGCCGATTCTGCTCTACGACCTCCAGTCGGTGGGCGCCAAGAGCTATCTGGCCGTGGCGCAGGAACTGATGAAGCGGACCGCGGCGCTCGCTGCCGACCCGGGGGCCCGATGACGCAGTCCAAGTCGACGTCCCGACGCGGGCTGGGGCGCGGCCTGGAGGCGCTGCTCGGGCCCATCTCCCGCGAGCCGACAGCCGAGCCCGGCGAGGCGCTGCGCGAAATTCCCCTCAGCGCCATCACCGCCAATCCCTGGCAGCCCCGCCGTGTCTTCGACGACGACGCGCTGACCGAACTCACCGCCTCGATCGAGGCCTCGGGCCTGTTGCAGCCCATCGTGGTCCGACCGATGGACGAGGGTCGCTGGCAACTGGTGGCCGGCGAACGCCGCTGGCGCGCCGTGCAGCGTCTCGGCTGGGCCACCGTGACTGCCGTGGTCCGCGAGTTCGATGACCGCACCGCGCTCACCCTCGCAATGATCGAGAACCTGCAGCGCGACGACCTCACGCCGCTGGATGAGGCCGCCGGGTATCAGCGCATGCAGGACGAGTTCCAGCTCTCGCCCGCCGAGGTGGCGCGGCTGGTGGGCAAAGATCGGTCAACCGTCGCCAACATGTTGCGGCTGCTGAAGTTGCCCGCCGAGGTGCAGGTGATGATGCAGGCCGGCTCGCTGTCCGGTGGCCATGCCCGCGCGCTGCTGGCGCTGCCGCATCCGGCCGCCATCACCCGGATGGCCACCACCGCGGTAGCCGAGGGATGGTCGGTACGCGAAACCGAGGCACGCGTTCGCGGCGACGACGCCGCCAAGCCGCGCGGATCGATGATGAAGAAGGCCGCGCCGCGCCAGGTGACCGCCGACGCGCGCCGCATCGAGGAAGTGCTCCGCCAGCGGCTCGGCACCGACGTCCGCCTGACGGCCAAGCGCCGTGGCCGCGGCACGCTCGCGCTGGCCTACTACTCCTCCGACGATCTGGCCCGTCTGCTGGAAATCCTGCTCGGCCACCCCTTCGACGGCTGATGGATCACGTGCACGACGATCTCATGGTCGACATGTCGGGCCCGAGCCTGCTCGAAATCACCACCTGGCTCGACGACTACCTGCAGATCCGCGAACTCCCCGACGCACCCAATGCGGTGAACGGCTTGCAGGTCGAACATCGCCTGCCGGTCACTGCCATCGTTGGGGCGGTCGACGCCTCGCAGCGCACCATCGATCGGGTGATCGAAACCTCGCCGCCCGGCACGCTCCTGCTGGTGCATCACGGTCTGTTCTGGGACGGCAATCGTCCCGTCACGGACCGCCGCTACCGGCGGCTCCATGCCCTCCTCCGTCACGACATCGCAGTCTACTCGGCGCACATTCCGCTTGATGTCCACCCGGAGGTCGGCAACAATGTCGTGCTGGCCCGGATGCTCGGGCTGCTCGACCCGGCGCCCTTCGATCAGTGGCAGGGCATTCCGTTCGGCGCAGCCGGCCATCTGATCATGTCGCGCGATGCGCTGGCGAATCGTCTCACCGAATTGCTCGGTGGCAGCGTGCATCTCATTCCCGGTGGCCCGGAGACCGTCACCCGCGTGGGCATCATCACCGGCAGCGCAGGCGACCGCATCGCCGCGGCAGCCGCCGCAGGGCTCGACACCTTCATCACCGGCGAGGGAGCGCACCACACCACATTCGACGCGCTCGAGTACGGCGTCAATGTCTACTACGCCGGGCACTACGCCACCGAGACCGTCGGCGTGCGGGCCCTCGCCGAACTCGTGGGCGAGCGCTACGATCTGCCCTGGAGTTTTCACGACCACCCCACGGGCCTCTGAGCATCGGGCAGCGCCCCGGGCCATATTGGGGAGATACCTGTTCGGGAGAATCCCGTGTCGACTGCACCTGCCCCATCGCTGACCGCCGCTGACCTGATCGCCCTCGAGGAACAGCACGGCGCCCACAACTACCATCCGCTGGACATCGTGGTCGCGCGCGCCGAGGGGGCGTGGCTCGAAGATGTCGGTGGGCGCCGGTACCTGGACTGCCTCAGTTCGTACTCCGCCGTCAATTTGGGGCACGCGCATCCGCGGCTCACCCGCACGCTGATCGAACAGGCCGAGCGGGTCACGCTCACCTCGCGGGCCTTCCGCAACGATCAGTTGCCGCTTTTCTGCCGCGACCTGTCGGCGCTCTCCGGACTCGACATGGTCCTCCCCATGAACACCGGCGCCGAAGCGGTCGAGACGGCGATCAAGGCGGCGCGGCGCTGGGGCTATCGCGCGCGCGGCATCGCGGCGGACCAGGCGGAGATCATCGTCTGCGCCAACAACTTCCACGGCCGCACCACCACCATCGTCAGCTTCTCGTCGGAGGAGGCGTACCGTCGGGACTTCGGCCCGTTCACACCCGGATTCGTGACCGTGCCCTTCGGCGATGCGGCCGCCATCCGCGCCGCCATCACGCCGCGCACCTGTGGTGTGCTGCTCGAACCGATCCAGTGTGAAGCCGGCATCCTGATCCCACCCGACGGCTACCTGCGCGAGGTGGCGGCGATCTGTCGCGACGCGGGCGTGCTGCTGATGGCCGATGAGATCCAGACCGGCCTCGGGCGCACGGGCGCGCGCTTCGCCTGCGACCACGAAGGGGTACAACCCGACCTGCTCATTCTCGGCAAGGCCCTGTCGGGCGGGGCCTATCCGGTCTCAGCCGTGGTCGGGCGGCGCGACGTACTGGGGCTGTTTGAGCCGGGCAGCCACGGCAGCACCTACGGGGGCAATCCGCTGGGGTGCGCCGTGGCCCGGACCGCGCTGGCCATTCTGGAGGACGAGGCACTGGCGGAGCGCGCGGCCCGATTGGGCGCGGCCCTGTTGGCGCGCCTGCGGGCCGTGTCCTCGCCGATGGTGCGCGAAATCCGGGGCCGGGGCCTGCTGATCGGCATCGAGCTGACCGTGCCCGCCCGGTCCTTCTGTGAACGGCTGGCCGAGCGCGGCGTACTCTGCAAGGAGACGCATGAGGTCGTCATCCGGCTGGCGCCGCCGCTGGTGATCGCCGAGGCCGACCTGGCGTGGATGGCCGATCAGGTGATCGAGGTGCTGACCAGCGCCTGAGCCGGGACGGGGCGGGGGCAGGACCAACGCCCTGCCGGGCGGGGCCGGTATATTCCGCCATGATCCGTCTCTGTCTTGCCTGCCTCGCGCTGGCCACTGTTGCCTGCGGCGGTTCCGGTCGCGAACTGGCGCCGATCCGTCTCGATCCCATCGGCACCATCGGCGATACGGCCGGTGCCATGGCCTTCCGCAGCGCCGCACGGGTCAGCGATCTGCACCCGGCCGGTTTTCGCGTGGTCATCCCGCAACTGGGGGGCATGCAGGCGCTGCCGGCCCGCTTTGATGCCCAGGGGCGGCACCTCAACGACCTGGGAAGCTGGGGGCGGCGGGCGGAGGGGTTTGATCGCCCGCTGTTCGCGCGGTTCGGGCCGGGCGATTCCATCTGGATCTTCGATGCCAACCGCCGGGTGCTGATCTTCGACACTGAAGGCCAGTACGTCCGGTCGTTCACGCTCTCGGCCAATCCCTGGGATGCCGTCATTCTCCCCGACGGGTCCGTGCTGGTGAGCACCGCCAGCTCCGGCGATTCCGTGGCGCTGCGGCACCTGGATCCCGAGGGGCGGCTGCGCCGGGCGTTCCGGGCGGGCAACCGGGTCGATCCGGGGCTGCGCCAGCTCATTCCGGGGCGGGATGGCCGGATCTGGGCGGTGCTGATGCAGCGCCAATGGCGAGTGGAACAGTGGGACACCGCTGGAGCGTTTGTCCGCGCCATTGATCGCTCGCCCGAGTGGTACCCGGTCTATCAGCAGTACCGCGGGCCGCAGCTCGACGCCGCGCCACTGCCGACCCTGGTCGATGGCTGGGAGGACGAGGCCGGGCGCCTCTGGATCATGGGCAAGATGGCCGACCCCAACTGGCGCGACGGACTGCTCCCGGGTGGTATCGGCGACGGGGCCCCGGCCGTCATCATTGCCGACCCCGATCGGCTCTACGACACCATGCTCGAGGTCATCGACCCGGCGACGGGCGCGGTCCTGGCTGCGACCCGCCTCGACCCATCCTTCACCATGGTGCTGGAGCCGGGCGTCATCGGCCGCATGGTGGCCCGGGGTCAGGGCGTCCAGCAGGTGGAGCTGATGCGCGCCTCCCTCGACACCGTCGGACGGCGCTGACGACCCACCCGTGACGGCCGGGAGCGCGGCGCCTCAGCGCCGCGCGATCCGCACGTGGACCCCGTCGCTCCCCTGCTGCACCAGTTCCAGACCGTAGTTGTATCGCGCCAGGACCGGCAGGAGCGGTTCGGGGTAGAAGGGCAGATACACCTCCAGCGCGTCGATGCCCTGTTCCAGTCGCTCCACGATCCAGAGCATGGGTTGGGGCGGCGGCAGCAGGCGGAGGTCGGTGACGTCCTCCACCACCGGGATGCCCGGTTCGGCCGGTGGTGGCGGCCGGTCCGGTGTGGCGCCGCGCCAGAACCAGGTTGAGCAGTCGCTGTCGGCGAAGGCCTCGGTATGGTGCTGGAAGCCCTGCTGCGCGAGCAGGGTCAGCAGGGGTGCCGGAATGAACGAGGTCCGCAGGTGGAGCACGCCATCGGGCGGCAGGTCCCGCACCGCGGCCAGGATCTGCGGGAGCGGCTCCTGGCCGGCCCGCAGCGTGGCGCGGACATCGAGATCGACAATCGTGTTGGGATCAAAAGAGGGGTGCATCGGGAATCCGTGGTGGCAGGGCGAGACGGCCATGGCCTCAAGATCGCACCGACCTGACCGCGCCACTGTGACGCAAGTCTCAGTGAGGTTCACCGCGGGCCCAGGCCCGGAGGTACGCCGGGGGGGCCACGGTCAGCCGATGCCCACTGCGGGCCCGGATCAGGCCGGCGGCCCGCAACTGTTTGAGCGCCCGCGAGACCGATTCCCGGGCCGTGCCGATCTCGGTGGCGAGCTGATCCTGGGTCCGATCGAGTTCCAGCACCACCACATCGCCCTGCACGGTGCCGTGCTGCTCGGCATACTCCGCCAGGTGCATGGCGAGCCGGGCCGCGACATCGCGGAAGGCCACCGTCTCGATCAGTTGCACCAGGTGCCGCAGGCGCGCGCCGAGGGCGGTGACCACGGCCATGGCGACCTCGGGTTCGGTCCGGAAGGCGTGAGTGAACTCGGCGCGCGGCAGGAAGGCCAGGCGTGAGGGGATGACGGTCACCGCCGAGGCCGGATAGGGACCGCCGTCGAACAGCGGCAGCTCGGCCACCGGACGACCGGGGCCCTCGACGGCCAGCGTCTGTTCCCGTCCGTCGGGGGCGGTGCGGTAGATGCGCACCCGGCCATGCAGCACCAGGTACAGACCGCCGCAGGGGTCGCCCGCGCGGAACAGCGGGAAGCCTTCACCCACTTCACGGGGAATGCAGCGGGCCGCGAGGCGCTCGAGCGTGGCGTCGCGCACACCGGCAAAGAACGGCAGGCCGCGGAGGATCGGGACCAGGGAGGACACGCCCCCAATATCGGGCCCGTCGGGGAGTGTGACAAGCGTCACAGACGCGGCGGTGGCCGGGAGGTGATCTCTTCAGCTCCTTGAACCGGAGTCTCTCCGCATGTCTACTGAAGCCCCCGCCTGCGCCATGCCGCGCCCCGAGCGTCCCTCCGTCCAGGTGACCGAGGATCCCATCGCCGGGCGCGTCTCGATTCTGACCTTCCTGCCGGGCCAGTCCCTCCCCACCCACCGCAACCCCTCGCGCGTCTCGATCCGGGTCCGTCAGGGCGCCGGACGCCTCACCTGCGGCGACGAGGAGCGCCCGCTGGTCGAAGGCGATTTCGTGCAGCTCGAACCGGACGCACCGCATGCGGTGAGTGCGGGCGACCTCGGTCTGGTGATCGAGGTGTCGCTGGTCAACGCCTGCTGCGCCGGGTGCTGAGGTGGAAACGCACGTCCTGGGCTTTCTGCGGGCCTCGCTCTGCTGGCTGGTAGCCGGGGTGACGCTCGGGCTCACGATGGCGACCTTCCCCGCCTTCATCATCTACCGCACCGTCCACATCCACATGCTGACGCTCGGCTTCGTCACCATGATGATTGCGGGGGTGGCGTACCATGTGTTCCCGCGGTTCGCCGCCACGCCGCTGCACTCGCGCAACCTGGCCCGGATTCATCTGGTGCTGGCCAACGTGGGGTTGGCGCTGCTGGCAACCGGGTTCGCGGTGCGGGCCAACGGCGGCAGCGCCACGAGAGCCCTGCTGGCCGCCGGGGCGCTCTGCTCCGTGGCGGGGGCTTACTGCCTGGCCTGGAACCTCTGGCGGACGCTGGACAAGGCCGCAGTGCTGCCGAACCGGCTGCCGCCGCTGCGTCCGATGCCGACCGTGGAGCCGGGCGGGCGCTGAGTGTCGGCGCTCTCCCGACGCTTTTTCGCTGCGGCACTCGTCTTTCTCGTCTGGGGTCTGGGGCTCGGTCTCTGGATGCTGGTCCGTCGTGACCTGCTCCACCAGTGGCCGGCCCCGCATCTCATCAGCGCCCATGCACACCTGCTGCTGGCTGGCAGCGTGCTCCACGTCATCCTCGGCACGGCCATCTGGCTGTTCCCACGGCCGCGGGCCGACGACCCCCGGGTCCGCGCCTGGCACGGCGAGATGGCCTGGTGGTGCCTGTCGGCAGGCACCACGCTCCGGGGGGTCGGTGAGATCGTCACCGCCACGCACCCCGCGCTGGGCTGGCGCCTCGCCACCGTGACCGGTGGCCTGCTCCAGGTGCTGGGCCTGCTGGCTGGCGTGTTGGCACTGCGCCCCCGAATCCGTGCGGCCGGCGCCGGGAATCGGCAGTAGCACCACCGGTCCAGCCGCCCCGCAGCACCTCAAAACCCCCGTGTGACAACCGTCACGGCGCCCCCCCGCCATCTGCACGACTCTTCCTCTGTGCCACCGTAACTGCGGTTGGCAGAGACCGGTCCCTCGGGACCCCATCGGAAGAGGCAGGCATGCGTCATCGACCGTTCATCACCCTTCCGCTCCTTGTCGCTGCGGCGGCGCTGAGCGGGTGCAACTCGGGGTCGCCCCAGCAGCTCCTGAGCGGCGACGCCGCCCAGCGGGTCTACGTCGCACCGGGCGAGCACGACGAGTTCTACTCCTTCAAGTCGGGCGGCTTCAGCGGCCAGATCACCGTGTACGGGCTGCCGTCGGGCCGGCTCATCAAGACGGTGCCCGTCTTCTCGCAGCACCCCGAGAACGGCTGGGGCTACAACGAGGAGACCAAGCCGATGCTGGAGACCTCCTACGGCTTCGTGCCGTGGGACGACACCCATCATCCGCAGCTCTCGCAGACGGCCGGCATGCCGGACGGGCGCTGGCTCTTCATCAACGGCAACAACACGCCGCGGATTGCCCGGATCGACCTGACCACCTTCGAGACCGACGAGATCATCGAGATCCCGCATTCGGCCGGCGGGCACGCCTCGCCCTTCGTCACTCCGAACTCGGAGTACGTGGTCTCGGCGGTGCGCTTCTCGGTGCCGATCCCCAACGCTGACGTACCGATCGAGACCTACGCCAGCAACTTCAAGGGCTCGGTGTCGTTCGTGAAGGCGAATGAACCCGGCAAGATGGAGGTCGCCTTCCAGGTTCTGATGCCCGGGTACAACTACGACCTCGGCCGGGCCGGCAAGGCCGTGTCGGAAGGCTGGTTCTTCTTCACCAGCTACAACTCCGAGCTGGCCTATACCAAGCTGGAACTGAACGCCTCGAAGAACGACAAGGACTACATCGCGGCGATCAACTGGAAGCTGGCCGAGAAGTGCGTGGCGGACGGCAAGGCGAAGACCGCCCCGGCCCGCTATGCCCACAACCATGTGGACCCGGCCACCCGGACCGCCCGCAGCGAGATGCGGACCTCCGTGAAGATGCTGGTCCCGAAGGACTGCCCGGGCATGCTGTACTTCCTGCCGACCCCCAAGTCGCCGCATGGCGTCGACGTGGATCCCAGCGGCGAATACATCGTCGGCGGCGGCAAGCTCGCCTCGCTGATCCCGGTGCATTCGTTCTCGAAGATGATCAAGGCCATCGAAGCCAAGGACTTCGACGGGGAACTCGACGGCTCGCCGATCCTGAAGTACGAGTCCACCATTGCAGGGGAAGTCGACAAGCCGGGCCTGGGCCCGCTGCACACCGAGTTCGACGGCAAGGGCAACGCCTACACCACCATGTTCATCTCGTCCGAAGTGGTGAAGTGGAAGCTGGGCACCTGGGAGATCGTCGACCGGATCCCGGTCTACTACTCGGTGGGTCACCTGATGATCCCCGGCGGCGACGGCGTGAAGCCCTGGGGCAAGTACCTGGTGGCCATGAACAAGATCACCAAGGACCGCTACCTCCCCACCGGCGGTGAGCTGGCCCACGCGGCGCAGTTGATCGACATCAGCGGCGAGAAGATGCAGCTCCTGCTCGACTTCCCGACCATGGGAGAGCCGCACTACGCCCAGGCCCTGCCGGCCAGTCTGATCAAGGACAAGCAGATCAAGTTCTTCTCGCTGGCCGACAACAAGCATCCGTGGGTGGTGCGGGCGGCGGCCGAAGCGGGCGTGGAACGGCGCGGCAAGAACGTCCACGTGAAGATGATGGCCATCCGCTCGCACTTCGCGCCCGACGTGATCAACGGCATCGAAGTGGGCGACACCGTCTACTGGCATGTCACCAACGTCGAACAGGACTGGGACATTCTCCATGGCTTCGCGGTGCTCGGCATGAACACCGCCGAGTTGATCCTGCAGCCCGGCGAGACCCGGACCATCACCTGGGTGCCGACCCAGCCCGGCGTGTACCCGTTCTACTGCACCGACTTCTGCAGCGCGCTGCACCAGGAGATGCAGGGGTATGTCCGGGTCGGGGCGCGCGGCAGCAACACGCCGATCACCTTCGCAGTCAGTGACCGCGCGGCCACCCAGCAGGACCGGGCTGGCAAGTACGTGAATCCGTCGGCGGCCCCGGCCGTGCACCAGCACGGCAAGGACGGGGAGCGCTGAGATGACCACCAGGGCGCGCTTCCTGCTCGCAGTCGCTGCGGTGCTGGTCCTGCCGGCACTCCTGTTCCCGCTGTGGGAGGTGCGCCTGGGTGCACCACAGTACCCTGAGGGGCTCGGACTCCAGATCTGGGCCTCCAAGGTCACCGGCATCAAGCCGAATGACCTGCAGAACATCAACGGCCTCAACCACTACATCGGGATGAAGCCGATCACCCCCGACGCGATTCCCGAACTGCGGATCATGCCGTGGGTGATCGGCGCCCTCTCGCTCGCCGCCTTCGCCATTGCCTGGCGGGGCACCCGGCGGATGCTCACCGGCTGGCTGGTCGGCTTCGCCCTGCTGGGCGTGGTCGGCCTGGTGGACTTCTGGCGCTGGGAGTACGACTACGGCCACAACCTCGACATGGAGAACGCGATCATCATCGTGCCGGGGATGACCTATCAACCGCCGCTGATCGGCAGCAAGCAGTTGCTCAACTTCGTGGCCATGGCCTGGCCGGGCCTCGGTGCGCTGGCCCTGGGACTGGCCTTCGGCCTGGCAGCGGCCGCGTGGTACGTCAGCCGCCCGCGGGGAGTGGCGGCGTGAACCGTCGCGAACTGCTGCTCCTGCTCGGGGGCGTGGCGGTGGTCCACCTGACCGGCTGTGCCGACGGGACCCCGTCGATCACCTGGGACCGCGACGCCTGCGAGCACTGCCGCATGACGCTCTCCGACCGCCGGTTCGGGGCGGCGGCCATTACGTCGGCCGGGCGGACCGTGCGGTTCGACTCGCTGGAATGTCTGGCCGCCTGGCTGGCAACCCAGGAGCCCCCCCGCTCGCTCTGGGGCACCGATGCCGTGGCCCCCGGCACCCTGCTGCCGCTGGCGGATCTCCGCTTCCACCAGATGACCGAGGGCACCTCACCCATGGGCCTGGGCATCATCGCGGTAGCTGCGTCGCACGCCACCACCGCCTGGGACGGCCAGGTCCTGACCTGGGATGACGTGGTGGCAGCCGTGAAGGCACGGGATGCCTTCAGCCGGGGCGGAGGGTCCTGAGATGCTGTTCCTGGTGATGGCCCACGCCGCGCTGAGCCTGGCCGCAGTCCCCCAGGGCGCGCCGTTCGATCTGGCCACCGCTGTGGCGGCTGCCCGCGCCGGGGACACCGTGGTGGTGCCCGCCGGCGTCCACCGCGGCCCCGTGGTGGTGATCGATCGATCGCTGGTGCTCGTCGGGGCGCCGGGGGCCATCCTCGACGGCGAGGGACAGCGGGAACTGCTCCGGGTGACCGCATCCGACGTCACCATCCAGGGCCTCACCTTCCGCCACACCGGTCGGTCGCATCATCAGGATCGCGCTGCGCTGCACCTCGACGGCGCCACCCGCTGCACCGTGGCCGACAACCGGTTCGACGACACCTTCTTCGCCATCTACCTGACGGATGTGGTCGACTGCGCCGTGCGGCGCAACACCATCGCCGGAACGCCCGGCATCGAGTCGGGCACCGGCAATGCGATTCACGCCTGGGGTTCACGCCATCTGGCGATCGACGGCAACCGGATCACCGGGCACCGCGACGGCATCTACCTCGAGTTCACCCGGCACGCGACCGTCCGCGACAACCACAGCGAACGGAACATCCGCTACGGCCTGCACTTCATGTATGCCGACTCCTCCGACTACGAGGCCAATGTCTTCCGGGCCAACGGCAGCGGCGTGGCCGTGATGTACTCGCGGCAGGTGCTCATGCGGGGCAACCGCTTCGAGGAGAACCGCGGCACCACGGCGCACGGCCTGCTGCTCAAGGACATCGCCGATGTGCGCCTCACCGGCAACCGCTTCGCCAGCAACACCACGGCCCTGCTGGCGGACGGCGCCGACCGGTTGCAGGTGCGCGACAACCAGTTCGTCAGCAACGGCTGGGCGGTGCGGGTGCTGGCCAGCACCAGCGATGCCGACTTCCGGGGCAATGTCTTCCAGGCCAATGTCTTCGATGTCGCCGTCAACGGCCGGATCGGCGCGCCGCACTTCGAAGCCAACTGGTGGGATAGCTACCGCGGCTGGGACCTCAACCACGATGGCCTGGGCGACGTGCCGCACCGGCCGATCCGGCTCTTCGCGGTGCTGGGGGAACGGGTGCCCGCCATCCTCCTGCTGCACCGCACCCTGTTCGTCCGGCTGCTCGACGCGGCGGAACGGGTGCTCCCCGTGCTGACGCCGACAGCCGTCATCGATGCCACGCCGCTGCTGCGGCCGCCGACCGGACTGATGCCATGATCCACTTTCACGGGGTCCACAAGCGCTTCGGCCGTCTCGCGGTGCTCACCGGCTTCGACGCCAAGCTGTCCGGCGGGCGGATCACCGCCCTGGTGGGTCCGAATGGCGCCGGCAAGACCACGCTGATCAAGCTGCTGCTGGATCTGGCGCGTCCCGACCAAGGGCGGATCACCATCGACGGGGTCTCGCCGCAGGAGCGGTCGGATTGCCGGATGACCATCGGGTACATGTCGCAGATCGCGCACTTCCCGCCGCATCTGAGCGGGCGCGACCTGCTCGGCGTGCTGACCCGGCTGCGCGGCGGTGCCACACCCGATCTCTCCCTGGCTGAGGCCTTCGATCTGGGCGAGGCCTTTGATCGCCCTTTCGGTACGCTGTCCGGCGGCACCCGACAGAAGGTCAACGCCGTGCTCGCCCTGGCCTTCAGGCCCAAGCTCCTGCTGCTCGACGAGCCGACGGCTGGGCTCGATCCGGTGGCGGCCCGGGTGCTCAAGGACCGACTGCACGCCGAACGGCGCCGGGGGACGACCATCCTGATCACCTCGCATATCCTGCCCGAGCTGGAGGAACTGGCCGATGAGGTCCTGTTTCTCTCGCAGGGCGTGGCAGCCTGGTCCGGCGAGCTGACCGCTCTGCGCGCCCGCACCGGTGAACCCACGCTGGAGCGGGCCCTGGTCCAGTTGCTGGGCGGTGGCATCCGTCGGGCGGTCGCATGACCACCCTGCGCGTACTCCTGGGCATGTCGCTGCGGGACGCCTGGCGCTCCCGCTGGCTGCTGCTGCTGGCGGCGGGACTGGCCGTCGGCGGCGAACTGCTGCTCCGCTTCGGCGGCGGCGGGCCGACCACTCTGGTCTCGCTCCTCGATGTGGCGCTGATCGTGACCCCGCTGGCGGGACTGGTGGTCGGCACGCTCCAGGTACACCACGGGCGGGAGATGACCGAACTGCTCCTGGCCCAGCCCATTGCCCGCAGCCAGCTCTTCGTGGCCCAGTATGTCGGAGCCGTGCTGCCGCTTGCCACTGCCCTGGTGGTCGGGATCCTGGCACCCTTCGCCTGGCACGGCATGCTCGTCGGCCCGATGCTGGGCCGACTGCTGGGACTGGTCGGCATGACGGTGGTGCTCACCATGACCTCGCTGGCCCTGGCCTTCCTGATTGCCCTGCGGGTCGACGACCGAGTCCGGGCGCTGACCACCGCCCTGGTGGTCTGGCTGGTCGGCAGCGTGCTCTGGGACGGCCTGCTCCTGCTCGGCGCGATGCTGGCTGGGCCCCGGCCGATCGAGAGCGCCCTGCTCGCCCTGCTGGCGGCAAACCCCTTCGATCTCGGGCGCGTGCTCCTCCTGCTGGGATCCGAGGCCTCCATCATGCTCGGCTACACCGGTGCCGTCGTCCAGGACGTGCTGGGAACCCGCGTCGGTCAGGCCGGCGTCGGAACGCTCCTGCTCGTCTGGACCGTCGGTCCCATCCTGTTCGCGCGCCGCGCCCTGCAGCGCAAGGACTTCTGATGTCTCCGTGCTCTTCCGGCCGCCTGTCCCGTGCCGCATCCGGCCCCGCTCCGCTTTCCGGCACGCCCCATTCCATGAGGCTCTTCATGTCACGCCTGTCGTCCACCCTGATGCTTCTCCCTGCCGCCCTCCTCATCGCCTGTGGCGGCGGCGATGCGCCCGCCCCCGCCGGTCAGCCCTCGGGAGGAGGTGGCTCGTCGGCCACGGCCGCGCCGGCCCCGACCGGGAAGATCATCACCGTCGACATGCAGACTGATGAGCACGGCAGCTACTACGCGCCCAAGGAAGTGGAAGCCGAGCCGGGAGACGTGGTGCGCTTCGTCCTCGCGACCGGGGTCCATAACGTCCATTTCGTTTCGGACAGCAACCCGGGCGTGGCCGGCCTCCCCGAAGCAGGTGAGATGCTCCAGCTCCCCGGACAGACCTGGGACTTCACCGTCCCATCGGCCAGCGGCAAACGACTGTACTACCACTGTGACCCGCATGCGGCCCTGGGGATGGTCGGGTATGTGATCGTCAAGTAGGTCTCACCGCAGCACCCACCACCATCGACCAGGTGTCGGAGGCCGGGTAATCGGTCACCACACTACCCCCCGGGTCGGTGGTGGTGGTCATTTCTGGAACATCGATGGCGCCGACCGGCGACTTCCGTTTCATTACAGGGTTGCCTCCCCACATCACCGGTCGGGGAGCGGGTGACCCAACGGGATGAGGGAGTCGTGATGCGAGGACTGTGGTGGGGCGCTGGAGCCCTGACAATCGGACTGCTGGGATGCGGCGGTGAATCGGGACGTGCCGGGACCATGGTCGTCCGCGACTCGGCCGGCGTGGCCCTGGTCGAGCACGAGGCCGCAGCATTGGCCACCGCACCCCGGTTCCGGCTGGACGCGCCCATCTACCGGATGGCCGACACCGACTCCCTGCACCCCGCTGCAATGATCCGGACGGCGGCGCTGGTGGGCGGCGGGCACTTCGTTGCGCTCGACTCCCGGGTCAGTCGGGTGATTCTCTACGATTCCACCGGCGCGGTCCACGGCACCTTCGGACGTCGCGGCAGCGGGCCCGGCGCACTGAATGCGCCCAGCACCCTCCGCGCCCTGTCTGGTGGCGTGGTCCAGTTGGTCGACTTTCCGGCCCGGGTGATCCAGCTCGGCGCCAGCGACCTCCAGGTCCTCCGGGAGAGCCAGGTCGGACCATCGGAACCGGTGGTCGCCACCGTGCTGCAACAACTCGCGCCGGGTATTGCCATTGCGGTCGAGAACTCCACCGCCGGCGGCAGCGCCACCCAGCAGTTGCTGCGGCTGAGCCGATCGGGCGTCGACACCCTGGCCACCTGGCCGGGCACGGCGGCGGCAGAGTTCAGTCAGCCGGTGCTGGCCCGTCCGTGGGGCGGGTCGATCGTCACCAGCCGGACGGGGTGGTCCTTTGCCGTACGCGACACCACCGGGGCCCTTCGGCGAGTCGTGACCATCCGCGAACCAGCGGTGGCCGTGACGGCGGCAATGCGCGATGCGGCCCTGGCCGGTCAGCGGCAGACCCTGCAGACGCTGGCAGAGGACGACCCCGAGGGCATGGCCGAGGCATTGGCTGCCCTCGACCGGACGGTCTTCGCCGATTCGCTCCCGGCCTACGACGACCTGCTGGAGTCCCGTGATGGCTCGCTCTGGGTTGGTTCCTACGTGGTCCGTGGGGCAGCCGAGCGGCAGTATGTGGTGTTCGCGGAGACGGGCGAACTGCTGCGCCGGGTGGCGCTGCCCGCCTCTCAGCGGGTCATTGCGGCCGACGGCGACCTGGTGCTGGTGCGCGGGACCGATGCCCAGGGGCAGGTCCATCTGGACCTGGCCCGACTGGTCGCCGCCGAACCCTGAGGCGGGTGGGCAGCCAGCCGCCCCCTTGCGCCACCCCGGGGGCCGGAACGATTGTCCCTGACCGCCGTGCTGACCCTGTCCCTTCCGGGAGGTGACCATGTCGTTGGAGATCGACCTGCAGTTCCTCCTCGCTGCGATGATCGGCAGCGTGATCCCGACGCTGCTCTGGGTCCGGTCGGAGCGCAAGCTGCGTCGTCAGGAGTCGCGGACCCTGTTCGAGGCCATCACCAGACCGGGACCGACCGCCCGCGGCGCCACGTTCGCGGAAGCACACCTGAGCGAAGCCCAGCGGTTCGAGCTGCTGGAGAACGACGTGGAGGCCCTCGAAGAGCGCATGGACCGCCTGGGGGAGTCACACGACTTTCTCTCCCGGCTGCTGGCCGAGCGGATCGACCACATGGTCGATCCGCGGCTGCGCACGCCGCACTGAATCCGCGAACGGAGACTCCTCGATGGATCGTCGCACACTGCTCGGCGCCCTTGCCGCCACCACCCTCGGACTGGTCCGTCCGGACCGTCTGCTGTCGGCCATGCCGCCATCGCCGACCCCCGCCGCCATCGACCGTTTCGGACTCCAGCTCTACTCGCTGCGGGGGCTGATGGCCCAGAGCGTCGAGAAGACGCTGGCCTCGGTGGCGGAACTGGGCTATCGCGAAGTCGAGTTTGCCGGGTACTTCAACCGCCCGCCGCGGTCGCTGCGCCAGTTGCTCGATCGCAACAAGCTGGCAGCCGTTGCGGCGCACACCGACATGGGCACCCTGCGCAACCGCTGGCTCCTGGCGCTCGACGAGGCCGCCGAGATCGGGCACAAGTACTTGATTGTGCCCTCGCTGCCGACCGCCGATCGGAACACGCTCGATGCCGTCAAGCGGACCGCCGAGACCCTCAACAAGGCCGGCCAGGAGGCCGCCAAGTACAAGATCACCGTCGGCTTCCACAATCACGCAGAGGAGTTCCGCGAGATCGATGGACGCCGGATCTACGACGTGCTGCTGGAAGAGACCGACCCCAAGCGGGTGGTCATGGAGCTGGACGTGTACTGGGCCTACAAGGGCGGGGCCGATCCACTGGAGTACTTCGCCAAGTGGCCGGGGCGCTTCCCGCTGATTCACGCCAAGGACATCGGCCCGATGCCCGAGGGGCGGATGCGCAATGTAGGTGAAGGCACTATCCGCTGGACCGAACTCCTGGGGCAGTACAAGAAGGCCGGCCTGAAGCACATCATCGTCGAGCACGACCAGCCCGCCAACCCCCTGGCCGACGTCGGTGCGTCCATCACCTATCTCAAGACGCTGAAGTACTGACGGCGCCCCGGCGCCCGCCGCACCGGAAAGGATCGACCATGCGTGTCCTGTTGCTGGGACTCTGTCTGCTCGGCGCGGGGCCCACCCCGCCGGACACCACCCTGCCGCCAACCCGCGTGATTGTCGTGCGCCACGCCGAAAAGGCCTCGGAGACCGAACGGGATCCTGTCCTGAGTGCGGCGGGTCGCGCGCGGGCGGCGGCACTCGATTCACTGCTCGCCACCGATACGGTCACAGCCATCTACGTGACGCCGTACCGTCGGACCTCCGAAACGGCCAGTCTGGTGGCCGCCCGACACCGGGTCACCCCCGTGGCGCTGAACCCTGCCAATCTCGCCAGCTACGCCGCGCAGGTCGCCGACTCCGCGCGGGCGCAGCGCGGCGTGGTCCTGATCGTCTCCCACAGCAACACCGTGCCCGCGATTCTCGAAGCACTGGGCGGACCGCGGCTGCCCGAACTCTGCGATGCGGCCTACTCCCATGTATTCACCATCGTGCCGGGCGCACCGACGCCGATGAGCCGGGGGCGGTACGGGGCCAAGGACGCCCAGGACTGCTGACCCCCGTACGACGAGAGGTCCGGCCGACGGGCATACTGCTCACGTCGACCGGACCTCTGTCATGGGATGCCGCGGCTACGGTCGGTAGGTGATCTCCGCCGTCCCGCGGTAGTAGTCGCCCAGCAGGTGCTCCGCGAAGTACTCCATCAGCATCCGGTTGAAGTACGGCTGCATGGTGCCGAAGCCGTGAGCCTGTCCCGGCATCAGCATGAAGTCGAAGCGCTTGTTGGCCTTGATCAGCGCATCGACCAGGCGGATGGTGTTGGCCGGATGGACGTTGTTGTCCATGTCGCCGTGGGTCAGCAGCAGCTTCCCCTTCAGGTTGTTGGCCAGTTCGATGTTGGTCGCGACCCGGATCTCCCAGCGGGTGGAGTCATCGACCTGGACCACACGCACCCCGTTGCGGACCACGGTGTTCAGCGTGTCGAGCTGGGTGCGGCGCGTGGTGTCCGCGCGCGTGGTGATGACCCGCAGCCCGTGGTTCGACTCGCTCCAGTTCAGGTTGTAGATGTTGTTGTCGTGGTTGCCGGCCGAGGCGACCCCCACCTTGAAGAAGTCGTTGTAGGGCGGCAGCATCATCGCCGCGGCGGTCAGGAACCCGCCGCCGGAGTGACCGTAGAGACCGACCCGGTCCAGATCGATCCAGTCGTATCGCGCCGCGAGCTGTTCGATGCCGACCTTCTTGTCGGCCAGCGCGTAGTCCCGCAGGTCGCTGTAGCCGAAGGAGTGGTAGGCGTTGGAGCGCTGGGGCGTCCCGCCGCGATTGCCGATCTCGATCACGATGAAGCCGAGCTGCGCCAACTGCTGCATCATGCCGCCCACCGAGAAGCCGGAAGTGACCTGTTCGGTCTGCGGGCCGGGGTAGACGTAGGCGATCAGCGGGTACTTGCGGGTCGAGTCGAAGTCGATCGGCTTGCGCAGATTGCCGTAGATGTCGGTGATGCCATCGGCGGCCTTGACGACGAACGGCTCCGGCGGCTTCCAGCCGATCTCCACCAGTCGGGAATCGTCGGTGGTCTCCAGGTCGAGCAGGATCCGGCCGGTGGTGGCGTCCCGCAGCACGGCGCGCGGAAGCATATCGGCGCGCGAGGCGTTGTCGACGGCATACTTGCGGTTGGGCGAAATGGCCATCGCGTGGTCGAGCGAATCCTGGGTAAGCCGCGCGAAGCCGGTCCCGTCCCCGTTCACCCGGTAGACATGACGCAGGTAGGGCGAGGGGCCGTCCTCCCGGCCCACCCCGGTCACGAAGAACGCCCCGGTCACGGAGTCCTGTGCCACGATGTTCTCGGCGCGCCAGGCGCCGCTGGTCACCGCCCGCTTGAGCGTCCCGTCGAAGGCATACAGGTAGTAGTGTCCCCAGCCCGACCGCTCCGACCACCAGAGAAAGTCGCCGCCCTTGCGGATGTAGCGGACACTCTGGATCTCGAGTCGCGCACTTTCGACCGATTCGCTGAGCAGCACCCGGGTGTTCAGCGTGGCGGTTTCGATCTCGACCAGTTCGAGATTCCGCTGGAGCCGGTCGCGCCGGACAAAGCGGAGGATCGACGAGTTCTCGAGCGGCCAGTGCATGTTGCTGACCTGCTGGTCGCGCCACTTGGCCACCGGCGAAACCTTGAGCGCGGTGTCGCCGCGCTGGTAGAGCCAGTGCTCGGTCTTGGACACTTCGCTCTCGCCCGGCATGCTGTACCGGTAGGAGGACAGCGTCGGGCGCGGGTTGGCCACATTGTTGACCAGGTACAGTTCCTTGACCCGGCGCGAATCCGAGCGCGACACCGTGAACCAGCGCGAGTCCGGCGACCAGGTCACGTTGGCCCGCACGCGCTGCTCGCGCGAGTTGGCCGCACCGGCGCCCCCGCGCCCGCCGCCACCCTGGATCGAATCCGTCTGGCCGGTGGTGGATGTGTCGCGGTTGCCGAAGGAGTAGTTGGCCTCGCCGTTGCGCGTGAGCTGGATGGTGTCGCCCCGCGTCTTGTCGTACACGTAGAGGTTATGCCCGCGGGCAAAGGCGAAGGCAGTGGAGTCGGGCGACCAGTTGCGCCACTCGGGCGGCGCCGACGCCGGCGTCGTCGCAGCACCTTCTTCGTCACGGGCGACCGAATCGCGGGACAGCCGGGGGATGCGGGTCAGCGTCTGCGCGGTCAGCGACCACTCGTAGCGCATGGTGTCGACCAGGAACCGGAACTTCTGGTGGTCCTTGGTGAAGACCATGGTGGTGAAGGGGAGTTGTTCCGCCACGTAGGGCTTCCGGTGGAGCCGGGACAACTCCTCGGCCAGCCGCTGATGATCGAACAGGGGAGTCTTCTGGAAGGTCCCGCGCTTGCCGGGCACCGGCGCGACCAGGTAGAACATGGTGCCCTTACCGTCGCGCCAGGTGTACCAGAGCGAGTCGCTCTCACCAAGCCAGCGGGGCGTCACGCTGGTGCTGCCGAGCAGGTTGCGCATCCCGTCGGTCGAGAAGCGTTCCGCCATGGCCCAGTTGGCGCGGTTCTCGACCACCGGCGACGCCGACGGTCGGGCCCGCTGGGCAGTCAGCGCGGGCGCGAGGAGGAGGAGGCCGAGAAAGGCCATGGGCAGACGATGAGCGTGCATGCAGGCTCCGGGAGTCAGGAGGAAGAAAGTCGCGATCATAGGCGCTGGGAGTGCCGGACTGGCGGCGGTCGCGGCAGACGAACCCGGTAGAAGAGTGAGCAGTGGAGGCCCCAAGGGCAATAGGGTGGGGGAGCCGGGCGGCTCGGGGAGGCTCCAGCGGACCCGGCCCTCCCCCCGTATATTTCGGGATCTTCAACAGCGGGACTGCCCATGTCGCCACTCGCGCGCCGTGTCGTATACGATGCCGTAATCGTTGGGTCCGGAGCCGGGGGCGGCATGGTCGCCCACGAGCTGACCAAGGCCGGGGCCAATGTGCTCATGCTGGAGGCCGGCGGCACCTGGGACAACGCCACCGACTCCAGCATGCTGGTCCAGCCCTGGGAGACCGACCGCCGCGGCCGGGCCACTCCGGATCGCCCCTTCGGTGAGCACGACGCCTGCATCGGCGGCTGGACGATCCCCGGCGAGCCCTTCACCCAGGCCCCCGGCACCCGCTTCCAGTGGTGGCGGGCCCGGATGCTCGGCGGGCGGACCAATCACTGGGGCCGCATCTCGCTCCGCTTCGGCCCCGACGACTTCAAGCGCCGCAGCATCGACGGCCTCGGCGACGACTGGCCGATCTCCTACGACGACATCAAGCCCTACTACGACGAAGTGGACCAACTGGTCGGCATCTTCGGCACCAATGAAGGGCTGCGCAATCACCCGGATGGCTTCTTCCAGCCGCCGCCCAAGCCCCGCTGCTACGAGATGGCCATCAAGCGGGCCTCCGACCGTCTGGGCGTGCTCTGCATCCCCTCGCGCATGTCGGTGCTGACCCGCCCGCTGAACGGACGCCCCGCCTGCCACTACTGCGGCCAGTGCAACCGGGGCTGTTCGGTCAACGCCAACTTCTCCTCCACCAATGTCTTCATCCACCCGGCGGCCCAGACCGGGCGGCTGACCATCCGGACCGATGCCATGGTCCGCGAGGTGACGGTCAACCAGGCCGGGCTGGCCACCGGAGTGATCTTCATCGACAAGCTGACCCGCCGTGAGGAACGCGCCGAAGCGCGGGTGGTGGTGCTGGCGGCTTCCTCCTGCGAGTCGACGCGGATCATGTTCAACTCCAAGTCGTCCCGCTTCCCCGACGGTCTGGGGTCGGCCAGCGGGACGCTGGGCAAGTACCTGACCGACTCCACCGGGGTCGGGGTCTCGGGCTTCGTGCCCACACTCATGGATCAGCCGCGGCACAACTGCGACGGGATCGGCGGGGCGCACCTGTACATGCCCTGGTGGCTGGACAACGCCAAGCTGGACTTCCCGCGGGGCTACCACATCGAGATCGGCGGCGGCATGGGCCAGCCGGGCTATGGGTTCATGGGCGGGATCCAGAACCAGCCCGACAGCGCCGGCGGCGGCTACGGACCGGGGCTCAAAGAGGAGTACCGTCGCTACTGGGGCGCCTCAGTCCACTTTGCCGGTCGCGGCGAGATGGTGGCCAACGACAAGTCCTACATCGAACTCGATCCGGCCGGCGCGCTGGATCAGTGGGGCATTCCGGTGCTCCGCTTCCACTGGGAGTGGAGTGAACACGAGTACCGCCAGGCGCGGCACATGCAGGAGACCTTCCGAGCCCTGCTGGCCGAGATGGGCGCCGTGGTCCGGTCGACCATGCCCACGCGCGAGCAGGGCTACGGCCTCTCCACCGGCGGCTCAATCATCCACGAGCTGGGCACGGTGCGGATGGGGAACAACCCGTCGACCAGCGTGCTCAACGCGCAGTGCCAGGCCTGGGACTGCCGCAATCTGTTCGTCACCGACGGCGGCCCGTTCGTCTCTCAGGCCGATAAGAACCCCACCTGGACCATTCTCGCCCTGGCCATGCGCACCTCGCGCTACATCGTGGAGCAGCGGAAGGAAGGGAAGATCTGATGACCCGCCCCGACGACTCGACCCCCACCACCGGCGTAACCCGCCGGGAACTGCTGGCGGCCTTCACCGCCACCACTGCTGCCGTCATGCTGCCGCTGCGCGAAGCCGCCGCGGCGGAAGCCACCATTGTCCGGCAGATGGAGCGCGCCGCCCCGGTACCGCGGGCGCTCAAGGTGTATACCGAACACGAATTCGCCACGGTGCGGATGCTGGTCGACTACCTCTTCCCGAAGGATGCCAAGGGGCCTGCCGCCAGTGAGGCGGGTGCGCCCGAATGGATGGATGTCATGCTCGATATCGATCCGGCCATGCAGACCAATCACCGGGGCGGACTGGCCTGGCTCGATCACGAGTGCGGCCGACGCTTCGACGGCAAGGCCTTCATCGCCTGCACCGACGCCGAGCGCCGCCAGGTGCTCGACGACATTGCCTGGCCGCGCCGCGCCACTCCGGCCTTCGCGGTCGGCACCACCTGGTTCACCTCACTGCGGGACTTCGCCGCCACGGCCTACTGGAGTTCCGAAGCCGGCGTGGCCGACCTCGGCTACCAGGGCAACCTGCCGCATGCCGATTGGGACGGCTGCCCGGCAGAGAACTACCGTCGGCTCGGCGTGAGCCGCCCGGAATGATCCGGCCGCGCCCGCTGTTCCCCACTCATCGCTGGCAACACCCCCTGGGGGCTGCATGACTGATTTCCCTGCCCGACTCGGCGTCGGCTTCGTCGGGTCCGGCTTCAACACCCGCTTCCACATTCAGGCCTGGCAGGGCGTCCGCGATGCCGACGTGCGCGGCATCTGGAGCCCCAACCGGAAGAATGCCGCGGCGGCGGCCACATTGGCCAATGCCCTCGACGTGGGCCCGGCCAAGGCATACGGCAGCATCACCGAGATGGTCGCCGACCCGGCGATTCATGCCATCTGGCTCTGCGGCCCGAACCAGGCGCGGCTCGAGAATGTCCGCGAGATCTGCGACGCGGTGCGCAGCGGCGCTGGCTCGCTGCTCGGGATTGCCTGCGAAAAGCCGCTGGCCCGGACGGTGGGCGAAGCCAAGGCCGTGCTGAAGATGGTGCAGGCAGCGGGCCTGCGGCACGGCTATCTGGAGAACCAGCTCTTTGCCCCGGCTATCGTGCGTGGCCGCGAGTTGATCTGGGCCCGCGGGGCCCGGGTGAGCGGACGGCCCTATCTGGCCCGGGCGGCCGAAGAGCATTCCGGACCGCATGCCGCCTGGTTCTGGCAGGGCGACAAGCAGGGCGGCGGCGTGCTCAACGACATGATGTGCCACTCGGCGGAGCTGGTCCGGTTCCTCCTGACCGAGCCCGGGAAGCCGCGCAGCTCGCTGCGTCCGGTGGCGATCGATGGCCGCATCGCGTCGCTCAAGTGGAGCCGTCCGGCCTACGCCAAGCAGCTCAAGGCGCGCTACGGGCGGGAGGTCGACTACCGCAAGCGTCCGAGTGAGGACTTCGCCTCCGTCACCATCACCTACGAGGCCGATGGCGGCGAACGGGTCATCGGCGAGGCGAGCACCTCGTGGTCCTTCGTGGGGGCGGGGCTCCGGCTGTCGTCGGAGCTGCTCGGGCCCGAATACTCGATGAACTGGAACACGCTCAACAGCGAGCTGGCCTGCTTCTTCTCCCGCGACGTGATGGGCTCTGTCGGTGAGGATCTGGTCGAGAAGCAGAACGCCGAGATGGGACTGATGCCGGTGGTCGCGGACGAGGCGGCAGCCTACGGGTATGTCAACGAAGACCGGCACTTTGTGCGGGTGTTCCTGGGCAAGGAAGAACCACTGCTCACCTTCGAGGATGGCCTGGAGGTCATGAAGATTCTAATGGCAGCCTACATGAGCGCCGAACAGGGGAAGACGCTGGCCTTCCCGCCCAGGGGCTTGGACAGCTTCGTGCCGGCGGTCGCGAGGGGCACATGGGTACCATGAGCCGTCGGGGGGTCGGCGTCATCCGTCACGAGCACACCAGCACCACCTTCGATCTCCCCGGGTATCACATCGTGGAGTCGCGGGGGATTGTCCGCGGCATCATCGTCCGGTCGCGGTCGGTCTTCGGGACCTTCGCCGCATCGGTCGAGACCATCTTCGGCGGCAACATCTCGTTCTTTACCTCGCTCTGCGAGAAGGCCCGTGCCGACGCCTTCGACATCATGCTGGCCCACGCCCAGAATCTCGGCGCCAACGCGGTGATCGGGGTGCGCTACGAATCGACCGAACTGATGCGGGGCGTCTCCGAAGTGCTCTGCTACGGGACCGCCGTGGTGATCGAAGAGGCGTACCACGACGAAACACGCTGAGGGGCAACCGCTCGCCTCAGGTTGGTGGCCTGGGTAGACTTGAGGTCTACCCCCGCTGCCGAGGTCCATCATGACATCCCGCTCGTTGCTGTGCCGCCTGAGCCCCCGCTGGTCCTGGGGCGCTGCCGCCTTTGTGCTCACTGTGGCGTGGCCCGCTGCCGCGTCGGCCCAGGATGCCCGCCTGGCGGCGGTCAAGCGGGCCGTCGCCGAGATCCGCGAGGCCGACATCCGCCGCGATGTCGACTATCTCGCCTCCGATGCCAACATGGGACGGCGCACCCATTTCCCGGGGCTTGGGTCGCCGGGCTACGACTCGGCGGCGGCCTACATCGCGCGGGATCTTCAGCGTCTGGGTGTCACCCCCATGGGCGACAACGGGACCTACTTCCAGCACTACACCGTGACCCAGTCGACGCTCGATACCCTCCGGACCTCCGCGCGGGTGGGGACCAGGACCCTGCGGTGGGGCGATGACTTCAACGTGATGCAGTACCTGGTGCCGGGCGTGCGTGAGGGCACGGTCCGGTATATCGGGAATGGAACCTTCCCGGTACAGCCCGGCGTGGATCCCTTCGCGGAGTTCCGCGGCAAGTGGCTCCTGGTGAATGCGTCGTCCTTTGGGGGACGAGGTGGCCGGGGCGGGCGCGGAGGTGGCGGCGCAGGCCCGACGGGGCAGGTCGGCATCGACTACATCAGGCTGGAAGAAATCGCGAGACATGGTGGTGCCGCCGGCATCATTGTGGTGCCGACCGCAGCGCATCTCAACGGATGGAACCGCCGGGCCACCACGGGGCAGGATCTCAACCCGTCGGTGGGTGTCGCCTACGCTGTCATCCCGACGCCGCGCATCCTCCTGTCGGTTGAGGCGCTCCGGACCCTGCTGGCAGGCACGTCGCTCTCGGCGGATGCCCTGCTGCACGCCGATTCACTCCAGCAGTTCCCGTCGTCGGTGGATCTCGGGGTGCAGTTCTCGGTGACCTTCGCCGCCACCACGCTCGACGCCCGCCCGTACAACGTTGTGGGCTTCGTAGAAGGCTCCGACCCGGTCCTCAAGAACGAGTGGATCTCGCTGGCCGCCCATCTGGATGGCGCCGTCCCCGCACCGGCCAGTCAGCCGGGCAATACGCTCGCCGACCAGTACAATGCGGCCGACGACAACGCCAGCGGCAGCGCGGGGAACATGGCGATCGTCCGGGCGCTGATGACAGGGCCGCGGCCCAAGCGTTCGATCCTGCTGATCTGGGATTCCGGCGAGGAGGTCGGGCTCTGGGGCACGAGGACCATCGCCTACGGGCCCTGGTCGAAGAACCTGGTGCTCCACGTCAGCAACGACATGATCGGCCGCAGCCGGGCGCCCAACAGCGCGCCGATCCAGAACCTGTCGGCGTCCGACACCATCTATGTGACCGGTCCGAAGCTGCTGAGCAGCATGACCGAGGCGAACCTCCAGAAGGCGGCGAAGGAATTTCCGTTCATCCATCTGGACCGGCAGTACGAAGACGTCCGGAGCGAGTTCTACTACCCGCGCACGGATGCCGGCCCCTACCTGGAGCGCGGCATCCCCATCCTCCAGTTCTTCAACGGGACCACGCCGGAATACCATCGGGCGACCGACGAGCCGGGATTGCTCGACATCACCAAGATCGCCAACGTGTCCAGGCTCTCCTATGGCGCCCTGTGGCTCGCGGCTGATGACCCCATCACGCCCCGATGGGACGGGATCATCCCCCATACCCTCTGGTGGGTGACGCCGCAGCGCCGCTGATGGCTGGCAGCCGACCGGGGCGATGCTGCCCCGGTCAGCGCTTCCGGATGATGTTGGTCACCACCACGGCCGGGGTCAGGTTCTCCTGGGCGTCGGCCGGAAGCTGGTGAATCTTGCGGACCACCTCCATGCCCCGGACCACCTGACCGAACGCGGCGAAGCCCTGGCCGTCGGCCTGGCGCTTGCCCCCGAAGTCGAGTTCGGGCTGCGGACCGATGCAGATGAAATACTGCGACGTGCCGGTGTCGGGGCCGCTGCGCGCCATGGACAGAGTGCCGTCCAGATGACGCAGCCCGGTCTCCCGGGTCCGCTCCAGCGGGATGGCCGGGAAGCCACCCCGGGCCTGCGGATCCCGCGATCCCTGAATGACCTCGATGGGGATTGGGGTGTTCCGCGGCGAGGCCTTGGTGACCGTGCGGTGAAACCGCGAATTGCGGAAGAGACTGTCGTCGACGTAGCGGAGGAAGTTCCGGCCGGTGATCGGCGCATGGACGGTGTCGATGACGGCTTCGATCTCGCCGTAGATGGTCTGGATCAGCACCGTGACGCCGACCGGTGTGCGGGGCAGCGAGTCCTGTGCGGCCAGTGGTGCAGCGGTCGCCGCAACGAGCAGCAGGAGGGCGGAGCGGGCGATGGACATGCAGACACCAGGGTGAGGGGAACTGAAGAAGTAGAGGCATGCCGGGTGTTTCTCAACCCGGGGTAAATTTCGGCTGCGGCGCTGGATGCCAACTCACCCTCGACGACAGGACCTCGACCGGATGACTGCTGCACTCCCCGAACCCTGGCTGCGCGGTCCCGTGCCCGGCATCCCGCCCCTGCTGATGCCCGCGGCCCATGCCCTGCTGCTGGCGCGCGAGGACATCGACCGCGCCATTGAGGGACTCACGACAGAGCAGCTCTGGGCCATGCCGGGCGGTGCCGCCTCGATCGGGTACCATCTGGGCCACCTGACCGGCAGCACCGACCGGCTGCTGACCTACGCGCGCGGGGAGGCACTCAGCACGCTCCAGATGGCGACGCTGACGGCGGAGCGCCTGCTGTGTGAATCCTGCCCATCGCTCGACCACCTGGTGGTCGACTGGCATCGGGCCGTGGACACGGCCCTGCTTCAGTTCCGGGAGACCCCGGAGGACACCCTGCTCGATCCGCGCGGCGTGGGTCGGGCCCAGCTCCCGACCACCGTCCTGGGACTGCTGGTGCATGTCGGCGAGCATGCGGCCCGCCACACCGGCCAGATCGTCACCACAGCCCGGGTAGTGCGGTCACTCCACCCGGCACCCCGCGGCGGGTGAAGCGGCACCCAGGGCGGGAACTTCTGCCCGGCATCCAGTGTACCTGACGCAAGTGGCCGGTCCCGGGACCGGCTTTCACGTTCATCCCCTGAGGGTCTCACAATGAATGGTCCCATTCCGGCTGCCTGGCAGAGCATGCTCCACGGCGCGTTACGCATCGTCGCGTCCTATCTCTTCATCCTGCACGGCTCGATGAAGATCTTCGGCTTCCCGCCGACCGAGTGGTCGCCAGCCATGGGCTCGCTGCCGTGGATCGGTGGGGTAATCGAGGTAGTCGGCGGTCTCATGGTGCTGCTCGGACTGTTCACCCGGCCGGTGGCCTTCCTGCTGGCCGGACAGATGGCGGTGGCGTACTTCACGGCGCACGCCTCCCAGAACGCCCTGTTCCCGATGCTCAACGGCGGGGAACCGGCAGTGCTCTTCTGCTTCATCTTCCTGTTCTTCGCGGCTGCTGGGCCGGGGGCCTTCGCCATCCGGCGGGACTGAACGCTTCGCTGCCGGGGAGCGTCGGGCACGCTCTCCGGCGGCTGTCGGGGTAGATTCTTTCCGGTACCCTCTTCCGGATTCCCCCCGATTCTGCTGGAGCCGCCCATGCGACGTCCCCTCTTTTCATCTGCCGGTCCCCTGCTGCTGGCCCTGCTGGTGCCCACCACGCTGCTCACCGCCCAGGGGCAGGGGCGTGGACGCGGTGGTCCTGCGCCGGACGATCCGATCCGCACGTTGGTCGGCGAACTCACGCTCGACCGCTATAAGGCCACCATCAAGGGACTGACCCAGTTCGGCGATCGGCGCGAGGGCACCCAGCGCAACCGTGACGCGATCGACTGGATCGAGGCGCGCCTCAAGGAGTACGGCTGCACCACCGAACGGATGCAGTATGTGTATGCGCCGGGCGGACGCGGCGGCATCCAGGCCCCGGCTCCCGGTGAAGCGCATCAGGGCCGCGGCAACGTGATCCCCACCCCGCCGACCCGCTACGTGCCCCGGGTGCCGACCGGCGTCAACCGCGACTCCCTGCGTCAGGCCGAGGCCCGCCTGCGGACCCTGAACGCGGAGATCCCGGTGCCGGGGCCGCGTGAGCAGGTCTTCTGCACCAAGATCGGCACCACTCGGCCGCAGGAGATGTACATCATCGGGGCCCACATGGACGGCCACGGCTACAACGAGGCGGTGAACGACAACGCCTCGGGTACCGCCCTGGTCATGGAACTGGCGCGGGTCTTCTCGATGCCGGGCGTCGAGACCGACCAGTCGATCCGCTTCGTGCTCTGGAACAACGAGGAGACGGGGCTGGATGGCAGCAGGGCCTACGTGGCCCAGCGCCACGCGCTGCAAGGGGTCGAATCGCCGGCGGGATCGGGGCGCTACCCGGAACCCAAGTGGCTGGGCATGATCCAGCACGACATGATGCTCTGGGATCATGGCGCTCCCGATTCGAGCGGGCAGGTCTCACCCGAGCAGCGACGCGAGGCGGATGTGAACATCGAGTTCTCGTGGATCTCGCGCTTCGCCGATGACGCGCAGCGGCTCGCCTGGATCTTCCGGTCCGCCAACGAGCGCTATGCGACGGACTACCCCGCGGCGGTCGGCTACCGGATGAGCAACACCGACTCGCAGTCGTTCGCGGACTACACCGCCGCCATCTCGCTGCGGGAGAACGAGCGGGTGCCGCAGACGCGTGACGGCTGGAATCCCACCTGGCATCAGCCCAGCGATGTGTGGACGACCTTCTCCGACAAGGATTTCCGCCTCGGGCTCAATGCGGCCCAGACCACGCTGTCGGGCGTGGCGCAGTTGACCAACGTGAGGATCCGCAAGTGAGCGGTTCCCGCGCGTGGTGGTGCGTCGGTGTCGGTGCCGTCGCGCTGCTGGGTGCCGGACAGGCGACGGCGCAGACACCGGTACCGGACCAGCACCCGGCGGTGCAGCGCGCGCTGGCGCTGGTACGCCAGTGGGAGCCCGCGACGATCGAGACACAGATCGGCATCTGCCAGATTCCCGCGCCGCCCTTCAAGGAGACGGCCCGCGCCGAAGCCTATCGGGCCAGACTCGCCGCCCTGGGACTCCGGAATGTGCGCATTGATGCCGTCGGCAACGTGATCGCGGAGCGCCCGGGGCAGGACGATCTCCCGGCCATCGTGATCTCGGGGCATCTCGACACCGTCTTCCCCGAAGGCACCGATGTGACGGTCCGCCGAGAGGGCACCATCCTCAAGGGCCCCGGGATCGAGGACAACTGCCGCGGATTGGCGGTGCTCCTGACCGTGGCCCGTGCGCTCGATTCGGCGCAGGTGGCCACCCGCGCGCCGATCTGGTTCGTGGCAACGGTGGGCGAGGAGGGTCCGGGCAACCTGCGCGGCGTGCGGCATCTGTTCGAGCAGGAACTGCGCGACCGGCGCGTCGGCGCCTTCATCTCCGTCGATGCCGACGCCCTCAACGCCGTCAAGGACGCCGTGGGCAGCTACCGCACCACAGTCACCTTCACCGGCCCGGGCGGGCACTCGTTCGGGGCCTTCGGGCAGCCCAACCCGATGCACGCGCTGGGGCGCGCCATCGCGAAGATCGCCGATCTCCAGGTGCCCCGGGTGCCGCGCACCACCTACAGCGTCGGCATTCTCTCGGGCGGAACCACGGTCAACTCGATCCCGTCGAATGCGGTCTTCCAGATCGACATGCGCTCGGAGAATCTGGCGGAACTCAACCGCCTCGACGCCCGCTTCCGCGAGGTGGTGCAGCAGGCGCTGGACGAGGAACATGCCCGCTGGCCCGAGAGCCAGATCCGGCTGGCCGTCACCTTCGACCGCTGGGGCGACCGGCCCGCTGGCACCCAGCCCGAGTCGCTCCCGCTGATCCAGGCCACAGCAGCCACCGCCAAGGTGCTCGGCTTCACGCCCTACTTCTCGGCGTCGAGCACCGACGCCAATCTGCCGATGTCGCGCGGGATCCCGTCGGTGACCATCGGCGGCGGCGGTCGCGGCCGCGGCGGGCATTCACTGGATGAACAGTGGGATCACACCGGCAGCGAAATCGGCACCCAGTGGAGCCTGCTGCTGGTGGCCACGCTGGCGGGAGTGGTTGGGGGGCGGTAGGGGGTTTGCGTTTGCTGCGGGGTATTCCGATAGGACCGGGCAACCGCCGGTCGCCCCTACGCCCCTACGTTTTGCGCGAGACGGGCGACCAGCCGGTCGCCCCTACGCCAGCCGGTTCGATTGCGGTGGTACGATCTCGCCAGACGATTGATCGGGGCTTCAGCCGACAAACCCAAGGGTCATATATGAGTTCGGGTTCCCCTCTCGGGTAATTCCGAACGGCGACACCCGGGTACAACTCGAAGGATATGCCCGCGCCAACAACTGGGGTGGAGGGCGGAAGCACCAGTAGGCTGCCGACTGGGCTGAGTCACTCGTTCTCGAGACGGAGCCCGCGGTCCGTTGCCTGCCAGCACGCCTGGCGGTACCCTTCGTCATGCCGTCTGACCGCCAGGAAGTCCACATGCCCGCCGCGCGTTTCGTTGGTCGACTCGCGCTGGTGCTCGCCTGGGCAACCACCCTGGTCAGTTCGGCCTCTGCCCAGGACGCCCGCTCTTGGCTGGCCCGCTGGGAGGACTCCTCGGCGGCGGCTGTGATGCGGGGACTCGGATCGAACGCAGCTCTGCGGCAGGTTCGGGGCCCTCTCCCCGCCACTGTGCTGGATGCCATCGCCGATTCCCTGGTGCAGCGCGTGCTCCGTCCGGTCGCCACGTCGGCCAATGATCGGTTTATCGCCGCGCTGTACCCCATCGAATCCCTCGTGTTCAGTGGGCGGCCCGAGGAGGGAGGGGTGCCCTACGCCGGGGCGCAGGCGCAGCTGATCCGGATTGTCGAGCAAACTGACGAGCCCCGCATCGCCCGGTCGGTGATGCGGCAACTCCTCGGCGTTGGGCCACTCCCTTCAGCAATCGACTACTTGGTGCGGAAGGCCCTCCAGCCCGATACGGTGACTGCGGGCAATGCAACCCTGGCGCTGTACCAGGCCTGGGAGCCTGGCATGATCAACCAGCGCCCGACGACGGCGGCGGAACTGGACCTGGTGCGGGCCGGGCTGAAGCGGATCTGGGAGGGCACCTGGCCGCAGACGCCCCAGGGGGGACACCTGACCTACTCGGCGGGGTTGCAACTGAGCCGGGCGGCCTGCCTGGAAGGCTGGTACCAGCCGGCCGCCGTTTGCGCCAGAATCGCCCCGGTGAAGCGGGTTGGGGACACCCTCGGGCGCGGGGGTCGGTGAGGGACCGGGCGACCAGCCGGTCGCCCCTACGCCCCTACGTTTTGCGCGAGACGGGCGACCAGCCGGTCGCCCCTACGTCAGCCGCGAGCGCGTGAGAGGGTGTGAGACGGGCGACCGCCGGTCGCCCCTACGCTGTGGGTCGATCACAATGGCGTGACGCGATTCTACCTGACCCACACCCTCACCCCCGACTCCCCACCCGCCATCCCACGCCCAGCACGCACAGCACACCCGCCGTCACGCCCATGGCGCCGGCGATCGAGACATCCCAGCGCACCGCCGCCTGCCACCCGCCGATCGCGGCGAGCCAGCCGGTCAGCACGGCAATGCCCACCACATGGATCAGCCGACGCCCGATCAGCAGCCCCGTCGCGGCCGGGACCATGAACAGGGTGATGACCAGAATGGCGCCGACGGCCTCGAAGGCCACCACCGCCGTGATCGCGGTGGCCACCAGCAGCAGGCGCCCGACCAGCCGCACCGGCACGCCCACTGATGCGGCAAATCCCGCATCGAACGAGGCTGCCCGCACCACCCGCCAGCCGATGCCGACCAGCAGCAGATCCGCCAGCGCCACCACCGCAGCCACGATGGCCGCCCGCGGCACATCGAGACCGGCCACGGTCACGCGATCGAAAGTGATGAAGGCGATCTCACCGTAGATGGTCGCGTCCAGATCGAGATGGATGTTGTCGGCCCAGCGGGTGAGTCCGAGCACACCGAGCGAAAAGAGGGTGGGGAAGACCAGGCCGATGGCACCGTCGGAGCGGACCAGATGGGTGCGTTCGAGCAGCTCGACCAGCAGCACGCAGAGCACCGCGAAAGCCCCGGCGCCGAGCACCATGCCGACCGGATGCCGCGACCCCGTCACCAGCCAGGCCACGACAATCCCCGGGAGCACGGCGTGACTGACGGCATCGGTCAGGAGCGCCTGCCGCCGCACCACCAGCAGGGCCCCCAGCAGCGCGCAACCGGTCGCGACCAGGCCGGCAACGAGGGTGATCCAGGCACCGTGCGTCATCGGTCCGCCAGTCGGCGGCGCAGACGCAGTTGCGCCAGCACACCGCGCTGCGGCGCCACCAGCAGCGACACCGCCGCCACGAGTGCTGCCACCAGCACGATCACCGGGCCGGTGGGCACACCCAGGCGCGAGGCAATGAGCGCGCCGCTTGCGCCAATCAGCGCGCCGAGTGCGCCGGCCAGCGGCAGCATGGCGCGGAGGGTGCGGACCCACTGGCGCGCCGCGATGGCGGGAGCAACCAGCAGCGCCACCATCAGAATGGCGCCGACCACCTGCAAGCCAGTCACCGTGGCGATCACCAGCAGCACCGTCGCCGCCAGATCGACGGCCGTCACGGCCAGGCCCGTGCTCGCCGCGAACCCGCGATCGAAGAGCACGGCCCGCAGCGGATGTCGCAGCAGCACCAGCAGCGCCAGCGCCACGCCCAGCATCAGCAGCATGGTGACGATGTCGCGCTCGAGCAGACCGGCGGCCTGCCCGAAGAGGTAGCGCTCAAGACCCGCCTGGTCGGCGCCGGGGCGGCGCGCGATCAGGGTCAGCAGCACAATCCCCAGCGAGAACGCGACACTCAGCACCACGCCGATGGCGGCGTCGGCGGGCAGCAGCCGGCGCCGTTCCAGCAGCACCACCAGCGTGGCCGCGACGAGACCCGCAACCAGAGCACCGCCCAGCAACGCAGCCGGAGCCTTGCTGCCCCCCGTCAGGAGAAAGGCCAGACAGACACCGGGCAGCGCCGCGTGCGCCATGGCATCGCCGACCATGGCTCGGCGCCGCAGCACGGCGAGACAGCCGACCAGCCCGGCCAGGAATCCGATGGTCGCCGCGCCGAGCACCACGACCGCTTCACTGTATCCCAGCGGGAGCAGATCGAGGAGCCTGGCGATCATGGCTCGGTGTCGGGTTCGTCGCGGTGGCGATGTCCCGAAAAGATCCGGAAGACCTGGTCGGGCGCCAGCACCGTGGCGGGCGGGCCCTGATCCAGCAGACGCCCGTCGAGCAGCAGACAGTGGTCGAAACGTTCCCGCACATCGGCGAGATCGTGGTGGACCACCAGAATCGAACGACCGCTGTCACGCAGTTCGGCGAGGAGATCGAACAGCGCCGCCTCGGTGGCAACGTCGATGCCCACGAACGGCTCGTCCAGCACGAAGATCGGCCGGTCCTGCGCCAGGGCCCGTGCCACGAAGGTGCGCTGCAACTGTCCGCCCGACAGTGCATCGATGGCGCGGTCGGCCAGGTCCTCGAGGCCGGTGCGCCTGAGCGCGGCCTCGATCATCCGCTGATCGTCGGCAGTCAGACGGCGGAACCAACCGCGTTCGCCGTGACGCCCCAGGGCCACCACTTCGCGCACGGTGATGGGAAAGTCGCGTTCGACTTCATTGCGCTGGGGGACGTAGGCGATGAGGCGTCGCGCCGCCCGCTGCGACTCGCCCAGCACCTCGATGGTCCCGCGCATGGGCCGGTGGGTTCCCACGATGCACTTGAGCAAAGTGGACTTCCCGCTGCCGTTGGGCCCCACCAGGCCCACCAGGCGCCCGGCCGGAATGTCTACCGTGATGTCGCGGATGGCGATGTGGCGGCCGTATCCCGCGGTGAGATCACGGATGGTGACGGCCGGGTGCATTCAGCGCAGCCCCTGCGCAATCACCATGACATTGTGCGCCAGCATGCCGAGATAGGTGCCGCTGGGTGTCCCGGCATCGCCGGCCGCATCGCCGAAGAGTTCGCCACCCAGGGCCACCGTGGCCCCCCGGCGGCGCGCGGCCGCCATCACGGCATCGATGGTCTGACGCGGCACACTCGACTCGATGAAGACGGCCCGGACCCCCCGCGCAGCAATCAGCGCCGCCACCCGATCGACATCGGCCGTGGTGGCCTCGGCCACGGTGCTGATGCCCTGAATCGGTTCCACGTCGACAGCAAACCGCCGGCTGAAGTAGCGGAAGGCGTCATGCGAGGTGACCAGTACTCGGCGCTCCTGCGGGATGGCCGCCAACTGCTCCGCTGCGGCCACTCCCGCCGCCCGGATCCGGTCGGCGTATGCGCGGGCGCGGGCGCGGTACGCTTCGGCGTGCAGCGTATCGAGCCGGCCCAGCGCTTCTGCCACCACGGTCGGCGTTCCGGCCCACAGGTCGGTGTCGAACCAGATGTGCGGATCGTACTCGGCGCCACCGCCGCGCTCCTCCGCCGTGAGTCGGATCAGACGGGTGCTGTCGAGCGAATCCCCGACAGCCACCACGGTGCGCGACGCGCCAAGCCGATGCAGCACCTCGCCCAGCCGGGCCTCCAGATGGAGCCCCACCTGGACGATCAGATCGGCGGCCTCAAGGCGACCGACATCGCCCGCGCTGGCCTTGTAGAGATGCGGATCCACCCCGGCACCCATGAGGCCGTAAACCTCGACCCGATCACCGCCGACCTCCCGCACCAGATCGGTGACGAAGTTGGTGGTGGTGACCACCCGCACGGGCCGGTCCGAGATCTGGACGGCCTCAACCACACCCTCCCGGGCATTGCCGCGGCCACAGCCCGCCAGGGCCACCGCCACGACCAGCACGCCCCACCACCGGGGCCGGATCAGGTTGCTCATGGCAGGAAGTTTAGACGGGACTAAATCTTCTGGCAAGCTGCGGGATCGGGGTACCTTTCGCGCCCATGGATACCCCCCTTCCCTCCTGGCCCCGGCAGTGGGTCGACGTATTGGTTCCGCTCGCCACCATCGGAGTGGCCCTGATTCTCCAGCGCCTGTCCTGGCGGCTCATTCAGCGGGTGGGGCAAGGCTACGCCCTCCACCAGGCCCTGCTGGTCGGCGCACGCCGGGTGTCGGCGTTCCTGATCTACATGGCAGCGACGCTGGTGATTCTGGAGCAGCTCGGCGTGTCGGGCAGCGTGCTGTGGACCGCCTTCACCGGCTTCGCGGCCGTGGCGGCCGTGGCGTTCTTCGCCGCCTGGAGCGTCCTGTCCAACATCTTCTGCAGCATGCTGATCTTCGCCACGCGACTGTTCCGGCTGCTCGACTACATCGAGCTGATGGAGAGCAGCGACAAGCCGACAATGAAGGGCCGCGTGCGCGACATCAATTTGATCTTCACCACGCTGGAGGAGATCGACGGCGCCGGGCAGTTGACCGGCAGCGTGCTCCAGGTGCCGAACTCGCTGTTCTTCCAGCGCGCCGTCCGGCGCTGGCAGATGCAGGACCTGCCGCAGCCCTGGCGCGGCACCGACACGACCTCACCCGCGACCTGAGGCCTGCGCGGCCCCGGCTGTCAGTCGAGCCCGGTGGAGCGGATCGGCTGCTCCTGGCTGGTACGCCAGGGGAGGGTTGGCCACCAGCGGGCCTGGTGTGATGTCGACAGATCCGCCAGACTGACCGACCCGCCGGGCTGCGGTGTCACCAGGGTCACTCCCACGGCAGTGGCGGCGGCCAGCGTCCGCTCGATCGGTTCGGTCCAGCCGTGGAAGGCCAGCGAGAAGAGGCCCCAATGCACCGGCAGCAGCACGGCACCGCGGACCATCTGATGCGCTTCGACGGCCTGTTCCGGCCCGAGATGCACGTCGGGCCAGGCCTGATCGTAGGCGCCGATCTCGATCATGGTGAGGTCGAAGGGCCCGAGCCGCTCACCGATGGCAGTGAAATGCGGTGACATGGCGGTGTCGCCGCTGTAGAACAGCCGCTGCTCGGTCCCGATGAAGGCATAGCCCGCCCAGAGTGTGCGGTCCTCGTCCCACGGTGTCCGACCGGAGAAATGGCGCGAGGGTGTCGCCACGATCCGGAGGGCACCGAGGGCGGTTTCGTCCCACCAGTCAAGTTCGGTGATCCGGTCGACTGGAATGCCCCAGCCCTGCAACCGCGCGCCCACGCCCAGCGGGACGATAAAGCGCGGCAGACTGGCCTGCTCGGCGAACCGCCGGATGGTCGGGTAGTCCAGGTGGTCGTAGTGATCGTGGGAGATGACCACGGCATCCAGCGCCGGGAGATCCTCCCAGGCCAGCGGCGGCGCGTAGAAGCGGCCCACACCGAAGGCCGGGCTGGGCGAGGCACGTTCGCCCCACACGGGATCGATCAACACCCGCTGCTGTTCGATTTCGATCAGGAGCGTGGAATGACCCAACCACGTCACCCGACCCGCCGTGGCCTCAGTGGCGAAGTCCACGGCGGTGCGACGCTCAACCGGTGGCAAGGCCGACGGCGCAGCATTCGGCGTCTTCTCGAAGAACCAGCGCCGCAGCAGCGGCAGCATGGTGGGCATGGTGCGGGGCAGCGGATTGACGAAGCGTCCGTCCAGATACTGCGGTGATGCGGCGAACCGGGCTCGGTCTTCGGTGGAGGGCAGCCGCCCCAGCGCCTGCCAGGCGCTGGCCACGACCAGCGCGGCGAGTCCGCCCACCAAGGCAGAGCACCACAGCACGATGCGGCGCACCGTGGAGCGACGCACCCGGGCGATCGGCCCGACCGGCGCAGGGTTACTTCCCGACACAGAATCCTGCGAAGACGCGGGCGAAGACTTCCTCACGATCCACCAATCCAATCAGCATATCGAGCGCGGCGGTCGCCTGCCGCAGTTCGTGGGCGGCCAGCACGACCTCGCCGGAAACAAGCTGGGGTTGCGCGGCCTGCACAGCGGCCAGCGCGGCGTTGAGTCCGAGGCGCTGCCGCTCCGAGGTGACCAGGGCCTCGTCGCCCTGGGAACGGCGCGGCGTGGCGAAGAGCTGGGCGATCAGCGCGTCCCGGAGCCGGGCCAGCCCGGTCCCATCCTGGATCGAGACCCGGATGGCGCCGTCAGGCGTTCCCGCCGCGACATCGGGCAGCAGGTCGGCCTTGGTCCACACCTGGAGTACCGGTCGATCAAAGAGGTCCTCAGGCACCGGCGCTTCATCGCTCCGGCAGAAAAGCACCAGATCCGCCTGCGCCAGATAGCGGCGCGAGACTTCGATTCCCATCTGTTCAAGCCGATCGGAAGCGGTGCGCAGACCGGCCGTATCGACCAGGCGCAGCGGCCACCCGGCGATGGTGGTATCGGCCTCGATGGCATCGCGGGTGGTGCCGGCCACTTCCGTCACCAGGGCCCGCTCGCGCCCGAGCAGCGCGTTGAACAGCGACGACTTCCCGGCATTCGGCGGACCAGCCAGTACTACCAGCGCCCCACGCCGGACCCGCTCCCCGTCAGGCGCCGTGGCCAGCAGCCCGGCCAGCAGAGCCTCGATGGCCGCGAGGGCGGCGCTCGGTCGCACCGGATCGATGGGGCCATCGTCCTCGTCGGGAAAGTCGATGGCATAGGCCAGCAAAGCTTCCGCGTCGAGCAGCGCCTCGCGCAGCGCACCGACCCGGCGCGACAGTCCGCCATCGAGCTGGTGCAGCGCCTGCTCTGCCTGACGCGGGGCCGTTGCCGCAATCAGGTCGCCAATGGCCTCGGCCTGCAGCAGATCCACCTTGCCGTGCCGCACGGCGCGGGCGGTGAACTCGCCCGGCAGCGCCAGGCGCGCCCCGGCAGCGAGGCAGGCATTGAGCACCTGGGCCGGCACCAGCGCCCCTCCGTGGGTCGACCACTCGACGGTGTCCTCGCCCGTAAAGGAGTGCGGCGCGGGAAAGGCGGTCACCAGCGCCCGATCGAGCACCCGTCCGTTGGCGTCGCAGGGGGACAGCAGCCGGGCCTCGCGCGCGCGCAGCGGATCGAACCCCGGCGTGACCCGGGCGGCGATGTGGAAGGCGGCGGGACCGGCCAAACGCACCATCGCCACCGCCCCCGAACCCGGGGGGGTGGCGATGGCCACGATGGTATCCGCCAGCACGGTCAGGCCTTGGTGCGGACTTCGACCTTGCGACCGCCGCCGCCCTGCTGCGCCTCCATCAGTGCCCGCCGCTCGCGGTTGATCAGGAGCTGCTGGGGAATCGAGGCCAGGTTCTGGGTCAGGTAGTACAGATTCAGCCCCGACGCGAAGCTCCAGAACATTGCCAGGAAGATCGCCGGCATCAGATACATCATCATCTTCGCCTGTTGGTTCGGCGCCATGCCGCGCTGCGCCACCCACGACATCCCGAACATCGAGACGGCCATCAGGATGGGGATGATGAAGGTCGGATCCATGCGCGAGAGATCGGGCATCCAGAGGAAGGACTCGCCACGCAGCTCGATGGTGTTCTGCAGCACGAAGAACACCGCCACCAGGAACGGATAGGGCAGCAGCATCGGCCAGCACCCACCGAGCGGGTTGACCTTGTGCTCCCGGTAGATCTTGAACATCTCCTGCTGCAGCCGCTGCGGATCCTGCTTGTAGCGCTCCTGCAGGGCCTGCAACTGCGGCTGGATGGCCTGCATCGCGGTCATCGACCGCATCGCCTTCTGGTTCAGGGGCCAGAGCAGCAGCCGGACCATCACACCGAACAGAATGATGACCGCACCGAAGCCGATGCCGAGCGTGTTCTTCATGCCGAGGAAGACGCCGCGGATGGCCACGGCGAAGGGCCGGACGATACCGCGGATCCAGGCGAAGCCGTAGGGGTTCACGTCGTCGAAGGAGTAGCCCATGGCTGTCAGCCGGTCGTACTCCATCGGGCCGAGATAGACCTGGTAGGCGAAGCCGCCCTGCGCCGGCACATTCAGCGAGGCCACGGCTTCGGCGCGGATCGGCTTGTCGGGCAGCGTGTCGGCCGGGCGCACCCGCACCGAGGCGATGCGGCCGCGCGCACCTTCGAGGGCCGTCGAATCGGAGGCGAAGAGACCCGCCACGAAGTACTTGGACTTGACCGCCACCCACTCGAAGGGCCCGGCGAGCTGCTCGGTTTCGAGCGGCGTGAAGCTGCTGAAGCGCCGCAGCTCCGACTTGGTGAACTTGGTGACGATGCCGCTCTCGCGGTGGTTCTCCGCGACGTTCGCCTCGGTGTCGCGGAAGCCGTTGCCGAGATCGAGCAGGAGGGTGGCCCCGATGGAGCCGAACCCGGTCACCTGGCCGCTGACGAGGTAGTGGTAGTCGTCGGGGTAGAAGGTCCAGGTCAGGTCGATGGTGTACCCGCTGGTGCTGCCCCGCATGGTGAGCGTACCACCCGTTTCACCCAGTTCCAGCCGATCAGTGCTCGGCGTGAAGGCGATCTGGTCGAGCGGCAGCGTGTCGGCGCCGATGACCAGCCGACCGCCGAACAGCGCGCGCCCCGCCGGGACCATCTCCAGGGTGTCGTTCCGGGTGCGTTCCTCCAGCGACCGGTAGCGCAGCATGCGCGCGGAGAGCACCGCCCCGCCCCGGGTGGAGAAGGCGTACTCGTACAGCGGCGAGCGCACCACGACGGTGTCTTCCGGTGCCTGCGGGAGGGTATCCGGCAGCAGGGGCAGGGCGCTGACCAGGGTCGGCGCAGCGGTGCCGCTGTCGGGCAGGATGGCTTCAATGGCGGGGGGAGTCTGTTCCGCCGCCTGGCGCTTGCGCGCCCAGGACAGCGGGAGATAGGCGATCAGCACCACCAGCGCCATGGCCAGGAGCAGCCTGCGATCGTTCACGCGGCAACCTCAGGGAGAAGGGTCACACTCATGCTCACGGTACGGGATCGAAGCCGCCGGGGTTCCAGGGATGGCACCGGGCAATCCGTCGGATCCCCAGCCAGCCGCCGCGCAACAGGCCGTGCCGCTGGATGGCTTCGTGGGTGTAGGCCGAGCAGGTCGGGTAGAAACGGCAGGCCGGCGGCAGTGCCGGCGAAATGAAGCGCTGGTACCCCCGGATGAGGAGGGTCGCCCCGCGAGCCGGAAGCTGGAGAAGCGACATGCCTCACCAGCCGGTGGCCCGACACCAGGCGAGGAGGTCGTCCCGCAGCCCGGCGAAGGTGGCCTGATAGCTCTCCCGGCGGGCGCGGAACACCACCAGCCGGGGGGGGCCCCGGTGGGCCAGCTCGCGGCGCCAGAGTTCACGCAAGCGGCGGCGCAGCCGGTTGCGATCCACGGCGGTGTGCCGGTACTTGGGCACGATCAATCCCAGGCGGGGCGGCCCGTCGGGGGCCGCCGCCCAGAACAGATCGAGGTGGGGCTGCCGGGAGCGTTTCCCCCGCCGCACCACCTCGTCCATCGTTGCGCCATCGACGATCCGTCCGGAGCGCGGGTAGCGCTCCGACCGGGTCAGACCCGCGCGTGCTTCGAGCCGATCGAGACCGTCAGCCGCTTGCGGCCCTTCTTGCGACGGCGCGACAGCACCGCCCGACCCCAGCGGTCTTCCATCCGGGCTCGGAACCCGTGCTTGGCGATTCGCCGCTTGTTCCGCGGCCGATAGGTTGGCATCATCTGGTAACACTCCCTTCAATATAGCCTTGGAACGTAGCCGGGTCCCCCCGGGAACTCAAGGGGTTTGACTTTTCCACACCCGGGACCTAGGTTCGGCCTCCCTGAAACTGACCCCCTGACCCGCCCTGGTACCGAACGCGACGATGTCCCTCTCTGCCAAAGAACTCTGGAAGCGAGTCGTCGAAGCCGCCCGCCGCGAGATGCCCGATTCCGCGAGCTGGCTGGCCGGCAACGATGCCGTGAGCTGGGAGGGGAGCGTGCTGACGGTGAACGCGCCGGACGAGTTCGCCAAGCGCTGGATCGATGAGAAGTACGTCCAGGCGCTGCAGCCCCTGGCCACAGCGGAGGCGGGCGAGCCGGCCACGGTGATCTTCCAGGTTGCCGCCGAGCGGATCAAGCGGCCCCAGATGGACCTCTTCGTCGCCCCGCCGACGCCGATGGCCAAGGCCCCGGCGGTGGCACCCTCGAACCCGAACGCGCAGCCGCTCAACGAGCGCTACACCTTCGGGCACTTCGTGATCGGCAAGTCGAACGAGCTGGCCGCCGCCGCCGCCCACGCGGTGGCCGAGGCCCCGGGCAAGCAGTACAACCCGTTCTTCATCTACGGCCCCACCGGTCTGGGCAAGACCCACCTGATGCAGGCGATCGCCCACGAGCTGCTGGCCCGCGCGCCGCAGACCCGGGTGCTCTACATCGGGGCGGAGCAGTTCACCAACGACCTGGTCCAGGGCATCCAGTCGCGGACCATGCCGGAGCTGCGGCGGCGCTACCGGAACGACGTCGACCTGTTCATCGTCGACGACGTTCACTTCCTGGAAGGCCGCGAAGCCACCCAGGAGGAGTTCTTCCATACCTTCAACGCCCTCTACGAGGCCGGCAAGCAGATCGTGCTGACCTCCGACCGGCAGCCGAAGGACATCCCGGGGCTGGAGGCGCGTCTGGTCTCCCGCTTCGAATGGGGCATGGTTGCCGACGTCAAGCAGCCCGACCTGGAGCACCGGATCGCCATCCTGCAGAAGAAGCAGGAGCAGGACCACCTGGAGACGACCATCCCCGACGACGTGCTGCATTTTATTGCCGAGCACGTGCGTTCGAATGTCCGCGAGCTGGAGGGGAGCATCATCAAGTTGCTCCTCTATGCCTCGCTGCGGAAGCGGGAGATCTCCATCGAGCTGGCCCGCGAGGCGCTGGCCGACCGCATCCGCCCCGGCGAGGAGGCCGAGCCGCGGGCGCGGGCCCTGCCGAGCATCGAGCGGGTCCAGGAGGTCGTGGCCCACCGCTGGGGGGTCACCCCCGAGGGGCTGCGGTCCAAGGCCCGGATCAAGACGCTGACGGTGCCGCGGCAGATCGCCATGTTCCTCGCCCGCGACATGCTCCAGATGCAGCTCGTCGAGATCGGACAGGCCTTCGGCGGGCGCGATCACTCGACCGTGATTCACAGTGTGGACAAGGTCCAGTCGCAGTTGCAGCACGATCGTGAGTTCCGGGCGCGGGTTGAGGCCGCCAAGCAGGCGTTGTTCACCGCATGATGCACACGACGATGCACAGCGTGGGAAGCTTCGCGTGGGCGACGTGGATGAGCAGGGACTCACGTGGGGAACCCGGGCAGTCCTCCCCGCGATCAACGCGGTCTCCACGCGGGACGTATGACGCAGGAGCATGTCGGTACGGGAGTTACAGCACTGGTCCACATCTCCCGGTCCTCTACTACGACGACTATCATAAGTATCAACAGGATTCAGTAGCTTCTTCAGCAATCCGGGGTGCGGCATGAAGTTCACGATCACGAGGGAACAGCTCGCCGAGGGGATCGGGGCGGTCAACGCCGTGGTCCCGTCCAAGACGACCCTCCCCGTGCTGGCCAACGTTCTGCTCGAAGCCACCAAGGACGGCCTGCGGCTGTCCGGCACGGACCTCGACATCGCGGTGAGCACCATGGTCCCCGCCTCGGTCGATACCGAAGGGGCCATCACGCTGCCATCACGGAAGCTGGTTGAACTGGTCCGCGAGCTGCCCAGCGCCGGTATCCGGTTCACCATCCAGGGCGAGCAGCGGGCCACCATCGAGTGCGGCCGTTCCAAGTTCAAGCTCCTGGGACTCCCGCGCGAGGAGTACCCGGCCTTCCCGCAGGTGCGCTTCGAGGCCGCGTCCCGGACCACGGCAGGCAGTCTCCAGCAACTGGTGCAGCACGTTGCCTTTGCCGCCTCCACCGAGGAGAGCCGTCCGATCCTGAACGGGGTGCTCTGGCAACTGACCGGCGAACGGATGCGGATGGTGGCCACCAACGGGCACCGGCTCGCCAAGATGGAAATGCCCATCCAGGGCGGCAGCGGACTGACCGGCGACCTGATCGTACCGCCCAAGGCACTGGAACAGCTCCGGCGGCTCTTCCCGGCTGACGAGGACATCGAAATCGGTCGCTCCGAGAACCACCTGGGCTTCCGTTCGGCAACCACCCAGGTGTACACCCGGCTGATCGAGGGTCCCTACCCGCCGTACGAGCAGGTTATCCCCCGGGAGAACGACAAGGCCGCCACCGCCGACAAGGCCACCCTCATGGCAGCTATCCGCCGCATGAGCATCGTGGCCAGCGATCAGACCCACCGGATCCGGATGTCCTTCGGCGACGGGGCCTGCCGACTGTCGGTCACCACCCCCGACCTCGGCGAGGCGCAGGAGGAGATCTCCCTGGCCTACGAGGGGGAATCGCTCGATATCGGCTTCAACGCCAACTACCTGCTCGAGGTGCTGAAGCAGATGCCCACCGACGAGGTCCGGCTGACCTTCAAGGCCCCCGAGCGGGCCGCCACCATCGAGCCGGTGGGCTGGGACGATCCATCGTCGTACCTGACGCTGGTGATGCCCCTGCGGCTGCTCGACTGAGTCTGACTGGCAGACGGTTCTCCGTCCACCACAGCACAGATTGAAACAGCAACGGGGGTCCGGGATCGGCCCCCGTCCGCTTATCTTCCCCGGCGATCCCCCCACCTCCATCCGTGGCCGGAGTACTATCGTGCATCAGCGTCTCTCTCCTGCTCTTCTCGGTCTGCTGGTATTGCCGACCGCTCTGACTGGTCAGCTCGGCCAGCAGCGCCAGCCGACGATCACCATGACGCCGGTGGTCGTACCGAGTGTCTTCAAGCTGCCGGTAGTGGCGGACAGCATCTTCCTCAAGCCGGATCGCGCCAAGGGCACGGTCTGGTTCGACGAGGGGCCGCGGACCTGGACGGTCCGCACCACCGAACCCGCGATCACGGCCAACGACCTGCGTACCCATCTCTACCAGCTCGCCGATGACTCGATGATGGGCCGGGCGGTTGCCAGCAAGGGCAACCAGATGGCGACGGCCTACATCGAATCGCAGTTCCGCAAGATGGGCCTGGAGCCGGGTGGTGAGAACGGCACCTTCTTCCAGGTGCTGCCGTACGGGCCGAGCGGTTTCGACAGCACCAAGATCACGCTGAGCGTGGATGGCCAGGCGCTGGCTTGGAAGAGCGACTGGTCGCCGCTGGCGCCGGGCGCCGCGTGGGGCCCGAAGTTCGACGGCCGCAACGTGCCGACCGTGTTCGGTGGGCGCTGGGGCGATACCACAACCCACCTGGATCCGGCCCTCATCCGCGGCAAGGTGGTGGTCTTCCTGCCGGCGGCGCCCGCTCCCGGTCGCGGTGGCGTTGGTGCGGCGGCAGGTGGTGCGCCCGGTGGCCGCGGCGGCCCTGGCGGACGCGGTGGTGCTGGCGGCAACGACCTCCGTCCGCGTGACGCCGAGGCGGCGCTGGTGCTGATGGCTAATCTGGGTGCGGCTCAGCCCCAGGGCATTCCCCGGCCGGGTGGTACGGGCAATGTGCTCCGGTCGAGCATTCCCGGCGCCGGTGCGTCGATCTCGCCGGCGGTGGTCGAGCGGATCTTCGGCAAGCCGGTGGCCGACATCCGACCCGGCGAGCTGGGCAAGCCGGTCTCGGGCCTGTTCGACTACGCCGTCACGCTGCCGGAGTATCCGGCCCGCAACGTGATCGGTATCCGGCGCGGCTCCGACCCGGTGCTCCGCGACGAGTACGTGGTGATCGCGGCGCACAACGATCACGTCGGCATGGTGCGGCGTGTCGGAACCAACATGGTCTATCCGGACCATGACTCGCTCCGGGCCTTCAAGCGGATCCTCCAGCCCCAGGGCGCCAACGACAACGTGGCCATCGATGCCATCACGGCCGAGCAGTGGGCCCGCATCAACGCCCTGATTGCGGCGGCCCGGACCATCCGTCCCGCACGGCCGGACTCGGTGAACAATGGCGCCGACGACGACGGGTCCGGCACGGTGGTGCTGATGGAGATCGCCGAGGCCTTTGCCAAGGGCGTCGCGCCGAAGCGGTCGATCATCTTCCTGTCGCAGACCGGGGAAGAGTCGGGCATGCTCGGCTCCTCGACCTGGACCGACTGGCCGACGGTGCCGCGCGAGAAGATCGTGGCGGCCTTCAACATGGACATGCTCGGCAAGGGTCGCGCGACTGACGTGAACCTCGGTGGCCCCAACTCCGTGCAGATTCTCGGCTCGCGCCGCCTGTCCACCGGCTTCGGTGACGTGATCGACTCGGTGAACGCGACTCACTCGGAGCCGATGGCGATCGACTACACCTGGGAGATGACCCGGCGGCTCAACCGCTTCTGCCGTTCCGACCAGGTCTCGTTCTTCCGCTACAACATCCCGGTCGCCTACTTCTCGCTCGGCTACGCGATCGACTACCACTCGCCGACCGACGAGCCGCAGTACATCGACTACGATCATGGCGCGCGCCTCGGCCGCTTCATCCACGCGGTCGCGAAGGCCGTGGCGGACCGGAAGGACCGCTTCGTGAACGACGGTCCAGTGCAGAACCGGTTCCAGGGCTGCACGGGCGGGTGAGACACACCGGCGTGGCGGGCATTCTCATGTCGAGGATGCCCGCCCGCTCTTCCCGCGGCATCCGATCATGAGCACCAGCACCACCACGATGGACCACATTCTGGAGCAGGTCCATCTCCCCGGTCGACTGACCTCCCGAAAAATGTTCGGCGAATACGCGCTGTACCTGGACGGCAAGGTCGTCGCGTTCGTCTGCGACAACACCCTGTATCTCAAGCCCTGTGCGGCAACGGCTTCCCTGACGGCATCACTGCCCAGTGGGCCGCCCTACCCGGGCGCCAAACCGTACCCGATCGGCGACGAACTGCTCGACGATCCGGATCGACTGCGCGAGTTGCTGGAGGAGATGGTGGTGCATCTGCCGCTGCCGGCGAAGCGTACCCGCACGCCGCGGGGCTGAAGTCGCGCGGCGTGTGGAGTTCTGCCCGGACTATGGTTCGCGCGGCAGGAGAAAGCCTGTCACTCCGAACTGACCCTGCTCGCAGAAACCAGCCCATGCCCGCCCAGCGGGATCGTCTCGGTGTGCTGCTCGAAGCCCACGATCAGCGGTCGGCCGCGGGCAATGGCCTCCTGCACGGCAGGCAGCGCGAGCGAGGCGCGATGGGCGGCCTGGTTGTCCCAGACCTCGGTAATCCAGAGCAGGTCGGCATCGCCCGGATCCAGGGCGACGATGTAACTCAGGCACCCCGGCATCGCGGTGGTGCCCTCCAGCAGAATGGCCGCCAGGGCCTCACGCTGCCCGGGCGTCGCCCGCATGCTGCCGATCAGTCCGTAGCGCGTCGTCAATTCCGTCATCGACATCTCCTTGTTGGAAGGCACGTGGAGGATCAAGGGCGGGCCCCGACATCGCCACCACCGAGCGCCAGGTAGAGTCGGACCAGGTTCTCCGCCTCGGCCCGACGCAGTTGCAGCAGGGCCTGCTCGGAGGCAAACAGACTGCGTTCTGCATCCAGCACCTGCAGGTAGGCAACCACTCCCTCCCGGTAGCGGATGCCCGCGAGTTCGGCGATCCGCCGCTGCGCTGCGGTATTCCGCTCCTGGGCGCCGACCTGCTCGGTCAGCAGGCGGCGGCCCGCCAGGGCATCGGCCACCTCGCGGAAGGCGTTCTGCACCGTCCGCTCATAGCTCGCGATCGCCATCACCTCCCGCGCCTCGGCGACGGTGAGATTGGCGCGCACGCGCCCTCCGGCAAAGAGCGGCTGGCGGGCCGCACCGCCGAGGTTCCAGGTGGTGCTCTCATCGGAGATCAGATGCTCCAGTGCACCGGAGGCGAAACCGAAGAGCCCGGTCAGCGAGAGCGTCGGGAAAAAGGCCGCTCGGGCCGCACCGATGTCCGCCCGCGCTGCGCGCAGCTCCGACTCGGATGCCAGGATGTCCGGTCGGGTTTCCAGCAGATCGGACGGAAGCCCTGCCGCCAGCGGCAGCATGCCCACCTGTTCGAGCAGGGGCAGCGGGGTCGGCAGTGTCTCCGGCAGCGGGTGGCCGATCAGCACGACGAGTGCATTGGCGGTGCGGGCTTCCGCCAGGCGCAATCCGGCCAGGTCCGCCTCGGCTTGTGTCAGCAGAGCCGTGGCCTGCTGACGGTCGAGGGCGCTGGTGACACCCGCTTCCAGACGACGCTCTGCGATCCGCAGCCCAGCCTGTCGCGAGGCCAGCGTGGCTTCGGCCAGCCGGATCCGCTCCGCGATGTCGCGCGACGTCAGGTAGGTCGAGGCCACCTGACCGATCAGCGAGAGTTGGAAGGCGCGACGCGCTTCGACCGTGGCGAGATAGCGCTGCTTCGCCGCCTCGTCGAGATTGCGGACCCGTCCCCAGAAGTCGAGTTCGAACGAGGTGACGCCGACGCTGAGACTGAACCGGTCGGTCGGATCGACATTGGCACCGGCGTCGCCACGGGAAGCGCCGGCATCGGCGTTCACCGTCGGCAGACGGTTGGCCGCCTGAATCCGGTGGAGGCCGGCCACTTCGCTGATCCGTGCGGTGGCAATCGCGAGATCCCGATTGTGATCGAGGGCGAGGGTGATCAGTTCGCGCAGTCGGGCATCGACAAAGAAGTTCTGCCAGCGCACCGTCTGAAGCATCACCTCCTCGCTGGCTGCAGGCTCGGCATAGCGCGCCGGGAGTGGCGGTTCCGGTCGAACGTGGCGGGGCGCCAGGGAGCATGCCCCGAGCAGCAGCGTGGTGGCCAGCATGGCAGGGTTACGCATCGAGGGCCTCCGCGCCGGTGGCGGGTGTGGACCGGGCCCGCCGCACCCCGCTCCGGATCACCAGATAGAACAGTGGAATCAGGAAGATGCCGAGCACCGTGGCCGTGACCATCCCGCCGGCGACACCGGTGCCGACGGCCACGCGGGAGCCGGCGCCGGCGCCGGTGGCGCGCATCAGCGGGACCATGCCGAGGATGAAGGCCAGTGATGTCATGATGATCGGTCGGAGTCGCAGGCGGACGGCGTTCATGGTGGCCGTCAGCGTGTCGACGCCCTTCTGTTCTTCGGCCATCGCGAACTCGACGATCAGAATGGCATTCTTGGCGGCCAGGCCGATGATGGTGATCAGCCCGACATTGAAGTACACGTCGGCCGACAGGCCCCGCAGCATGGAGAAGAGCACCGAGCCGAGCACGCCCAGCGGCACCACCAGCAGAACCGAAACGGGAATCGACCAGCTCTCGTAGAGGGCGGCCAGCAGCAGGAATACGACGACGAGCGACAGCCCGAGCAGCAGACCCACCTGGCCGCTGGCCTGTTGTTCCTCGAAGGAGATGCCGGTCCACTCGAAGTCGAATCCGGCCGGGAGCTGGCTGGCGATCCGCTCCATCTCCGCCATGGCCTCGCCGGTGGACCGCCCCGGGGCCGCCATGCCCGAAATGTTCTGCGACGGGTACCCGTTGTAGCGGTTGAGCTGTGGCGAGCCTGCGGTCCACTCGGCCCGGGTGAAGGCGCCGAAGGGCACCATCTCGCCGCGGCTGTTGCGGACCCGCAGGGCGAGCACGTCCTCCGGCGTCATGCGGTAGGGGGCATCAGCCGAGACCAGCACTCGGAGAATTCGCCCTTCGCGGGAGAAGTCGTTGGCGTAGGCGCTGCTGAAGGTCACCCCGAGCGTGGCGTTGATGTCGGTGATCGAGAGACCCATCGCCCGCGCGGCAACCCGGTCGACCTGCACGCGGAGCTGCGGCGAATCGGGAATGCCGTCAGGGCGGACACCGGTGAGCACGGGGCTCTGCGCCGCCATGCCGAGGACCTGGTTGCGGGCGTCCAGCAGTGCCGCCTCACCGTGTCCGGCGCGGTCCTGCAGCACGAAGGTGAATCCGCTCGCCACACCGAGCCCCTGGATGGCCGGCGGATCGAGGACGTAGACCATCGCCTCCTTCACGCCGCCGGTCAGGGCACCCGTGGCCCGGCCCACCAGAGCCTGGGCGCTGGCATCGGCACCGCGCCGCTCCTCCCAGGGCTTCAGGCGGACGAAGGCCATGGCATTCGCCTGGCCCTGGCCGAAGAAGGAGAAGCCCCGCACCATGATCACATTATCTACGCCCGACTGCTCGGCGTAGAACCGCTTGACCTGCTCGATGGCCACTTCGGTCCGCTGGGTCGTGGCGCCCGGCGGGGCCTGAACCACGGTCAGCACCGCGCCCTGGTCCTCGGTCGGCAGGAAGGCGCCGGGGAGTCGGGTAAACAGCACTGCCGTCAGGGCCAGCAGGGCGGCGAAGACCGCCAGCCAGCGGATCGGCTGGGAGAGAATCGAGCCGACCTGGCGCTGGTACCGGCCGGTGGTTCGCTCAAACCACCGGTTGAAGGACTGGAACAAGCGGCCGACCGGTCCGGGTGTCGCGTCCGGCTGATGCGGTGTGAGCATGGTGGCGCACAGCGCGGGCGTGAGCGTCAGTGCCATCAGGGCCGACACGCCGATCGAGATGGCGAGGGTGACGGCGAACTGCCGGTAGATGCCGCCGGTGGTGCCGGGGAAGAACGCCATCGGCACGAACACGGCCACCAGGACGAGCGTGATGCCGATGATCGCCGAGGTGATCTGCGACATCGCCTTGACCGTCGCATCGTAGGGCGACAGATGTTCCTCCACCATGATCCGCTCGACGTTCTCGATCACCACGATCGCGTCGTCGACCAGAATGCCGATGGCCATCACCATGGCGAACAGCGAGAGCATGTTGATCGAGAAGCCAAGGGCCAGCAGCCCGAGGCAGGCGCCGGCCAGGGCGATCGGCACGACGATGGTGGGAATCAGGGTGGCGCGCCAGTTCTGCAGGAACAGGTACATCACCAGGAAGACCAGGGCCATCGCCTCGATCAGCGTCATCACGACGGCGGTGATGGAGGCATTGATGAACGGGGTGCTGTCGAACGGAATCGACCAGCCGATATCGGGCGGGAAACTCCGCTCCATCTCGGTCAGCCGTGCCTCGACGGCCTTGGCGACGGCGAGCGCATTGGCGCCGGGCAGCAGTTGCACGGCCATCGCGGCGGCGGGCTGACCGTCGATCTCGCTTTCCGAGCCATAGCTCACCGCGCCGAGTTCCACCCGGGCCACGTCGGCGAGGCGGACGACGGACCCGTCACCGCTGGCCCGCAGAATGATCTCGGCGAACTGTTCCGGGCTGCTGAACCGCGACTGGGTCAGGATGGGCGCGTTGACGGCGGTCCCGGCAGCGACGGGCTGCTCCGCAAGCTGCCCGCCCGAGGCCTGGCTGTTCTGCTCGCGGATCGCCGCGAGGGCGTCGGACGGCGAGAGGCCGAAGGCGGCGAGCTTCTCGGGGTCGAGCCAGATCCGCATGGCGTAGGGCGACGAGAACGAGGTCACATCGCCCACGCCCTTCACTCGGCGGATCTCGTCCGTCACGCGGGCATTGACGAAGTTGCCGAGGGCGGTGGTCGACGTTTCGCCCGAGCGCGAAATGAAGCCGACAATCAGCAGGAAGCCCTGCGAGGCCTTCGCCACGCGGATGCCCTGGCGGCGTACCTCTTCGGGCAGGCGCGGTTCGGCGGCGCGCAGGCGGTTCTGCACCTCCATCAGGGCGGTGTTGATGTCCGTGCCGGAGGTGAAGGTGGCCGTGATCCCTGCCGAGCCGTTGGAGCGGCTGGTCGACGACATGTAGAGCAGGCCCTCGACGCCGTTGAGTTCCTGCTCCATCACCTGGGTCACGTTGGTCGCCATCACCGAGGCGTCGGCGCCCGGGTAGCTGGCGCTGACCGAGAGCGACGGTGGAGTGATCGCGGGATAGCGTTCGACCGGGAGAACCCGCAGGGCGATCAGCCCGCCGAACAGGATCGAGAGGGCGATGACCCAGGAGAAGATCGGTCGATCGATGAAGAACCGAGAGTTCACGGGACCACCGTCACGACGCTGCCGGGGCGGGCCTTCTGCAGGCCGTCGGTGATCACGCGCTCGCCCGGGGTGAGGCCGCCGGTGATGATCCACTGATCGGCGTGCTGCACACCCAGCGTGACGGGGCGGACGGCCACGGTGTCGCCCGCGCCCACCACCAGCACGCTGGCTCCAGTGGGCGCCAGGGTCACAGCCCGCTGAGGCACCATGATGCCTTCGGGGCGGGTGCCGAGTTCGATGCGCACCCGCACGAACTGGCCGGGCAGGAGATCGCGGTCCGGATTGGGAAAGACGGCGCGGAGTGCCGTGGTCCCGGTGGTCGGGTCGATGCTCTGGGCTCGGAAGTCGAGGTATCCGGCCCGGGCGTATTCGGTGCCGTCTTCGAGCACCAGGCGGACGGGAATCCGGCCGTCTTTCGGCGCCGTCAGCGACCCGCTGGTCAGATCGCGCCGCATGGCGAGCATGGCCGCGCTGGACTGGGAGAAGTTGGCGTGGATGGGGTCGAGTTGTTCGATCCGGGTCAGCAGCGTGCCCGCGCCCGCTGTGACCATGGCCCCTTCAGTGACCTCGGCGCGCCCCGCCCGCCCGGCGATCGGGGCGGTGACATGGGCATAGGACAGATTGAGCAGTGCGGTCTCAAGCTGTGCCTGGGCCTGACCGACCTCGGCTTCGGTGATCCGGGCGCGGGCCACGGCGGCATCGTATTCCAGCTTGCTGATGGCTTCGTCGGCGAGCAGCCCGGTGTAGCGGGTGACTTCCTGGGCGGCGTTGGCGGCGGCGGCCTGCGTCCGGGCAAGGGTTGCCCGGGCAGCGCTGACCTGGGCTTCACGCGGCTTCGGGTCGATGGTGAAGAGCGGCTGGCCCGCTCGGACATCGGTGCCCTCGGTGTAGTTGCGCCGTTCGAGAATGCCGTCGACGCGGGCCCGGACCTCCGCGGTCCGGACGGCCTGCAACCGGCCGGGGACCACGAGGATGCTCGGCACCGGCTCGCTGGCCACGGTGATCACGCTCACAGCGGTCGGCGGCGGGGCGGCGGCCGGGGGTGGCGGCGGACTGGCGCAGCCGAACAGCAGCAGGGCGGCGAGGAGATGGGAGCGTGGGGCGGGAACGGCAGATGTCGAACGAACCATGCGGCAGGTCTCAGGTCCAGGTGGGTAACGGTCACAAACCAGACGCGGAGCCCGGGGCTCCGCGTGCATCCAGCGAACTATAGTCGGATGAGAGGGGTGAGGGACTGCTGTGATCGACGGTTGCGGCGCGGCGGTATGGCCGCTGTGCGGGCGTTCAGGGGCTGAAGCCCCGGGTCGATCGTATGGAAAGATCCTGCCACCGAAATCGAACCGCGGCGTAGGGGCGACCGGCTGGTCGCCTGTCGCGTTGAAGCCGCTGCGCGGGCGTTCAGGGGCTGAAGCCCCGGGTCGATCGTATGGAAAGATCCTGCCACCGAAATCGAACCGCGGCGTAGGGGCGACCGGCTGGTCGCCCGTCGCGCGATGACTGGAATTCAGCCGCGCGCTCGTGTGTGGGGGAACGGGCTCGAGATCAGTGCTTCCGCCCCCCACCCCAGTTGTTGAGACGCGCGTAGTGTTCCAGGCTCACCCGTGCGTCATCGTTCGGGATCACCCGGGAGGGGAACCCGAACTCGTAGATGACCGGTGGATTGGTCGGCGGTGGCAGCGGCTCAGCGGAGTACCGGTCCCAGAGCGCCTTGAGCGCGGTTCTCGTTTCAGCGATGTCCGCTGCCGATGATGCTGGAAAGGACATCTGACCTGGCGTCAGTTCATCGATCATGGTGCCGAGTGCCGTCACTGAGGCGACTGTCGGTGAGGTGACGACACTCAGCAGGTACTCCACGGCCCGGGTGTGTTCGGGCAGTCTGAGCATGAGAAACAGTGTCGCGACCCTTGAGGAATTCGTGGCCTGCAGCTCCCGGTCGATGTGGATCAGGCGATCGAGTACGCCGGGCAACGGGGTCCCCTTTTCGGACGGGAGACTCTTCGCGCCTGCGTCAATGAGGGCCCGAACCGCGAGGTTAAGACCACGAGTGCTCCGCCCGAACGTGATGGCCTGGCGGGTGAGCGAGTCGGCGATTTCGTCGAGCTTCTGGCGCGATTGGGGTGTATCTACCTGTCGCAGCAGCCAGACCATCTTCGTCGGGTCGCTCCGATACTGGGCCACGACTTTGGCGGCGGAGGAGTCCTCCCAGCGGCCCAGCAAGGTGCGGGAGTCCTGAGCGAAAGCGGAGTTGGCCAGGGTGGTCGCCCCGGCGAGCACCAGCGCGACTCGACCAACGAAACGCGCGGCGGGCATGCGAACCTCCCGGCGGTCAGACGGCATGAGGAAGGGTACCGCCGTCGAATGCGCAGGCATCTGTGACCCCCCTCACCGCCGCACCTCCCGCCGCCAGAAGTCGACGCCGCCCGCCATCTGCCCGAGATCGACGCTGGCCACCCGGGCCTGGGCCGCGAGATCGATCACCTCCAGTGTGCCCGGTTCACTGCCGATGCCCTCCACCGACACGAAGGCGTAGCGGTCATCGTCGCTGATCGCGACGCCGTGGACGACCTTCCGCTGAGTGGGGATGCGGGCCAGCTCGTGGCCGTCAGGGAGGGCGTAGATCGAGACCGATTGGTCCCGCTTGTTGGTGGCGACGAGCCGAGTGCCATCGCGGGTGACGGCGAGATTGTAGACGCCGTTCCGGGCCGGAATACGGCGCCCCAGCCGCCAGCCCTCGACCACCACCTCGACGATCTCGCTGCTGCCGTTGCAGGCGACATACACCTGCCTGCCGTCCGGTGAGGGCGCCGCCCAGGTCGGCGAGCAGGTGGCCGACCCAGCGGGCGGAGTGGTCATCCCGTGACCACTGTGATCGGCGGTGGCGGTGCCCCGGGCCGGCGCGCCGCTCATGCCATGCTCCCTCCCCTTGGTGAGGAGAAAGTGCCGGGCGACGGCAAAGGTCGTGGCGTCGATCTCGACCAGGGCCTCGTCCATCATGCAGGTCGAGTAGTGGCGCGTGCCCGCCCGGTTGAACCGGGAGCCATGCGGCATGGTGCACGTCTCCGGTCGGGCCACCTCCAGCATCTCGGCGGTGGCCACGATCGAGACCGACGAGGGGACCATCTCGCCATGGAGGTTGAAGTTGGCCACATAGACGTAGTGGCCATCCGGGGAGACCTGGAGCGAGGCCGGGAAGAGGTCGAGTTCGACCCGACCGACCACCTGTCCCGTGGCAGTCTCCAGCTTCCAGAGCCAGCCGAACGGGAGGCCGTGAGCAGTGCTTACATAGTAGTGGCGGCCGTCCGGAGACACCGCCAGCCCGTGCGGGCCGTCGGGTTCGACCGGATTGAGGCCCACCCGGGTGACCCGCTCGACCTGCGCTCCCTCCCGGCCGAACCGCACCAGGGCGATCTCGTCGGTGGCCTCCGAGGCCACCAGCACCAGATAGTCCTGGCTCGGCAGGTCGACGGCCGGTGCGGGCTGGCCACCCACCGGGGCCGACGGGTCGGCCGCCCCGGGCCGCGACGGCCCGGCCACCTGACCGGCCCGCGAACAGGCAGCCAGGCAACCGGCCGCCAGCAGCCAGGCCAGCCGCACGCCCCCGATCACGGGATGATGACCTTGGGCGTCTTGGGCAGCATCCGGATGATCCACAGCCCGCTGTACATGTCGTTCACATAGGCCAGGCCGTCCCGCACCACCACGCCCCAGGTCATGGCCGTGTTCGCCGAGGCCGGCATCCCGTCCAAGTCGGCAGTGTTCACATGGGCCATCTCCCGCTGCTGGGACCGCAGATCCCCCAGCAGCTCGCCGGAGATGTCGAAGGTGCGGAACCCGGCATTGTAGGCCCCCATGTACAGGGTGTCGCCCGCCACCCAGACGTTGTGGACTCCGCCGAACTCCGGCTCGTACCAGGCCACCGACTTCGGCTTCTCGATGTCAGAGACGTCGATCACCTGCAGGCGACCGAAGGCGCGCCCGGCTGCGGCGTCCTTGGCGCCCTTCACGTTTTCGGCCGGGAAGACCTCGTCGGCGATGAACACATAGTTCTTGTGGCGCCAGGCGGTGTGGGTACCCCGGATGAAGCCGGGGCCGGTGGTGGCCTCGACATCACGGTACATCTCGTTCAGGTCGTACTTGAACTGGCTCACAATCTGGGGGTTGCTCGGCGAGCCGCCCTTGAGGCCGTGCCCGATATCAATGATGATCAGCCCGTTGTTCCAGTTGGAGAGGTAGGCGAGGCCGTCCTGCACGTCGATGTCGTGCAGCGCATTGCCGGCCATCGGACCGGGGACGCGGAACCGGGCCGTCTCCTTGGGCTGGTAGGGATCGGTGATGTCGATGATGTGCATCGCACCGGTCCCGTTGTTGGTCGCGTAGACGTGGGTGCCGAAGCGCTCCTGCCGGTAGATGAACGCCGAGTGGACTCCGGCGGTCACGCCCTCAGTGAACTCGGCGATCACCTTGGGGTGGGCCGGATCTTCCAGCGAGGCGATCACGATCCCGTTGCGCCGATCGGCCGCGCCCTCCCGGGTGTGCACCAGGAACTTGCCGTCGGGCGTGGTCATCATGTCATTGACCCGCCGGGTGTTGGCGACCAGCGAATCGGTGATCACCGGCTGCGCGGGATTGCGGATGTCGATGGCGTACATCCGGTCGCCGCCACCGCCGGTGCCCAGGTAGAGGTTCACGCCATTGGGGTGGACCCAGACCTCCTCGGTGGTGAAGGCGGACCGGGGCAGGCGCCCAACGATCTCGACCGGGCGGCGGACATCGCGGGCCGCCAGGCGGACCGTGGCCACCGCGCTGCGGTCGCCCAGATTGGCCACGACGGTGTACTCGCCCGCCTGATAGCCCACGAAGGCGCCGTCGTCGGTCACCAGGCCGTGGCCCGGGGCAATGGTCCAGGTCGGAGTCAGCCCGTCGAGCCGGGCCCCGTTGGTGCCGGTCACGTCCAGGCGGAAGCGGATCACGTCGCCGGTCCGCGCCTCACGGGTGGTGGGCTCGATGGTCATGCTGCGGATCGGGGTGGCCTCCACGGTGACGGCCTGCTCGCTGGTGATGGCGCCGACCGAGGCGCTGATCACCGCCCGGCCGGGGCCGACAGCCGTCAGAATACCGTCGGCACCGATGCGGGCGACGGCCGGCGCCGAGCTGCGCCAGACGACGCGATCGTCGCGGACGTCGTCGTGCCGGGAGTAGACGGTGGCCCGCAGATGGGACCGCTGCCCGTTGACCAGCTTGGTCGGCGCCGTGCCGATACTGATCCGGGCTGCCGGTCCCGGGACCATCGCGACTTCGACCCGTTCGGTGCGCGGGGAGGTGCCCGGCACCGTGGCGATCACCGATACCGGGAAGCGCCCGGTGGCGCCGGAGACGACCATGCCGGTGCCGGAGACCACCGCCTCGAAGCGCGCGCCCGCCCCGACGAAGCGGATCTGGGCATTGGGCACTTCGCGCCCGGCGGCGTCAAGGGCCCGGGCCTGGAGTTGCAGGGAGTCCTGCGCCACAACCACGGGCTGGGCCGGGGAGACTTCGATCCGCACGATCGGCGACGGGGGGAGCTGTTCCTGGAGCGGCGGGACCAGCAGAGCGAGAACCAGTGGGGTCAGCATGGGCGGGGACCTCAGGCATCGGGTATACAGTGGAGGTGGCGGCAGCCACCGGCGCAGTCGGGGGATGCTGTAATGTATCGGCCCGGGAGCCGACCCCGCCACGGGAGTACGTCTCCTGCGGACAGCCCGGCCCCCCGGAGTGGTGACCACCTCCTGCTGTCAGGGACCGGATGTTCGATTGGGCGCCCCGCGTTCTGGTTCTGGTACGGGGTCAGGTTGAGGGCCGTGGCGCGGCGGCTATGGGAAGACGATCGATCCGAGCACGTTGTGGGTGGCCTCGCGGACCCGAACGACGCGCCAGACACTCTGATCCCGCACCAGCCAGGCGACGTACTGGTTGGTCCAGGGGACGGTCTTCACCGGATCCGTGCCGGAGATCACTGTGGTCTGGTAGACCACGGTCGCGCTGTCGCCCCGGACGACCGGATCCCCGATACGGGCCAACGCGAGATTGGTCACCGGGAACTCGCAGCGCTGCGACCGGGTGTTCGCGACACATCGGAGGTGCTCACTCTCGCGGGCAACCCGCGTGTTGAGAGCCTGCGCAGCAGCCTCATGTTCTGTGGGGGTGGCCGACGACGTGACGGGTGTCCGACTCGTTCGAAGCTGGGTGTCGAAGGTGGTCTGAACCGGCCGAGTGTCGAGCAGGATGTGGTGGCCTCGAAGCTGGGCGTCGGAGGCCTGTCGCTCGGCGATGAATGCCGCAACGGCCTGCCGTGGCGTCGCGCTGGCGGACGGCGCCACCTGAGCGACGGCATTCGACGCGGTGCTGAGCAGTGCCATGCTCACAGCGACGCATCCTCGCACCCCGAACATCATGAAAGTCCTGTTCATGCTCTCCTCCGTGTCACCATACCCAAGGGCACTGAGAGTTGGCGTAGTACCCGTCCCAGTCGTTGTAATTGAGGAGCCGGCCCCACGCATCATAGGCTTGTCCTTGATCCGGGAGTCCTCCCAACGAGTGGCCTGCCTCATGGAACAGGTCAGCTATGAGTTGATCAAGGTTGGTGATGCTGTAGTAGTTGTAGTCCATGGCGATGCTGCCGTCGCTGTTCGTAACGCCGATGTCACCGTGCAGCCCTTGGACATCGTCCCAGTATATGTCACCTCTGTCGTACATGCCCCAGAGCTCCGAAGCAACAGCGGGACAGAAAGTGGAGATCGAACCGATTGCGAGAATGAGGATGTCCTGGGTGTTCGCAGTTCTCCAGCCTGAGACAGGGGCACCTGATTCCTCCGGACTGCACGCGGAGCCGAACATGAGCACCAAGATCACCAGCAGTCTTTGCCAAACACGTGGCATGTCACGGTAGTAACTAGATCGCATCCAGCCTCCGGAGCACACAAGCCAAGTCTACACCAGCTACCACCCCGCCGATGGGTACGGGACAGGATGGAAACCTTCCTTAAGGGTGGGATGATCGGCCTCGCACGTCAAGGACGGTGGAGACTCCAGGGGTAGGGGGCCTGTCCCGTGGTACTCAACATCCCGCCACGGCAGTACATTACCCCCGGGTCCCCCATTCGCGAGCCTGCCATGACCGTTCCCGCCTACGCGGCGTTTGCCGCCGACACGCCGCTTCGTCCCCATCGGATTCACCGGCGTGAGCCCGGCCCGTCCGATGTGGTGATCGACCTGCGCTACTGCGGCGTCTGCCACTCCGATCTGCATACCGTCCGCGGCGAGTGGGGGCGCACGACCTACCCCTGCGTGCCGGGGCATGAGATGATCGGTCGAGTGGCGGCGGTGGGCGACGACGTCACGGCGTTCGTGGTCGGCGATACCGTCGGTGTCGGTTGCATGGTCGGTTCATGCGGCACCTGTGCTCCCTGCGCCAGGAGCCTCGAGCAGTACTGTGCCCAGGGGACCACCTACACCTATGACTCTCCCGACCCCATCTCCGGTGGCGTCACACTCGGTGGCTACTCGGCGCGGATCACGGTCGACGAACACTTTGTGCTCCGGATCCCCGACGGCCTCGATCCGGCCGCAGCCGCGCCGCTCCTCTGTGCCGGGATTACCACCTACTCCCCCCTCCGCCACTGGCGGGCCGGTCCCGGCACGACGGTCGGCGTCGTCGGGTTGGGTGGTCTCGGGCACATGGCCATCAAGATCGCGCGGGCGATGGGTGCGCAGGTGATCCTCTTCACCACCTCGCCGGGGAAAGCCGAAGACGCGCGCCGCCTCGGAGCCAGTGAGGTGGTACTCACGACCGATGCCGCGGCGATGAAGCAGCACCGGGGGCGCGTCGACCTGATCCTGAACACCGTGTCCGCCCCCCACGACCTCAGCCCGTTTCTCGCCCAGCTCGCACTCGACGGGACGATGACGATGCTCGGTGTTCCGCCCACGCCGCACCCCTCGCCGGCTGTCGGGACACTCATCAGTGGGCGCCGCTCCCTCGCGGGCTCGCTGATCGGCGGGATCGCCGAGACGCAGGAGATGCTCGATTTCTGTGCCCGGCACGGCATCGTCTCCGACATCGAGATGATCCCGATCCAGTCTATCGACGAGGCCTATGATCGGATGGTGCGGGGCGATGTGCGCTACCGCTTCGTGATCGATCTGGCCACGTTGGAGGCGTAGCTCCTGCCGCTGCGACCCGGTCTCTCGCTGATCCCGACGCCCGATCTCGGCGCGGCCACACCCGCCATCCTGGCGGACCTGGCAGCGCTGACCCCGGGGCCGTTCGAGCGCCCGCTGGTGATGGTGCAGCATCCAGCAATGCGGCGATACCTGACGCTGGCGCTGGCGCGCGAGCAGGGGGTGGCCGCGTCGCTGGCCTTTCCCACGCCGACCGAACTGCTGCATCTCCTGATCGGCATGCCGACAGACGATCCCTGGCATCGCGGCGCACTGGCCTGGCGCATCGCGGCGGCGCTGAGCCAACCGGCGCTGACCACGCTGCTCCCCGCCCCATTGCGCCGCACCATGACGGACGCCGATCCGCTGCCGCGACTCACCTTCGTGCGACGGGTCGCTGCCTCGCTGCACAATCTGATGGTCCATCGACCAGCGGTGGTGATCGGTTGGGAACGGGGGGACGCTGAGGCCGGTGCCGGTTCGGATGAGCACTGGCAGCGCGCGCTCTGGGAGGCCCTGCAGCAGATGCTCCGCACGCCGTCGCCGATGGCGCGCTACCTGACCTGGTGCGAAGGGACTGCGGCAACGCACTCGGTCGCACCGACGGGATTGCTGCTGGTGGCCGATGCGACACTGCCACCGCTGCTGCGCGACGTGCTGACGCGCGTCTCGGCGACGACACCAATCCACTGGTATCTGCTGTCGCCGACGCTGCTGCCGTTCACTCCCGCTCAACCGCACCGCCGCGCAGCAGCCCTCACCGCAGTGCGTGCGCTGCCCAATGTGAGCGAACGGCCCGGCACTGCCGCGCACCGACCCACCACCGACACGCTGCTCGGAGTGCTTCAGGGGGCGCTGGCCAGCGGACCGTCGACATCGACACCGCACGCCTGGACCGCGGCCGACGAATCGCTGCTGCTGCACCGCTGTCATTCGCCGCTGCGGGAGATCGAGACGCTGCGGGACCATCTGGCCGCCCGCTTGGCGGCCGACCGGACGCTGGCGCCCGAGGATGTGACGCTCTACGTCACCAGTCTGCCCGAGTACCTCTCAGCGGTCGACGCCGTGTTCGGCGTGGCGGAGCCGGGGTATCAGACGGTGCCCTACCAGGTGGCAGGGCGTCCGTGGCATCAGCGCGCACCGGTGGGGGCAGCGGTCACCGCACTCTGGGACGCGCTCACCGGACGCTTCGGTCGCAGCGCCATCTTGGGGCTGCTCGATCACCAGGCGCTGCGGCGGGCGAGTGGGCTGCGGGGCACCGAGGTGCCGAAGCTGCGTGAACTGGTGGAGAGCGTCTGGATCCGCTGGGGCGTCGATGCCACGGATCGGGCCGATCGCTACGGTCTGCCGGCGCAGGCGGAGGGAACCTGGGCCGCCGGACTGGACCGCTTGACGGCCCAGCACCAGTCCCTGCTGGACGATGAGCCCGAGCCAGGCAGTGACGCCGAGCTGGTGCTGAGGCTGCGACGGTGGATCGAACGGCTGGTGGCGGGCCGCGCCACGCTGCTGGTGTCCCGCTCGGCCAGTGACTGGGCGGACGCTCTGGCCGCGCTGCTGGCGGATCTGGTGTTCACCACCGACAGCGAGGACACGGCGGCCTTCCAGGATCTGCTGCGGGGCATGCGGCATCTGCTGCACGAGCTGGGCGCGCTCGATGGCCAGACGCCGCTCGACTTCGACACCCTGCGCCCCCTGCTGCTGCAGGCCGTCGAGCAGCGGGCCAGCACCGGGCACCTGCGGGGCGGGATGCGGGTGTGCCGACTGGAGCCTGGTACCATCCTGCCTGCGCGCGTGGTGCTGATCGCCGGCCTGGACGATGCCCACTTCCCACCGCGCTCGGCGACGCCCGCCTGGGATCTGCTGCACCAGTCGCATGCGATGATTCCCCGTGACCCGGCAAGCTGGGAGGATCCTGACCCGCGCGAGGACGCGCTCGGTGCGCTGCAGGATGCCCTCCTCTCGGCGCGCGATGGCGTCCACCTGAGCTGGACCGGTCGTTCGATTCTCGACAATGCCCTGCGCGCGCCATCGATCGCCGTCGATGCGCTGCTCGACCTGGTGGATCGCCTCGCAGCACCCACGGGTGGCGGCAGCATGCGCCAGGCGATTGTGACCGGGGAGCCGTTGCAGCCCTTCGCGCCGATCCTCTTCGGCGAGCCGGATGCCCATGGCAGCGGCCGATCGCCCAGGCCGTCCGCAGCCTCGCGGTGGGCCGCGGTCGCCCGAACACTGGCAGAGCATTCCGGTGGCGGCGACGCAGTCACCTTCCTGGCTGATCCGCTGCCAGCCGCATCAGGGCCGGACGAGGTCACGCTCGACGAGTTGGCCGATGCGCTGGCCCATCCCATTCAGTACTACTGGACCAGAACGCTCGACCTGCCACGACCGCCGCGTGCACTGGACGACGAAGACCGCGAGCCGGTTCTGCGCGACGATCACGAGGACATCACCATTGCCACCCGGTGGTTGGAGCAGCCCTGGCTGGCGGTCGACCGCGCGCTCGCTCAACTCCCTTCGCAGGTGGAGGTGGCCCCGGGTGCGCTCGGTCGCGCGGTGCTCTCGGCAAGTGTGGCCCCGCTGTCACTGGCCCGGGAGACGCTGGCGCAGGCACCGGCCTGCGCGCCACGACGCATCGACCTGCAAGTGGAGGGCGTGCGGATCACCGGGGCGCTCGACCAGGTCGAGGGTGGTGGCATGACCTTGGTGGTCCCCTATCCCGTCGGTACGAAGACCCTGCTGCGGGCCTGGGTGCGCCACCTGGCACTGAATGCTGTCGGCGGCGCGGTGTCCACCCGGGTGATCGGTGTAGGCGAAAAGACCGGGAAGATGCTGGCGACCTTCCTTCCGGTGGAGCAGCCGCTGCCGCGGTTTGCCGACGTGGTCGCGCTGCACCAGACACTCCGTCGCGAGCTGGTCTTCCTGCCACCGCGTCTGGGGATGGACACGGCCGAGGATCTGTTGAAGGGGAAGGAGCTGCACATAGCGGCCCTGACCAGGTGGCAGGGCGGCAATCACTCCGGCCGGCCCGGTCTCCCGGAGCGCGATGAGCCGATCATTCAGCGACTGCTGGAAGGGCATGACTTCGGACCAGCTACCACGCCGCAGTACTGGGCGGCCTTTGCCCACTGGACCGAGCGCCTGCTGGTGCCGCTCCGGGAGCATCTGGAGCAGGAGGCATGAGCGCCGAACCCACGCCGCTCAACGCGTCGATCCGTCCCGGACCTCTGGTGCTCGAAGCCAGCGCCGGCACGGGGAAGACCTACGCCATCATTCAGCTCGCGCTGCGGATCCTGCTCTGCACCACGGATGTGCCGTCGCGGGGACCGCGGCATCTGTTACTGATCACGTTTACCCGCGCCGCGACGGCGGAGTTGCAGGAGCGTCTCCGCTCGGCGATCCGCGCCGCCGAGGCCATTCATCATGGGCGGCGGGCGGCGCTGCCGACGGAGCAGTGGATCGAGGAGCTGCTCGCGACGGTGCCGCTGGAGCAGACCACCGCGCTGCTGACGCGGCTCGACGATCTGGCGGTCACCACCATTCACGGCTTCTGCGCCGGCGTGCTCAACGAATTTCCGGCGGAATGCGGTGTCCGGGAAGATCTCGACGTGCAGGACGACACGACGCAGTTGGCGACAGCGGTGCTCGATGACGTGCTGCGGGCCAGGACCTGGCAGGATCCGTGGACGGCGGCGCTGATCGCCTCCGCCAGATGGCAGAGTGCCGACCTGCTCAAGCTGATCGCCGAGCATCCCATGGATCCGAACAGGGACCCAGTCGCCGACGGTGTTGCCGGCCTCCAGCAGTCCTGTCGGCTACTGGTCGAAGGCATGGCCCCGCACTGGAACGCCCGGCGTCTGTCGGACGTGATGGATGAGGTTCTCTGGTTCGACCGGAGTGCCCTGTCCCAACCCGTGGTGCGGCAGGAACATGTCGCGGCCATCGACCGGCTCATGGCCGGTGATCCGACCGGACTGACCAGCCTGCAGGTCTTTGATCATGCGTCGCTGCTGAAGGATATCCGCAAGCAATCAAAGGTCGAGAGGGCCGCGCGGGACCGGTTCCTCGACTACCTGACGGTGATGGCGCTGGGCGAGGCGAACGCGGCGCGGCAGCGCTGGGAGGAGGCCCTGCAGCGCGCCGTGGTGGCGGAGGTCGCGGGTCGTCTGCCGGAGCGGCGGATGCGCGAGGGCGTGATCACCTATGACGATCAGGTGCGCCTGGTCCGTGATGCGCTGCGCGCCGCCGATCGTGGCGATCGGCTCCGGGAGGCGCTGCATCAGCGCTACGACGCAGTGCTGGTCGACGAGGCGCAGGACACCAACCCGGATCAGTGGCAGGTGGTGGACACCATTTTCGCGAAACGGCCGCGGATCATTGTCGGCGATCCGAAGCAGGCCATCTACGGCTGGCGCGGCGCCGACGTGCAGGCCTATCTGGATGCGCGGGCCAGTGCTGGTCCGGATCGCACCATGCGCCTCGATCACAACTGGCGCAGCACACCGGATCTGCTGGCCGCACTGGAGCAGCTCTTCACCCGGGCGCCGGCCCCCTTCAATGTGCCCGCCGCCGACATGGACTTCGTGCCGGTGCGTGCGGCGGCACAGCGGGCGGTGCTCGACGATCCCGGGAGCAGCGCTGCGCTGCGGTGGGTGATCGACACCGACGGCGGGACGGCCGATGTCAAGCGAAACCGCCTCTGCCGCACCATCGTCCACGAAATCCGCCGCCTGCTGACAGCGGCCACGCTCGGTGGTCACCCCCTGCGGCCCGGCGACATCGCCATTCTGGTGCGGACGCACCACGAGGCCACCCGCTATCGCCATGCCCTCCAGGACGCCGGAATTCACGCCGTCTCGGCGGGGACCGGCGATGTGGCGATCACCAGAAGCTGGCGGGAACTGGAACTCCTGGTCCGCGCCATCGCAGCCCCGACGCATGCGCGGCGTCGCCGGGCGGCGGCAGCCACCACACTGATCGGCGTGTCAGCGGCGGAACTGGTCACCTGGTCGATGGACCCGGCCTGTCCGGCGGCGGTGACCTGGGAGGCGCAGCTCGTGGAACTCCGCGAGCAGGCCGATTGGGCGGGCACCTTCGTGGCACTCACCCATCTGCTGGGGCGCCGGGATGTGGTCTCCCGCCTGGCCGCCATGCCGCGGGGCGAGCGGCATCTGACCGATCTGCGCCACGCGCTGTCGCTGATTCAGGACGCCGAGTCCGGGCTCGGGCGCTCGCCGCGACGAGTGGCGGAGTGGATGCGGTATCTGACCACCGAGGGGGAGGCGGGCAGCGGGCGCTCCGAGCATCGGCAACTGCGCCTGGAGTCGGATGCCGACGCGGTGCAGATCCGCACCATCCATGTGGCGAAGGGTCTCGAGTATCCGGTGGTCTTCGTGCCCAGCGGCGCGGACGAAGGACGCAAGCGTCAGAACGTCGATCTCGGCGAGGCCTTGCGGTTGTTCTACGTGGCGGTCACCCGGGCCGAATCCCGCTGCTATCTCGCGGCCGCGGTGGATTCGGCGGGAGTCTCCCAGCGGACGCCTCTGGGCTACCTGCTGCGCCCGGTCCCGGAATCCGATGGTGCCGCCACCTTTGCGGACACGGTGGATACCCTGATTGCGGCGAGTGACGGTGCCATGGACCGGGTCCAGCTCACGTCGGTCCCGCCGCTCCCCGCGCCGCCCCCGCCGGTGCTCGCAGCGCGGGTGGATGCCCCGCGTCCGCTCACCACCTGGAGCATCACCTCCTACACCCGGCTCATCGCCGGCGAGTATGAGCGGGCTGGTGCCACGCCGTCGGACATTGCCGATCCCGGTGAAGAGGCACCGTCCCGCTCCGCGCACCCGCTCGATCTGCTGCCGGTGGGGGCCCGCAGCGGACTGGCCATCCACACCCTGTTCGAGCGGATTCCCTTCGACGCCGACGACGCGGCCATCGACCACACCGTGCGGCAAACCCTCAGCCAGGCCGGCATCGGGAGTCACTTCGGCAGCAGCCGGAAGCAGGAGCTGGTGGGTGCCGTGGGCCGCATGGTCGCGGACACGCTGCGCAAGCCTATTGCGGGTCTGGACTTCTGTCTTGCCGACGTGCCGAAGACCGCCATGCTGCGGGAATGGACCTTTCACCTGTGCGTCACCCGCGAGGATCTGCCTGCCATGGTGGAGCGGTTCCGCGCCCGTGGCGGTGAGTTCGCCGAGTATGCCGACGCCCTGGCGCCACTGGCGTCACGCGGCATTGAGGGCTATCTCACCGGCACCGTCGACCTGGCCTTCGCGTATCAGGGCCGCTGGTATCTGGTGGACTGGAAATCGAATCGCCTGGGCGCCGACGCCTCGGCCTACTCGCTCGTCGCGCTGCGTGCGGCGATGGGCGCGCATCACTACTACCTGCAGCAGGAACTTTACCGGATGGCGCTTGACCGCTACCTGCGCCAGCGGCTGCCCACGTGGGATCCGGCGACCATGTTCGGTGGGGCGGGTTACGCCTTCGTGCGCGGCGGCGCCTGGTGGTGGTCGCTGTAGCGGTTGGAACGGCACAGGCGCCGAGCGGTTTCCCGCGCGACGCCCGTTGATGATGGCCCTGTGGCGTGGCGGGGAAGTGTCCCGGTCACGCCATCGGAAACGGTCAGGTCTTACTTGGCGGCCAGGTCCCGGATCGCCTGCGCCATGGCGCGGACGCGGTCGGCATCCTTCGACCGGGCCGCATCGGCATCCACCGTGGTGGCCAGGCGGGTCAGTGCCGTCCGGCGAGCGGTGCCGCTGGCGGCTTCGGCCTCGCGCAGTGCCGTGGTGATGGCGGTGGTCCGCGCCGTCGGGAGGCCCTCGTTGCGAACGAGCTGGTCCAGGTAGGACCGGACCACGGGGAAGGCCGCCGGCCAGACGATCTTCGGCTGCGTCTGCGGGTTGTACTCCTCCATGATCACCAGCTTGGCCGCATCGATCTCGTTTTGCGAGAGGAAGGGCGTCGGCGTCAGCTCGAGCACATCGAGACCGCGGTGCAGTTCCGAGGAGTAGATGTAGCCGTTGTACCAGTAGGCGCCCCAGGATCCGCCGATGACCGCCGCGGAATCGTTGATCGGACCCCGGTCGAAGTAGGCGATCTCGATCTGGTTGTTGACGTCGGTGAAGTCGATCACGTCGACGCCGCCCTGGTACCAGCCCTGCACCATGATGTCGCGACCCGGCACCGGGATCAGTCCGCCGTTGTGCGAGACGCAGTTTTCCTGATTGGTCTGGGCCGCCAGCATCTTGAAGTAGGAGTGCTGCGTCATCTGGCCGTTGGTGCCGATCGACAGCACCGTGTTGCCGCCCAGCCGCTGCGGATCGGTGGCCCGGCAGCGCGGTGCGGTACCGCCGCCCCACTCGTCGGTGAAGACGACCTTCTTGCCATCGTTGCTGAAGACGGCGGTGTGCCAGAGCGAGAAGTTGGTGTCGGAAACCGCGCTCAGACGCACCGGCTTTTCCGGGTCCCGGATGTCGAGCAGCACACCGTGGGAGCCGCAGGACCCGGCCATCAGGTTGAAGGCCGGATACGACGTCAGGTCGTGGCAGCCGGTGGGCCCGAAGGCGCGGCCGGCCGGAACGGCGGGCTGGCCGCCACGCGCGGCGCGGACCAGATCATTGAACACCCGGGCGAAGGTCACCACCTCGGCCTGCTCGGGGTTGGCCAGCGGTACCTTGATGATGTCGAGGCGATACTGCGATGTATTCGGATTCTGCTCCGGATTGCCGAGACTGCAGCCCGCCTTCTCGGTCGAGTCGCGCGGACCAGACGTCCCGCCCACATACACGTAGACGATGCCCTTGTCGGTCGGGTGCGGCACCAGCGTGTTGGTGTGCGAGCCGCGGCAGGTCTGGACATTCTTGACCAGGCGCGGGCTCGACGGATTGGACACATCGAAGATGCGCACGCCGCGCGACCGCTCGTGGCCCGACCCGGCCGGGACGCCCTGCTGGCCGCAGTCGTTGCGGCCGCGCGGCGATTCGGCGGAAATGAACAGCAGGTTGCCGTAGACCGACGGATCGCCCTGGTCGGTGGGGCAGACCGTGGTGTTCTTCAGCACCGGCGCGGCCGGGTTGCTGATATCCCAGATCATGAACCCGCTGAAGTTGCCCTGGTAGGCGTAGTTGCCGTGGAAGGCGAGGTCGGAGTTCACGAAGGTGAGTCCGCGGGTGCTGTCGAGCCCCGGCCCCTTGGGCAGCGCCGTGACCAGGCGCATGCCGCTGAGCGCCTGGCCGGCGGTGTTGCCGTCACCGGCGCGCAGCCCGACGCGCGGATCGTTGAGCGTCGGCATGACATCCTGAGCGGCGAGAGCAACCGGCGTGAACGCCAGGGTGCCCGCCAGCAGCCAGTGGGCCGGGACGTGTCGGGAAAGGAAACGGCAGGTCATCAGGAGGAACTCCTCGGAAGGGTGGAGAGCAGCATGTCCATGGCGTAGATCTCGTCGCGCTGGTCGGTGCCGACGTCGGTCACGAACCGGAAGATGTCGGAGTCCTGACCGGCTCCGGGTGTGGCATTGAGGGAATCGGCCATGGCCAGGGCCCCTTCGTGGTGCTGGATCATGAAGACCAGGAAGAGGCGGTCGAACTCGGAGCCCGTTGCCGCCGCGAGCTGCGCCATCTGCTCATCGGTCAGCATGCCGGGCATCAGGTGGTGCTGGTGGGCGGAACGGTCGGGAATGGTCTGGCCCCGCTCGCGCAGCCAGTTCTCCATCAGCCCGATCTCGTCGGTCTGCGAAATGCCGATCTTCTCGATCAGTTGCAGGATCCGCGGGTTGGTGGTCCGCCCCTCGGCCAACTCGACCATGGTGATCGCCTGGGCGTGGTGGCCGATCATCTCCTGCATGAAATGCACGTCGGCCTCATGGATGGCCCCGGCAAAGGCCACGGGGGGGGTGTCCGTGCCGGACTTGCACCCGGCCATCGTCAGGAGGGCCAGCACGGCCCCGACGGTCCGCCATTGCATTCTCGCTCCAGGGTATCAGGTCGGTTGCGCGGTCGCGGCCCGCAGGCACCTGCCGCAGCGGACGGCGCAATCCCGAAGTGTAGGCAATCCGCTCCGGCCTCGCCACCTGCCGGGCCGTGGCCTCCGTCCGGCGGAGCCACCCCCGTCCAGCGATATTACCACCGGGTATCGGCGCCGCCGGTCCCCGGAAGACTGTTCCGACCTGAAGGAGTTGCCATGTCCGTGCCCCCCGACGTTGCCCGCAAGGCGCTCCGCGCCGTCAAGGATCCTGAACTCGGGCTCAACATCATCGATATCGGCCTGGTGTACGACGTCGCCGTGACCGAGGAGGGAGCCGCCCATGTCCAGATGACCCTGACCTCGCCCGGCTGCCCGGCGGGCGCCGAGATCATGGAGGATGTCCGCCGCACCCTGGCCGATCTGGAGGGGATCACCTCGGTCGAGGTCGAACTGGTCTGGGAACCCTACTGGACGCCCGACAAGATGGATCCGCGGGTCCGGGCCTTCCTGGGGCACTAGGCTCCGGACGGCGGATCAGCCCAGACAGCGCTCGCCGGTGGCGCGCCGGGCCGCATCGGATACGGCGGCGCGCACCTCCTTCAACTGGGCGAAGGAGGCGGTGGGCGAGGCCGGGTCGAACGAGCGGTTGGTCAGGAACACCACGAAGAGATCGGTCTGCCGGTCGAACCAGGCCAGGGTGCCGGTCCAGCCGGTGTGCCCCGCCGTGGCTTCCGTGGCACAGCGTCCGAACAGCGAAAAGCTGCTGCCCGCCACCAGCGACGGCGTGTCCCAGCCGATCACCCGGGAACCGCTCTTCGGGGAGCGCTGCAACAGTGCGGTCAGGGTGCCGGACTGTGCCCAGACATCGCGGGCCGACGCGGGCCGCGTGGCACGCAGCCAGGACTGGAGGTAGCGGGCCAGGTCCATCCCCGTCGAAAAGAGCCCGGCATGCCCGGCAATACCCCCCATGGCGCGGGCCGTCGGGTCGTTGACCTCGCCGGCAATGGGCGTGTTCCGGAACTGCGAGGTCGGCACCGTCCGGACGTGGTCGGCGCGGACGGGGCGCCACTGGGTCGAGGTCATGCCCAGTGGCTGGAAGACGGCCCGCTGGGCAAAGCTGTCGAGCGCCATGCCGGCCACCTTCTCCACCACCAGTCCCGCCAGCATGGCGTTGACGTCGCTGTAGATCACCTCGGTGCCCGGCGTGCGGGCCAGCGGGATGGTGACCAGTTTGTCGCGCGCTGCCGCCGGAGTCGGCTCGTTCAGCAGGCTCGGTGCGCCGGCCGGCAGTCCGCTGGTGTGATCCAGCAGCATGCGCACCGTCACGCGATCCTTGGCCCCGCCCTGGAACTGTGGCAGATAGCGGCCGACGGGCGCATCCAGATCGAGCTGACGCCGATCGACCAGCACGGCGGCGGAGGCGGTCGTGGCCACGACCTTGGTGAGCGAGGCGACATCCCAGAGGGTGGTCGCGGTATCCGGGCGCGGCGAGGAGTTCTGCCAGGTGAAGTGGCCGTACCCCCGCGCGTACAGGATGGTGTCCGCCCGCCCCACCACCACCACGGCTCCCGGATAGATCCGCTTGCCGATCCCGTCGGCCACGGCGGCATCAATGGCCTGGAACCCCTGGGCCCCGAGCGGGACGAAGGGCAGGGTGGCCAGCAGGCCCAGCAGCGGGAACAGTCCCGGACCGCGCGATCGCGTCATGCTTTCAGAATACAGCGGAGAAGCCCCCAGGTGTAGCGGGCCGGGCCAACGTCAGTGCTGGTCGGCCACCCCGGGCGGGAGGCGGAGCGAGCCGGTGGGCACGGCGTAGAGGAGCACCAGGGTCGCCACATCGCGGCGCGACGGGCTGTCCACCACGGGTCCGAGCCGGAACATGAGGTCGTCGGGGTCGTCGGAATGGGGCAGGCCGAGGATGTGGCCGAACTCGTGGGCGGCGGTGGCCCGGCGCTCCGAGCTGGTCAGCGGGGTGGCCCCGCGGGCGGCCAGGGCCAGGGTGATGTCGCCGCGGGTGATGGTGCCGTCCGCCTCGCGCTGGATGGTCGCGGAGCCCGCCTCCCCGGCGCCGCCCAGTGAGGCGACCCAGCGCACCTGCACCTCGGCGGTCGAGTCGGTGGTTTCGCTGAAGGAAATGGCCGCACCACTGCCCTGCCAGCGCTGCATGCCGACGCGCGCGTCGGCCAGGGCGTCGGCATGCCCGGCCGTCCACGCGGTGTCGGGCGCGAAGTAAACCCGAATTGTCCGACCCGCTGCCCACCGAACCACACTGGAGTCGGTCTCGGCAAAGCCGCGGTCGAGGTAGATGCGGTTCCCCTCGCGGGCGATCCGCCGTCGCACCGTCAGCACGGCGAGCAGATCGATGGTGGGGGTGCCCTGCTGGGTGGGCGACAGCACGTCCGGATGCTGCTGCCTGGAGGGCCGACGCGGCGCTGGCACCGCAGCGGCGGGAGCGGCGGCAGGGCGATCGGCCGCCGCTGGCGGCGCCGACGGCTCGGTCCGGCGACGACCACCGACCACGACAAGGAGCATCAGCAGGGCGACCAGCGCCGCGAGCAGTCGGGAGAGCATACACCATAGTATCGACCGGAAAGGCGGCGGCATCAATGGGGACCGCTGGCGCATGGCCGCCGGCGTCCCTACCATTGTCGCGTGACTGACACTGTAGGACGGGCTCTGGTCCGCTGGCGCTGGCTGATTCTGTCCGGATGGGCCCTGGTGGCCTTCCTGGCCATCCAGAGTGCCCCGCAGACCATCAGCCGACTGGATTCCCGCGGCGGCGCCCGGCAGCCCACCGAGGCCCGCCTGGCCGATTCGATCCTGGCGGAGGCCTTTTCTCGGCCGATCGCCGAGTACTACCTGGTCACGCTGGAAGGGCCCGCACCGATCGTGGCGGGGCGCTCCGGTGCCCTGCTCGACTCGCTGATTGCGGCGGCCCACGAGCTGCCGGGGGTCCGCGGCGTCCTGTCGCACCGGACCGGGGACAACCTCACCTTCGTCTCGCGCGACAGCACCACCACCTTCTTCCTGGTCGCCTTTGCCCTGACCGGCGACTCGGTCGGCAAGCTGGTTGTCACGGCCCGCGAACGGTTCCAGGAGGTGCTCCGCGACGCACCGGGGCGCGACGATTACCGGCTGCTGGTAACAGGGCGCGCCCCGCTCGATCTTGATGTCCGCACCGTCTCGGCGGAAGACGCCAGCCGCAACGAACTCCGCCTGATTCCGATCACCCTGGCCATCCTGGTGTTGGCGTTCGGCGCCCTGGTCGCGGCGGTGCTGCCGCTGATCGTCGGCTTCCTGGCCATCGTGATGGCGATGGCCGTGGTCGGCGTACTGGCTCTGCACTTCCCGATGTCAGTGTTCGTCATCAACATGATTTCGATGATCGGCCTGGGGGTGGGGATCGACTACTCCCTGCTGGTGGTCACCCGCTTCCGCGAGGAACTGGGCTCGGGGCTCAGTCCGGATGAGGCTGCCGTGCGCACCTTCGCCACCGCCGGGATGGCGGTGTTCACCTCGGGCATGACGGTGGTGGTGGGATTCTCGGCGCTGCTGCTCACCCCGCTCAACGAGACGGTGAGTGTCGGCATCGCCGGGCTGGTCGTGGTGGCGATCGCCGTGCTCCTGGCCACCACGCTGCTGCCGATTCTGCTGGCGCTGCTGGGGCGCAACATCGACCGACCGCGCTGGCTGGCCGGGCGGCTGGCCTGGTACCATCGGCCCCAGATCTGGGAACGCTGGGCCCGGACCATCTCGCGGCATCCGTACCGGGCCCTGGCGTTGGGCTCTCTGGCGATCACCGTGCTCACCCTGCCGGTGCTGCTGATCCAGATCGGTCTGCCGTCGCGCCACTGGTGGCCGGAACAGACCGAGGCCGGGGCCGGCGTCCGCACGCTGGAACGGATCGGGATGTCGGGGTACATCCAGCCGGTCCGGCTGCTGGTGCGCTTCCCGGAGGGCACCGACGCCACCGAGGCCACCGCGTTGCGCGGACTGCGCCGTCTCTCCGATTCGCTGCGGGCCGATCCACGCGTGGGCGAGGTGCAGTCGCTGGTCGATCTGCGCGAGGGGATGACCATCCTCGAGTACACCATGTTCTACGGCGATCTCGAGGCTGCCCGGACCGATCACGCCGATTTCCTCGACGCCTATCTGGCGCAGGACGGCCGCACCACGCTGCTGGACATCATCCCGGCCGACACCGTGTCGCTGACCACCACCATGGACCTAGTGCGCGACACCCGGGCCTTCCTGGCCCGTGGCGCCGTGCCGCAACTCGAGGGCAGCAGTACCTGGGTCGGCGGGTATGTCGCCGGGGCGCTCGACTTTCAGACCATCCTGCTGCGCCGTTTCCCGCTGGTGATCGCCTTGGTGCTCGCGGTGACGGCGCTCATGCTGGGCGTGGTCTTCCGCTCGGTGCTGGTGCCGGTCAAGGCCGTCGTGATGAACTCACTCTCGGTGGCCGCGACCTTCGGCATCATCGTCCTGGTGTTCCAGCAGGGCGTGGGCAATGCCATCCTCGGGCTGGACGGCCCCACGTCGGCGATCTACATCCTGGTGCCGGTGATCGTGTTCGCGGTGGTGTTCGGCCTGTCGATGGACTACGAGGTCTTTCTGCTGGCCCGGATCAAGGAAGCCTACGACCGGACCGGCATGAACACGCTCGCCACCCGCGAAGGGCTCTCAGCGACGGCCTCGGTGATCACCTCGGCGGCACTGATCATGATCGCGGTCTTCGGCGCCTTCGCCTTCTCCCGGATTCTGCTGATGCAGTTCGTCGGATTCGGTCTGGCGGTGGCGGTCTTCCTGGATGCGACCATCATCCGGATGGTGGTCGTCCCGGCGCTGATGCAGATCGCCGGAAGCTGGAACTGGTGGCCGGGAGGGCGGCGAGGGGAGGATGTGTAGTAGGGGCGACCGGCCGGTCGCCCTGCATGTTGGGGTACCGCACGGCAAGCCGGGGCGATCTCCGCGCGGTGGGTCGCTCCGCAGCTCAGCTACGCCCGACGGGATCCAGGAGGCGGTCCGCGAGGATCGTCCCACCAAAAGCCTGCAAAAGAACCGTCGGTATGTACACCGTCCAGGCGAACAGCTTGGCCGGAAACTCCGGGAGTGCCAGACCGATCTCGCCGATCCCAAAGATCAGGAGGCCACCGGCGGTACCCGCCAGCAGCGAACTGAGCATCCGGCGCGGCAGCGAAAAGGAACTGCTGCGAATGAGGACGACCAGCCCGTGGATGACCCCGAAGGGAATGGCCACGATGGGGGGAGCGATCGCCGGCACCTTTCCCCCTTCGGGCAGCGTGGCGGCGATCGCGACGGCATAGCTGAGGTAGAGGCTAGTGGTGTACAACACCATGGAGGCCACCACCTTGGCCGTTGTCCAGGCGAGTGCGCCAGGGCGGGGTGCGGGGTTCACCCCGCCGCTCCATCGTTCCCGCGTCGCCACGGTTCAGAGGGATTGCACAGGCGGTCGGCGAAGGTCATCCAGGCGACTGAGTGCCGGAGTGACTCATTCATGGGTTCAGTCATTGATGATCGGGATCGGACTCGGCGGGCAACCCGTCGGCGCCGCACGGTCCAGTATACTGGACGCTTGTGGGAGGGACGGCCTTCACTTCCACTCGAAAGGAGTCGACCGACGGTCTGTCGGACCGCCAGTTCACCCGGTGTCGGAGGAGCGAGATTTCCAGTGCCTGGCGAGGCAGGTCCCAGGCCACGCCCTGCTTCAATTCCGGCATGGTGTTCCCCGCACTGCACCGCTGGGGCGGTCCCAGTCGAGTCATAGCATTCCGGACATGCGCCAGCCATTCCTCCTGCGCTGCCATGCTGTCACCGGCAAACTCGCGGAGAGTGGTCACCCTCCAGAGACGTCGCCAGGGCAGGGGCGCTGATCCACCGGCCTGGGCAAGCACATAGGACGCCTGGTATTCACCAAGCTGTTCGATCAGGATGCCGTAGCGCCAGTGCACGGCGTCTGGTCGCTGCGCACGCAGGGCCGCGCCACGGATTCCGAGGTGGACCGATGGCAACTGGTCGAGTGGCGAGATTGGCGGCAATGGTGGTTGAGTAGCACACCCGGTGAGGAGAAACAAAGCACTCACGAGGCAGGACAGCATGGTGTTGGAACGTCCCCACCGTCGGGCGGGATGCAGCACACGATCCGACGCATAGGTGGCAACGATCGGCAACAGGAACCATGCACCGAACACGATGACGCCCGAGACGATATTGGCCCACGATGTCGGCAAGAATCCGATCACGAGGCCAGTGACGAGGTAGAGGAGGGGTGGCGCCACCACACTCGCCAGAAACGTGCTGGCAACCCGCCGCAGCAGCGGGAAGTCGCGGCTGTTGACCAGAACAACAAGTCCGTGGAGGACTGCTGGAGGTCCCAGGAACCACGGTCCGGCGACGATCAGGAACAGGGGGTTCGAGTCTCCCGGGGTGCCGCTGAACGCGATCATGAAGTGAAGCTCGTTCAGTACCTCACCCAGGAGCATGCCATACAGTGCCACCGCCAGGAGCACCTTAAGTGCGGTCCAGGTCATCGGAATCCATGGAGGCCATCGGGAGGTCATGGTCATACGATCACTCACTCACGGGGCGGACCCAGGTTCGGGCAGGCGGATCTCCGACCGAAGCCGCAGGTCGCTCATTGTGGTAGGACCCCAGCAAACCCATGGTGAAGTCTACCCACGCAATCGACCCGGGGTGTAGGGGCGACCGGCTGGTCGCCCATACAATCCCAACGAACAGCAGCAGCCTGTGCCTGCCCCGCGACTTCAACCGCACGGCAAGCGGGACGATCTCCGCACGGTGGACCGCTCCTCGACTCACCCTCGCCGGGCGGGATCCAGGAAGCTATCCATGAGAATCGTCAGGATGAATGCATCGGACTAGTGCTTCGCCTCAACCCAGTTCGCTCCGACACCGATCGACACCTCCAGCGGCACCGACAGCTCCGCAGCACCGACCATCTGGTCGTGTACCAGCGCCGCCGCCGCCGCCACTTCCTCTTCCGGCGCCTCGACCACCAGTTCGTCGTGGACTTGCAGCAGCAGGCGCGCCCGCAGTCCGGCCGCGGGCAGGGCCCGGTGCAGGTCGATCATGGCCCGCTTGATGAGATCGGCCGCGCTGCCCTGCAGCGGCGTGTTCTGGGCCAGCCGCTCGCCGAAGGCGCGGATGTTGAAGTTGCGGTCGTTGATCTCGGGAATCGCCCGCTGCCGCCCGAACAGCGTCTCGACGTAGCCGCGCGCCTTGCCCTCGGCGATCTGGCGGTCGAGCCAGCCGCGCACGCCGGCGAAGCGCCCGAAGTACTCGGCGATGAACTGCTTGGCCTCGTCCTGGGTGATGCCGAGCGAGTTGCCCAGGGCGAAGGGGCCCTGGCCGTAGAGAATGCCGAAGTTGATGGTCTTGGCGCGGGCGCGCATCTCGCTGGTGACCGCGTCCGGCGCGCAGCCGAAGGTCAGCGCCGCCGTCTGCCGGTGGATGTCTCCCCCGGTGCGGAAGGCCTCGACGAAGGCCGGGTCCTGCGACAGATGGGCCATCAGCCGCAGTTCGATCTGGGAGTAGTCCGCCACGATGAACTGCCATCCCGGAGCGGCCACGAAGCCGCGGCGGATCGCCTCGCCGCGCGGTGTGCGCACGGGAATGTTCTGCAGATTGGGATCCGAGGAGGAGAGCCGTCCAGTCGCCACGCCCACCTGGTGGTACGAGGTGTGGATGCGTCCGGTCGCGGGATTGACCGCCCGCGGCAGCACATCGACGTAGGTGCTCTTCAGCTTCTGCAGTTCCCGGTATCCCAGGATCAAACGCGGCAGTTCGTGACCCTGGGCGGCCAACTGCTCCAGCACATCGGCATCGGTCGAGGGGCCGGTCTTGGTCTTCTTGATGACGGGAAGCCCCAGCTTCTCGAACAGCAGCACCCCGAGCTGGCGCGGGGAGTTGATGTTGAGTCCCGGCTCCTCCGACACCCGGCGGATCTCGGTCTCCAGGTGCTCCAGGTCGTGACGCAGCTCGATGTCGAGTGCAGCGAAGTGCTCCCGATCGATGGCGATGCCGGTCCACTCCATGTCGGCCAGCACCGGAATCAGCGGCATTTCCAGCGACTCGAAGAGTGTCCGGGCCGTCGGGTCGTCGAGGGCGGGAGCAAAGTGCTCGCGCAGCGCCAGCACCGTCGCCGAGTCGGCGCCGCAGTAGGCTGCAGCCTCGGGCACCGGCACCTCGGCGAAGGGGATCTGCTGCTTTCCCTTGCCGGTCAGATCGGTGTAGGAGCGCATCGGCCGCTGCAGCAGCTCCAGCGACAGCAGGTCGATGCCGTGTGAGCGGCGTCCCGGATTGACCACGAACGACGCCAGCATGGAGTCGTAGGCCAGCCCGCCCACGGTGATACCGGCGCGCCGCAACACCTGGATATCGTACTTGAGGTTGTGGCCTGCCTTGGGCAGCGCCGGATCTTCGAGCAGCGCGCGCAGCGGTGCGCAGGCCGGGTCGGTGATCGGGGGCAGGTTGCGCGGCGCGTCGGTGGCGGGCGCATCTGCCGTGCCGCTGAAGAGATCGCCCCCGGGGGCGCGGTGACCGAACGGCAGATACCAGACCTCGGTGGGCGACACTGCCAGCGAGAGTCCGATCAGTTCGGCGTCGTGTGGCGCGAGTGACGTGGTCTCGGTGTCGAAGGCCAGCAGCGGCGCGCTGCGCCAGGTCGGCAGCAGTGCCTCCAGCGCTGCCAGCGTGTCTACGACCGGTACCACCAGCGGCGCCTCGGTCATCACCGGTGCGGCGGCCGTGTCGGCCGTCGCCTCCGGCGCGGTGGCCCCGCCCTGCGAGGTCAGGCGCGCCACCAGCGACGTGAACTCCAGTTCACTGAAGAGCTGCAGCAGTGCCGGATAGTCCGGCGGTTGGCGGGTGAGCAGGCTGGTGTTGAGCGACACCGGCACGTCGGTCCGGATGGTCACCAGATGCTGGGACAGCCGGGCCTGATCGCCCTGGCTCAACAGTGCCTCGCGCGAGCGCTTCTGCGGGACCTCCGCCGCGCGGGCCAGCAGCGCTTCCAGCGAGCCGTACTCGCGCAGGAGCTGCACAGCGCCTTTTTCGCCGATCCCCTTCACACCCGGCACGTTGTCCGAGACATCGCCCACCAGCGCGAGGTAGTCGATCACCTGGTGCGGTGGCACACCGAGGCGATCGCTGGCATTGGCCTCGGTGACCCAGAGTTCGTCGACGCCGGCGGGCCCGCCGCGCCCAGGGTTGAGCAGGGCAATGCCCGGACGGATCAACTGGTAGAAATCCTTGTCACCCGAGACGATCACGGCGTCCATGCCGTGCCCGGCGGCCTGGGTGGCCAGCGTGCCGATCACGTCGTCGGCCTCGTAGCCGTCGACTTTCACCAGGGGGATGCGGAAGCGCTCGAGCAGGGTGGCGATCCGCTCAACGGACTGGTCGAAGTCGGCCTGGAGTTCGTCGTCCAGTTTTTCGCGGGTCGACTTGTACTCGGGGTACAGCTCGGTGCGGAAGGAGTCGCCTGCGTCGTTGATCCAGAGCACGGCGTCGGGCCGGTACTTCTCGGTCAGGCGGAAGAGGAAGTTGGTGACACCCCAGACGGCGGAGGTGTTCTCACCGCGTGCCGTGCGCAGCGGTCGCGAGATCAGCGCGAAGAAGGCGCGGTAGATCAGCGCATAGCCATCGACCAGGAAGAGCCGGGGGGGGGCGGAATTGGGCATGGGCCAAGGATAACCCGCGCCCGCGCCGACCGGGTCGGCGGCGGACTAGTCGGGGCGGCGCCCCGAGAGCTTGACCATTTCGAAGGCCGAGCGGCTCTCGGGCGTCAGACGGTAGCGGGTGAACCCGGTGGCGTCGTGGAAGAACAGCGTGACCTGGAGCTGGTTGTAGTTCCAGGCCCAGTACCGGTAGGCCGGATCGCGCGAGCGGTCGAAGATCTCGTCGGGTTCGCCCAGGGTCATGAAGACCTCGCCCCGGTCGGTGCGCCAGCCGGAGATGCCCTCGTCCCGGAACCGCTGGTTGGCGTAGGCCAGCCGGGCGAAGTAGCGCTCCAGGCCCTCATGCTCCGGGGTGCCCGGATTGGGGTCCGTCTCGCGCAGGAAAGTCTGCCAGAGTCCCGACCGCTCCACGGGGCGGGCGCGGCGCAGCGCACTGATCCGTTCCTCGTGGCCGAAATACCGGAGCATGCCGAGGAGTTCTTCGAAGTTGGTCACCAGCCAGGAGTGGGAGAAGGACACCATGGCCTGGGTGCGCTGGGTGAGTGTGTCGTCGCCGACGCGCATGTCGAGCCGACCCAGCGGCGCCCGGTCCGGCGCGATGGCGATCTGGAAGGGCTGGATCTCCTGGGTGCCGGTCATGCGCAGCATCTGTTGGAAGATGACGCTGTCGCGCTCATCGCGGATGATCAGGGGCACGTCGGTCGGCGTCCGGTAGCCGACGCCTTCCAGGTAGAGCCGCAGCGTGTCGCCGCCGTAGGCCACAGTGCCCCGCGGGTTCAGCACCACCTTGACCGAGTCGTCCCGGCTGTCCCGCTCCGTCACGCCGTAGATCAGGATCGGCGCCGTGACGCTTCCCGGCGCGAAGGCCGGTACCGTGGTCGGGATCTTGGCGGTGCCCACGGCCCGGTTGCGCAGGTCGGTGAGCCGCACCGTCAGGGAGTACGCGCCGGGTTGCACCGGCACCACCTGCTGGAGAATCAGACTCTCGTCGATCCGCAGCGTCTCGTTGAAGGAGGCGACCCGGACGGATTCTTCGCGGTCGACCCGGACCGGCGGGAATCCCGGGCGCTCGAACAGGTACTCGAGCCGGTAGTGGGCCGACCAGGCGTCGCCGTCGCGCTGGAAGGAGAAGGTCCGGTTGGCCACGGAGAGCGCGACCACCGCCTGGGTGGTGTCGCCCGGGCCGGGTGTGTAGGCCACGCTGCCGGTGTACTGCACGCCGACGGTGGAGACCAGGCGGCCCAGCGAGGCCTGCAATGTCGACGGGTCCATCCCCTGCAGGATCTGCTGCTCGGCGGTTGGCCCGCTGGGTGCCCCGACGCGCTGCCAGCCGGTACAGGCGCTGACGGCGAGCGAGCCGACCAGGAGGGTCGCAACAGGGCGGAAGGTCCGGAATGGGCGCATGGCGAATAATACGACATATATCGGGGCGGTGCCGCCGCTTGCCGGAACGGGGCGCCTCCCGTACCTTTCCCCGCTTCATGGCACAGGACTCTCTCGTCGGTCAGACCCTCGCCGGCTACCACATTCTCCGCTCGGTCGGAGAGGGGGGCACGGCCCAGGTGTATCAGGCGGAACACCCCGACCGCGGGGTGGTCGCCCTCAAGGTGCTGCGGCCCCGGCTGGCCACGGACCCGATTGCGGTCAAGCGCTTCCTGCGCGAAGCCGAGTTCGGGGCCCGGGTGGTACACCCGAACGTGGTCCGCACCTGGGACTACGGCGAGGCCGACGGCAAGCAGTACCTCGCCCTCGAATGGGCCGAGGGGGAGCCGCTGGAGACCTTCCTCGGTCGGTCCGGGGCCCTGGCCCCGCCGCTGGCGGCCACGCTGATCCACCAGCTCGGGCTGGCGCTGGAGCAGGCCCATGCCGCCGGCATCATCCATCGGGACCTCAAGCCCGCCAACATCATGTACGACCCGGCCACCCAGACGGCTCGACTGCTCGACTTCGGCATTGCCCGGGACGCCGAGCTGCCGGAAGAGGAGCGGCTCACCCGGGCCGGTTTCTTCGTCGGCACGCTCCAGTACGTGGCACCCGAGGCGCTCTCGGGCGAACTGGTGGGTGAGCAGGCCGATGTCTACTCGCTGGCGGTGATCGCCTACCAGATGCTGACCGAAGTCACGCCCTTCCCCGGCAAGAACCCCCGGGAACTCTTCCAGCAACTGCTGACCCAGGATCCGATTCCGCTCAATCAGGCGGCCCGGACCCGCTTCTCGCCCCGGCTGGAGGAGGTCGTCATGAAAGGCCTCTCGCGTGACGTCAAGAAGCGCTGGAAGACGGTGCGGGATTTCACGGCCGCGTTCTGCGAAGCGGCGACAGCCGAACCGGGTCGCAAGGGGTTCTTCGCCACGCTGTTCCGTCGTGACTGATCCCGCACTCCACGCCGCGCTGGTGGCCCTGCTGCGCGCGCGCTCAATCCGGCACGGCGACTTCGTGCTGGCCTCGGGGGCGCGCTCCTCGTACTACATCG